>NZ_BPRG01000078.1:0-1452 GCF_036984265.1 Pseudonocardia sp. D17 | reverse complement strand
GGCTCTTCACAATCCAGGGTGTAGCCGCGGCCGGAAGCCGCCGGCCTCCAGTAGCGATCGGGCGACATAGTTGGTGAGGTTGCGGAAGCCCAGGGCTGAGCCGCGTAGGTGCTCCAGTCGTCCATTGATCGCCTCGGTCGGGCCGTTGCTGGTGCCGGGTCGGTCGAAGTAGGCCAGGACGTCCTCGGCCCGCTTCTTCAGGGTCCGCCCGAGCGTGCGGAGCTCGGTGAGGGCGGTCGGGACGCCGGTGGTGACGGACTCGATCAGGTTGGTCATGAGCTGCTTGCCGCGGTCGCGGTCGGGCTCTCGATAGGCACCGATCATGCGCTGGTAGATGCCCCAGGTGGCCTCGACCTGGACGTGTTCCTCGTTCTCGAACAGCGCCGTCAGGCGCTGGCGTTGCCGGTCGGTGAGCAGATCGTGGCCGGTGTGAAGGGTCCGTCGGGCTTGGTAGAGCGGGTCGTCCTTGCGGCCTCGGTGCCCGTGCAGGTCCTGCTGGACCCGGCGCCGGCAGCGGTCCAGGGCGTCGCCGGCGAGACGGACGACGTGGAACGGGTCCATCACCGCCACGGCCTCGGGCAGCTCTTCGGTGGTCGCGGTCTTGAAGCCGGTGAAGCCGTCCATGGCGACGACCTCCAGGCCGTCGCGCCAGGCCCTCGGCCGCTCGGCAAGCCACGTCTTGAACGCCTGCTTTGAGCGGCCCTCGACCATGGCCAGCAGTCGTGAGGGGCCGGTCCTGTCGCGGACCGGGGTGAGGTCGATGACGACGGTGACGAACTTGTCGCCGCGGCGGGTGTGGCGCCAGACGTGCTCGTCGACGCCGATGACCTTCACGTCGTCGAAGCGGGTCGGGTCGTCGAGCAGGGCGCGCCTGCCTTCGGCGAGGACGGCGTCGTTGGCGGTGTCCCAGGACACCGCCAGTGCCTCGGCGAGGCGGGCGACGGTCAGGTGCTGGCAGACGAGCCCGACCAGAGCCCACCGCAGGGCGGTCCGGGACAGCTTGGCGCGCGGTTCGGCGGCGCGGCTGGTGTCCTGGCGCCAGACGTGGCCGCAGCCGGTGCACTTGTAGCGGCGGATCGTGACGAGCAGGGTCGTCGGGCGCCAGCCCAGCGGCTCATGCGCCAGACGCCTGGTGACGGTGTCCCGCGGGCTGCCTTCACAGCCGCATCGACGGCACCAGTGGTCGTCCGCTTGGTCCTCGACCCGGCAGGCGAGCACCGCTCTGTCCGGCTGCAGGTGCTGGCCGACGACAACGAGACCCAGCTCGTCCAGGCGGCAGAACGTCGTGACGTCAGGGGTCGTGAAGGTAGCGTCAGACACGTCGAGGTCTTCCTGGATGGCGGCGTGAGAACTTCTCATCCTCGGGAGGCCTCGACCTCTACCCGTGCACCGACGCGCCGACCACCCCGCGCGCCACCAGACCGCCAACTACACCCTCATCTGGGAAGAGCC
>NZ_BPRG01000077.1:0-17254 GCF_036984265.1 Pseudonocardia sp. D17 | reverse complement strand
CTCCGGTGGCCGCCGAGCTGCGGACCGCGGCGTGGCGGTTGATCGCGCTGCGCGCGGTCGCCGGCCCTCGCAGTGACGAGGGAGTCGCGCAGCTCGCGGTCGCGCTCGCGGCGCTGATCGCCGAGGTCGCCGCCTATCGGGAGAGCCAGCAGTGCCTGGCCCAAGCCGCGGCGGCCCGGCATAGCGCGGACCTGCTGGCGTCGGCCAGCCGTCCACCCGGTCGGAAAGGGGAGACGCCGGCGCGAGGACAGCAGCCCGCTGGCCGGCGGGCGCGCCCGGATGTCGGGCGGTCACGGCCTGGAGCGGCACCGGGTCGGTCGGGGAACGGCGATGATCGGGGGAGACGACGGTGACCGAGACTGCCGAGGTGCCGGTACTGGGACTGGGCCGGGACCAGACCCAGCTGTGGACCCAAGCGCTGATGGGGCTGGCCGGGGTAGTGCGGCAGCGCCGCCTCGAGCTCGGGCGCCGCGCGTGGAACCGAGGAGAGGACGCAGCCCGCGAGCACGACCAGCTCGCCGCCGCCGCGGATCCGCCGGTCCGCACGATGACCGACCAGGAGCGCGCCCAGTTCGAGCGGCGGATGCGCGGCGAGGAGCCGTGGGGTGCGGGGGAACCGGAGCACCGTGACGGCGTGACCCCCGGCGGGGCGGTCAGTGTCACGTTCGGCCCGGCGGACTCGTTCGGGGCCTGGGGGTTGGAGGCGCTCGCGCGCCCGGCTGGCGACCAAAGCCCGGTCCGCACAGTCGTGCGGTGCGCTGACGAGGCCACCGTGCGGGCGCTGGCGGACGACCTGATGGCCGGCGGACCGGAGAAGGTGGCGCGCCTGCACGGCTTCGCCGGTCTGGCCGCGGACCGGGCCCACGCTGCGCAGCGGGAGGGGGTCGACACCGAGCAGCAGCGGCTCGTGCGCGCCGCCGCGGCGGTTCGCGAGGTCTGGCCTGGGGGTCTCGCGGATGCGGTCATCGAGCCGACGCAGGCTCGGCGCCGGGCGGGAGAGTCGTTCAATCCGGCGTTTGGGGCGCTGGCGTGGCGGCTGGCGCAGATGGAAGCGCACGGGGTCTCGATGACCACGGTCCTCACCGAGGTCGGAGCGGCGCGCCTGATGGGGGCCGATGTCGACAACCCCGCCGCGCTCGCGGCGCACCTGGTCGAGCAGATGCTGCCGAAGGACGAGCCGGTCGACCTCGACCTGCGCGCGCAGGCCGAACACCGGGCGGCCCGGTCCGCGGCCGATCCGCCGGGCCCGGACGCGACCCGGCCGGCGCACGCGCACGCGATCGAGCAGGCGCTGACGAAGGCACTGCCCAGTGACGTGCTCTCCAAGGTTCAGACCGCCCGTGGCTACGACAAGTTGCTCGACGGCATCAACGCGCAGATGGACGAGGGACGGACGGTGGACGGGCTGCTGGCGCGTCTACCGGTCGGGCGCATCCGCAACGCCGTCGACCCAGCCAGCTACCTCGCCGCGATCGTCCGCCAGCGGGGCAACCTCACCGAACGGCCCCCCGTGGCCGGAGGCCGCGCGAGCATGGCGAGCCTGGTCGAGGAGTCGCTGCCGCGCGCCACAGCAGACAAGATCGTGGGCTGCTCGGCGTGGCCGCGCCTGGCCAAGAAACTGGCGGACTGGCAGAACGAAGGCGTCCCGGTGAACGAGCTGCTCGCGTCGCTGACGACGACCCAGGTCGACTCCGCGAGGCGTCCCGCGGCGTTCGCGGCCACGCTGCTCACCGGCCGGGCGGAGCGCTCCCGTGCGACGCCGCACGCCGGCGCGACCGAGGTCGACGACGCGGAGCCAGCGGCGGGTCGCGAGCCCGGCCAGGACCGCGGGCCGACGCAACGCCCGCCGGAGGACTCTGCCCGGACTGCGGCCTCCGCTCATCTGGGCTGGACCGAGCAGCTCGACGAGTCCAGCGCGGTCGACCGGGTCGGGTTGGATGCCGCGATCGGGCTGGGAACCGTCGAGCAGGACGCCCGGTTGGCGGCCCGGCTGGGTCGGGCGCCAGCCGCCTCGGCCGGGCATGGTGCAGCTGTAGCAGCGGCTGAGGCCCGGGCCGACCGCGACGAGGTGCTCGCCGGCTATGCCCGCGCGACACCCGACGCCGCGGACACTCCGGAGCGGGAAGACCACGATGGTCAGGTCGACGCGCATGTCCACGACCAGGCGGCGGCCGCGGAACGGGCGAGCGCAGCAGAGCAGCACGGCGCGCAGGTCGCTGCGGCGCTGCGCGCCGAGGTGGCCTACGTGCCCCACGCGGCCGCGGTCGCGACCCGGACCCCGGCAGTAAGGGGTGGTGTAGGCGCGGCTCCGCGACGTCCGCGCCCGCCCACGCACGAGCAGGACCGGACGAGGAGCCGCTGAAATGGCGATCAGCCAGCACGAGATGCGTCAGCTCCTGCACCGCGGCGAGGCCCACGCGCTGATGCCCGAGCACTTCCCGGTCCCGGTCCGCATCGACGGCCTCTGGTGGCAGCTGCCGACCACAGGCCCGGCCGACGGGGAATTCGAGCCCGCGTCGCCCGCCGCGTCCGCGGAGTTCGACCGGCTCGCCGCCAAGCTGACAGCGGCGCACGCCGGCGACGCCGGGGACGCGGAGCCCGGGCGGTGAGCGCGGCCGACGCCCGCGGCGCGGCTGCCGGCGACCTCGCCGCTCAAGCTCTGCTCGGTGCCCTGCTGTGGGAGCCCGCTCGGATCCGAGACGTCGCCGACTGGCTCGAACCGGCCGACTTCGAGCACTGGGCGCACCGCGCGATCTACCAGACCCTGACCGGACTGATCGCCGACCACCGCCCGGTCGTCCTTCAAGACCTCCCCGGGATCCTTGCTCGCGGCGAGTACCACGACGCCCACGTTGATAGCAGCGGCCTCGGCCCGCTCTCGGCGCCGGCCCTGCACACGCTGCTGTCGATGACCCCGGCGACACCAGACCGCGCGCACCGTGGCCGGGGCGGGACAGCGCGCAGCGAGCACGTCCGCTACGCGCGGATCGTGCTCGACAACTCCGTCCGCCGCCACGTCGCGGCCGCGGGCGCGCGCATCGAACAGCTCGGCCGTACAGCCCCCGAACACGACGGCCAGCACGCCCCCGACGTCATGGCCCCAGCGCTGTCGGGCGTGCGCGCAGCCCTGCAGCGGCTGGAAGGCAGAGTCGCAACCTCGCACAGCGGCAGGGTCTCCATCCTCGAAGCCCTGTCAGGAGCGCCACCAGTCGCTGAGCTCCCACCGCCTGCCGAGGCGGCGGCCGGGGTGTCGGCCGGCGCCGCCCCGAAGGCTGCGGCGCCGTCCGGTGCGGAGATCGAACGGGCCGAGCGGGCGTTGGTGGGCGCGTGCCTGGTGTCGCACGAGGTCCGGTCGTGCGCCGCTGAGTGGCTACGACCCGAGGACTTCGCCAACGCCGACGCCGCGCAGACCTGGCGGGTCGTACTCGACATGACCCAGCGCGGGGACCCGGTCGACTTCGTGCTGGTCGCCGTCGAGGTCGAGACCGCACGCGCCGTCGCCCACGCTGCCGACCTCGAACCCGCCGGCTACGACGCACCGACGCTGCACCGGCTGGCAGAGCGCGGCGACCGGCTCGCTGGCCACCGCGCCGCCGACGTGATCGGGCGCGCCGCTCTGCAACGCGTCACGCACCGCGCGCGGACCGAACTCGACAGCATCGCCGGCGACCGCACGGTTGACACAAGGGCTCTGCTGCAGAACGCCCAACAGGCCCTGAACATGGCGCAGCGCACCTCCGAACGGCTCGGTGGCCAGACCGCCCCGTCCATCGCAGCCGCGATGTTCGCTGGGCCGGCAGATGGGGGCCCGCGCGCGACACCGGCGACCGTGCCACCTCCGCGGTTGTCGAGCAACGAGCATGCTCCGCCAGCTAGCCACCCGGCCCGGGGTGGCGCAGTCCGGCGTCGAGGGTAGGACCACCCTGCATGGCAGGGTCATCGTCCGTTCCGCCGCGCCCACCGTTCGACCAGGGTGCTGTCAGCGGCACAGCAACCCACCTGCTACGGCGCGGGTATCTCCGTCCGGCAGAGCGGCGCGCTCGACGTGTGGTGCGCCACCCTCGGTAGCGGGCCAGCCAGTACTCGATGATCAGCGCGCGGTGATGTGAGCGTGGCTGCGGCCCGGTGACCTACCTCCAGGCCGGTCGCCTGCACGCGTGCAGATCACCGGTGCGCCTACGCAACACACAAGACCGCCCGGCGCATCACGACAGCCGTCTGGCTCAGGATTCGTAGGGAGAAGGACGAATTCAGACGCATACAACTGCACTACTTTGCGCAACTCTGCTCACGTTGCGACTCCATTTGGGGGTGGTTACCGGGAAATCGTAGCCAGTAGTCAGCACGCTACTCACCTAGTTCTACCTGCAGTGATTCCCCACTGTCACTCTCAGCTACTTTCCGTAACCAATGGGTGCTGCACGCATGCACCGCACTTCTGCGCGTCAGGGAGTTGTGGGTGCGGGCAGTACGATTGCCCATGTCAGCTAAGCAAAAGGAGGTGATACAGACGATGGCTTGCTGCAGGTGCCACAAAGAGAAGAAGGGCGCCGACCTGACGGTCGCCACCCTTCAACTCATCACGGCCATGTTGCCGGTCGTGATCTTGCTGTTCTCCTAGCAGCCGACACCTCACCGGGGGTCGTAGCCCTTGCCCGGATGCGGCCCCTGGTGAGCACATACGTGACATCAACTGCAACGTCTACGGTACAGCAAGCCGTTCTGGCATAGCACACTACGGCCGGGTGAGCACGAGCCGCGTACCCATTGGGGTCCAGCGTTGTGCGGCCACCTGGAATCGGCCCTCAAGGTGGGGCTGAATCATGATCAGGAAGTCGCTCACCTCGATGTCGACCCGGCTCGGACCGACAACCCGGAAGGCCGCAGCGGCGTCGGCAGTCGCTCCAGACGCGGTGGCCTCCTGGGCGCGGTTGGCAAGGGCGAGCCCCTCTTCCGCGCCGAGCAAGGTGAACAGACCCTTGACGACGCCTACGAATTGATCTTCATAGCGCGCCTCGCCGTCCTCGATCACCTGGAACCGCAGCACATGCGGTCGGAAGCTGCGGCACGGGCCCAGAGGCCCTACGCGGCCGACCTCGGACGAGTTCGATCAGGAGGCCAGACCGGCGCGGGCCTGCGCCTGGCACTGGGCGGTGGTCTGGCCGGTCTGCTCGCGGCAGGCCTGCAGCGCGGCGTCGCTGACGGCGCTGCGTTCGGCGTCCAGTTTGCGCTGGTAGTCGCGGGCCGCCTTTTCCTTGGCGGCGTTCAGGGCCGGGCAGGACTTATTCGTGATCGTGTTCGGGTGGGCGGGGTCGCCGAATTTCGCGGGTGCGTCGGGCTCGCACGAGTAGGCGACCTTGGGCTTCGCCCTGGGCTTGGGCGACGTGGGCTGGGCCGGAGCCGACGTGGGCGGTGGCGTGGGGTTCGGGGTGGTGGCCTGCACGGTCGTCGATGGTGTCGCCGGCGCGGCGACGCCGGCGGGCGCCGGCGGGACCTGGTCGGAGCAGGCGGCAGCGAGCCCGGTGGCCAGCGCGCCCAGGGCCAGAGTGGCCACGGCGCGCGCGATAATGGACTCCATAGGGGTGTCGTCCTCGCATGAGCAGGTCTTGCCGACCATTTCGGAGCGCGGCCGTCACCGGACCTTTCGTCCGCGAAGCGTCCTGCGTTACGGGTGCGACCGGGTATCAGCGCGGCCTATCGGTGCCCAGTTACCAGCTGCTGGTGGATCTTCAGTCGCTAACGTGCGAGCTCAACCGCTGACCGAGGGGCGGCGAGAGCGTTACGGTTGGGCCCCGTCCCCCGTCCCCTTTGAAGTCGAGCACAACGGCCTGCTGGTCGTGACCGCGACACCGGCTAGCTGCTCGTCGTCTCGCCTTGCGTGGACTCGGAAGGGCGAGACGACGAGCTATCGTCGATATTGAGCGGCGCGCTACTTCCCCCCGGTCGTTGGCCCTCCTTTTCGCCGTGTCGCCTGCTCGACGGCCCGACGGGCAGCTTCCTTGGCGCGTTGGTCCGCGTGAGACTTTGCCGATGCTGGCTTCTGTACGGCCTGGCGCACGATTGCCGGCGGCTTCTGTGGCGGTGGAACAGCACCCATCAGATTCCTCGCATTCTATACCTTAGGAACAGCGTCCCCATTGACAGTTGTGGCGTTCAGGAGGAATCCCGTGTGCCACAGCTTCCTTACACCACGCGCACTTCTCCTTCTCTTTGCGTGCACGCTCACAGGGGCATGCCATCTCATCGTCTCCTGTCCTCGTCCTCGTCCTCGTCCTCGTCCTCGTCCTCGTCCTCGTCCTCGTCCTCGTCCTCGTCCTCGTCGTCGTCCGGCGCCCGGCGGTGTCCCGGCACCGGGCGGTGCCGCAATGTTGAGGCCGTCAGCTTGGCGTAGTTCAACTACCGTTCTGCGTCCATCTTGAAGAAGGTGTGTCACCGAACCTGGGGGCGGCGCATCATTTTCAACGTCGTCCGTCAGTGGAGGTTTCGCTTCTCGGGAAAGTAGGGCCGCATCTCCTCATACGCCCAGTATGGGGGTAACCGAAGGTAGCGAGCCAGCGCACGAAGGGCGCCGTCAGCGTTCCCCTGGACTGGGATTGTTGGTTCTTCGCAGCGCTTCAGGATGCCGTCTCCCCACTCCGCTTCCCGCATTGAAAACGCACGATAGACGTGGTCGTCAATCCGCTCGATGTAGAACCTGTTGTCGGTCGGTTCGGGCCCCATCTGCGCGACCATGATTTTCTGCCCGAGAGCTAGTTCGATCGTCGTCACTTGGCCCTCTGGGACCTCGACGTCAACGATCCGGTCGAAGGTAGCCCGAAGATCGCCACGTGTCTCGAACCATCGGTCAGCCTCGTACCCGGTGAGATGGTGGCTTGAAAGTCCGCGATCGTACATCAACTGCAATCCGGCATCCAGCATGTCTAAGTAGAGAGGTTCCTTGATGTTGCCATCAAATTCAGCTACTACGCGGCTACCGCCGAATCGGGCGAAGAGGTCGTCGCCGGCCGCTGTGTGTATCTCGGCAATGGCTTGTTCGAGGTTGCTTTGATAGGCAGGCAGGAACTTGCTGTAGAAGTTGCTCCAATCAAAGCGGGGGTCGTCAACGTGGACGCCTTTGGCGCGTGCTGCGAGGGAAGCGTGTCCCAAGTCGCCGAGCTGGCTCAGAATTACATCTGGAACTATCCCCGAAGAATTGCGTTTTGAGAACCAGGCCACCGCTGTCGCCTCCCAGGATTCGCCTCTGTCAGGCTGAGGAAACCACCTCGTCCATGCGAGGTCTTATTTCGGATCGACCGGCTATGAAGCCAATTCGCGCGCTATAGCTTTCTTGCGGCTATTGACCGAACCTGCAAAGTTGATAAGCGCAACGAATCGTTGGTTGTAGTCCGAGGCCCACATGTCAACGGCTGACCCGCCAGCTGGGAGGGCGTGGACGTCAATTGACATGGTGATGCCGCCGTCCTTGCCTCGTCTGCGCATGTTGAACGCTCCCGGACCAGACGTTGCGGTCCACAGGGCACTCCGCGCGCCGGAGAATGCCTGTTGGACGACCTGAGCAGCTTCCTGCGGGGCGCGCGGAGTCTCCACCCGCGTCGTCGTGCGCGCGTTGCCGGATGCGACGTACTGCCAGATGAAGACCGCGATGAACAACAGAACCAATATGAGCAGCAGCGAGGTTCCCGAGTCCAAGTTGATCTCCTTCATATGTGTGGGATGAGCTGTCCCTCTGTGCATGTCGGCGTCGAGAGAAGTGGGGGACTGCGGACACTGCGATGGTGTTCGCTCTGATCCAGAGACCCGTTACAGCGGACGACGCTCAGTCACGACCATATGGCGAGTATGTCCGGTTACGCCCGATTTATGCAGACATTCCGCACCCCGGTGACTTAGCTGAAGAGCGCGTGTCAACAATTCCGGGAGCCGAGGTCTTGTCCATGAACGGTCCTGGGCAGGCACCGTGGGCTCACGGTTTTACGGCTTGGTGCGCAGGCTGTCGCTGTGGCGCACTGGTGTTCTGCTGTGTCGGAACCGGGCGCAGGGGTTTCGGATCACTGAGCCGGCGCGCGGCGGGCTGCGGCTCGGACGGGGGGCGGGGCGCGACGGTGACCGCCGCTCGCGCGGCGGGGTGCTGCTGGGCGGGTCCGAGCTCCTCGGCCACGGTGGGGCTCTCCCCGGTGTCAGGTTCGGCCGGGGGCCGTTCTTGCTCGGCAGCCCACTCGGCCATCTGCCGGTCGAGGTCGCGGGCGACGCGGCGGGCTTCCTCGAGGGCCGTGGCGTGGGGGAAGGGCGCGTCGAGTTGGGCTTCGGCTCGTGCGATCTCCTCGTGGGCGGACTGCATGGCGTCCTCGGTGTCGGTACGTGACTTGTCCAGGCCGGCGAGCCGGTTTTCCATGCGGATGGTCAGGCCGTGCGGTTTGGACTCGAGCAGCTGTGTGCGAGACCCGGTGACCGGACTGCCGTGCAGGCCCGCGACCTGCAGTTGGTAGCCGGTGTGGAGACGGTTGTTGTGGACGGTGGCGTCGAAGCTCAGGCCGCCGAGCTCGGCGACACCGCGCAGGGTGCGCTCGGACCCGGAGGTGGTGTTGCTCAGGGCGAGCAGGAGCCGGTCGGTGAGGGCTTTGCCGGCGTCGGCGCGGTCGGTGAAGGTCTGCCCGTCGATGCGCATGCTGAAGGCCTCGCCGCGTGTGTCGCGGCGGGCGTCGATCGCAGTGGTGAGGGCAGCGACCTCCTCAGTGAGCCGGTCGATCCCACGGCGGTGGGCGTCGATGGTGAACCGGAGGCGGCCCTTGCTGTGCTGGTGGGCTCGTTCGAGTCGTTCCAGGCGGGTCAGCTCGGCGTCGGCCTTGGCTTTGTCCAGCAGCAGCGGATTCCCCGCGGCGAGGGCTTTGACCTCGTTGAACGACAAGGCGGCATCGCCGATGTCCTCGATCTCGCGCATGTCGAGCCGGCCCCGCATGACCTGGGCGATGAAGCTGGCCTTGCGGGCGACGGTCTGCCAGCTGTAGGCGTCGAAGGAGCCCTCGGTGACGTAGCGGTAGATGCCGATCTCGGCGTAGGCGTTGCCCTGGCGCAGGGCCCGGCCGTCGCGCTGGGCAAGGTCGGCCGGCCGCCATGGGCAGTCCAGGTGGTGCAGCGCGATCGCGCGGGCCTGGACGTTGGTGCCGACGCCCATCTTGCCCGTCGACCCGACCAGCACCGCGACGGCGCCGTTGCGGCAGGCCTCGAACAACTCGGCCTTCTCCCGGTCGTTGCGGGCATCGTGGATAAACCGCACCCTTTCCTCGGGCACGCCTCGGGTGGCGAGTTGTGCGCGCAGCTCGTCGTAGGCGTTCCACCCGTCGGGTTTGGGAGTGCTGAGGTCGCAGAAGACGATCTGGAACCCCCCAGGCGTGGGGTGGGGAGTGCCGTCGCGGCGGCTGAAGGGGTCGTCGCGGTGCTCGCGCCAGATATCGGCGATCTTGTCGGCGGCGGCCTCGATCTTCGACTCGCCGGGTGCCATCGGGTGGCCGACCAGCCGCATGTCCAGGGCGGCGGCGCGGCCGTGGCTGGAGATCAGCAGCATGTTGTCCTGCTCGGGGCGCACGGCGCGGCTGCGCACCCGTTCGGCGCGCTCGGCCAGCTCGCTCATGAACCCGACGAGCTCTGCTGAGGCCGGCACGATGACGGTCTGCGGGAGCCGCTTGCCGTCCTCGGGCCGGGCGAACAGCTCCGGGCGCGGCAGGTTGAGGTCCTCGGCTGTCTTGACATCGCCAGAGACCCACCACATCCGCAGCAGCTCGGGCACGTTGTGGAACTTCGCGAACCGCGCCTTGAGCCGCGGTGTGCCGCCGTCGGGGCTGATCTCGATCTCGGCGGTCGTCTGCCCGAAGGTAGCGGCCCAGGTGTCGAAGTCGAGCACGCCCGCGGCCTCGAGCAGGTCCGGGCGTAGGTAGCGCTGCATGACGTGGGCTTCGGTGATCGAGTTGGCGATCGGCGTGGCCGTGGCGAACGTGCCCACCCGCAGGCCGTGGCGGCGCCGCAGGTAGTGCATCTTCATTTCCAGGTCGGCGGCCCGGTTGGAGCCCTCGATCGCTGCGCCGGGGATCCGGCTGGCGGTGTGGAGGTTCTTGAAGTCGTGGGCCTCGTCGACGACGACGTAGTCGATGCCGGTCTGTTCGAAGGTGACGGCCGGGTCGTAGTCCTTGGCCAGCCGTTCCTTGATCTTCTCCTCGGCGTTGAGCAGCCGGGTTTCGAGCTGCTTGAGGGTGTTCCTGCGGCCCTGCCCCTCGCTGCGCTGGCGTTCGAGGGCCTCTCGCAGCTCGCTGAGCTGGGCGTCGAGGTAGTCGGCCTGGGCGGCGGGGGACATCGCGATCCGCTCGAAGGCCGTTCTGGTCATGATGACCGCGTCCCAGTCGCCGGTGGTCACGCGAGCCACGAACGCCCGCCGCTTGTCCTTGACGAGGTCGGCGCTGGATGCGGCGAGCAGCTTCGCGCGCGGGTAGAGCTGCTGGAACTCCCGGGCGAACTGCTCGAGCATGTGGTTGGGGACGACCACGGCTGGCTTGCGCACCATCCCCAGCCGGCGCAGCTCCATCACACCCATGGCCATCTCGGCGGTCTTGCCGGCCCCGACCTCGTGGTACAGCCCGACGGCCGGCTCGTGGATCATCCGTGCGACCGCGGCGAGCTGGTGCGGGCGAGGTTCGAACGACAGCGCCAGTCCCGGCAGGGTCAGCTTGACGTCGTCGTAGCTGCGCAGCACCAGCGAGTTGAACCGGTCGTTGTAGACCCGGGCCAGCTCCGTGGCCCGCTGCGGGTCCTCCCACACCCAGTCGCCGAAGCGTGCCGCGATCTCGTCGGCCTTGCCCTGTGCGGCTACGGTTTTCGCCAGGTTGGTGACTCGTCGCGTTGTCGTCCCGCCTCCGGGTACGGAGACCTCGACCTCGTCCTGGACCACGATCGGGCGCTGCTCGAGCAACGCTTCGGCGAGTTTCGGGGCGGCGTAGTCCTCGGTTCCCCAGGTGCTTGTGGCGGTGATCCCGTAGCAGTCGCCGTCGACCTTCCAGTTCGAGCCGTAGGGGTGCTCGACGGTGAGGCGGCTGTCGTCGAGGAGCTCGCGCAGGAACTGCTGGACGTAGCGAACGTCGATCCAGGACGCACCCAGGCGGGCGACGATGTCTTCGGGCGCGAGGTCGGCGGGGACCACCGCGGTGAGTGCGGCGACGTTGGTCTCAAACCGAGGGTCGTCGGTTGCGGCGGCCCGGGCGATTGCGAGCTTCTCGCGAACCTGTCCGGAGAGGTACTCGGCGCTGGGGATCAGCTTGTTGTCCTGGCCGGGGTCCTCGAATACGAGCGACCCGAGCGCCGCGCGGGCCTGCTGGTCGTCGAGGCCCAGGAGCCGCGCGATTTCGGTGATGTCGACCCGACCGTGGGTGTCCAGGCAGATCGCGAGGGCGTCCTCGGCGGTGTCGGCGCCGAGCTGCGGTGCGCGTGGCGCGACGACGCGCTGGGTGAAGATGTCGGCTTTGGTGGCGTGTTGGGTCGCGGGGTCGAAGTGCTCCAGGGCGTAGACGACCGGCGCGGCCGGATCGCTTCGGAACCTGCCCTGAGGCGGCGCGATCCGCGCCATCACCGGCTCGTCGGTCTCGGGGTTGGTGCGGCCAGTGCGGCGCCAGGTGAAGCGGTTGAGCGGGCCGTACTGGGAGAGGTAGGCGTCGTAGCTGGTGTTGAGCTGCTCGCGGAGCTCGTCGAGTTCGACGGTGTAGTCGAGGGAGGCCGCCTCGGCCTCCAAGAGCCGCACGGCGGTGTCCCGCAGCTCGAGCAGGGCCCGGAGTTCGGGCTCCTGGGTCTTCGGGACCGCGAAGGGGACGTACTGGCCGTCGCTGGCCTGGACGAACTGCGTCCCGTCGTGGTGGATGTGGCCATCGGCGACGTGGGCATCGGCCGGGACGAACGCCGCCGGCCGGGCTGCGGCCGGAGCCGACGGCGCGTGGACCAGGCCGCGGGCAGCGGCCTCCGCGACCGTCGCGGTGAGCCGCTCGGCGAGTAGCTCGGCGGCCGGGGCGTCCGCGACGACGGTCAAGTCAGCGTCACTGAACTGTCCGCGGGTCACGGCGAGGCGCCCGCACACCATCTCCGGTCGCGCGGCGAAGTAGCCGTTGACCCGCACCTGCTTGCCGTCGATCTCGACCAGCTCGGTGAGCTCCCAGGCCGGCGACGTCGAGTCCGGTTCGTAGTCGTCCTCACGCCGACGGAAGATCAGCAGGTCGGTGACCACGTGAGTGCCGGCCGCGCGCTGGTGGGCATCCTCGGGCAAGCGGATCGCGGCGACGAGATCGGCCAACTGAGCCATCTCACGGCGGGCCGCTGGGTTCGCGGCGTCCATGGTGTAGCGCGAGGTGATCAGCGCGACCAGCCCGCCGGGGGCGGTGAGCCGGAGGGACTTGAGGATGAAGTGGTTATGCAGGCTGTGACCAGGCGCGTTGTACTCCCGGTCAGCCAGCACCACCTTCCCGAACGGCACGTTGCCGACGACCATGTCGAAGCTGCCCGCCGGAGCGCGTGTCTGCGCGAACGACTCGCTGCGGATCTGCGCGTTCGGGTAGAGCGCGGCCGCGATCGCGGCGGTCACGGGCTCCAGCTCGACGCCGACCATCTGGGCGCCCGCGGGTGCCGCGCCGATGAAGTTCCCGGAGCCGCAGCCCGGCTCGAGCACGCGGCCTTCGCGGAAGCCGAGCTGTTGCAGCGCAGACCAGATCGGTGCGACGAGGCCGAGGTCGGTGTAGTGGGCGTTGAGCGTGTTGCGCGCGGCCGCTTTCATCTCCTCCGGGTCGAGGAGGTCGGCGAGCTGGGCTCGGGCCCAGGCGAGGTCCTCGCGCAGTGGATCGAACACCTCCGGCACCGCGCCCCAGCCCGACCATCGGGCGAGGATGGCCTGCTCGTCGGCGGTAAACGGCCGGTCGTCTCGAGGAGCGCGCAGCGTCTGCAGCGCCGCGATGTTCGCGCGGACTCGGGCGAGCGACCCTGAGGGAGCCAGCTGGTCCTGGGTCGCGGCACGGAACTGCGCAGCCGCGGACACCAACGGCACCGCGTTGGGATCTGGGTCTGCGACGGATGCCGTGGGCTCGGCGGGACGAGGCGCGGGTACGGCAACGCTGGACTCGTTGGTCGGCGGACGGTCAGTTGGATCGGCTGCGGCGGTGCGCTCGGCTTCCGTTGTCGGTTCGGCTCCGGTATCCAGCCTCGGGGGTGCTGGCGCCCCCGCTTCCGAGGACACGGTGGGCGCGCTTGGCTGCCTCGCATCGTCGCCGGAACCCGGCGCGGGGCCATGAACCGCAGCGGCGGCCGGGGCCGTCGGCACAGCGGTAGCGGCCTCGGTTGGTGGCGGGCTGGACGTCGACGGCTCAGCGGCCGGGCCCGCCTCGATGGTTACCTGGCGTCCGACCTCGACCTCGACCTCGACCTCGACGCCGAGCAGGCGCAGCTGCTCGCGCAGCTCCTGCACCTCGTCGTCGGCGCCGGAGCGGGCGTGGTGCTCGATCATGAGCGCGGTCAGCTGGCGAACCGCCTCGCCGGTGTCGCCGATCAACGCCCGGCAGGTGGCTGCCTGACGACGACACCGCCACACGAGGTCAGTGTCGGCGTCCTGTGCATCCGCGAGATCAGTGGCCAGGTCCCGGAAGACCGGTTCGGCACCGGCGTAGTCACCTGCGTTGAACTGGGTCTCGGCCAGCTCGACGCGTAGCTGCAACACCTGCGGGGCCACCGCCCCGAAGGCTTGCGTCGCCGGGGCGACTGCGGCTGCCAGCACGGTTGCGGCCTGGGAGTGTCGCGATTGCTGGGCGAGGGAGTTCGCGCGCTCCCGTGCCCGCTGGAGCTCGGTGAGGTCGAACCGAGCAGGCGTGGGCGTCTCCCCGGGTGACGGGGGAGTACCAGCGGCTGCTGCCGCCGCCGGTGCCGGCCGCGCTGCAGCGATGATCCCGCGGATCCGTGCCCAGTTCTCCGCGGCTGCAGGGTCGAGCTCCTCGGCAGCGTCGATCAGCTGCAGCGCACGGTCGTGGTCGGCGGTGTCGAATGCCGCGCGCGCGGCCACCGACAGCTCATGCGCGGCGCGGCGCGCCTGCTCCGAACCCGGGACGTGCTTGACCGCGTGCCGCGGCGCCGCGTCGGCTAGCGAGTCGGGGGTTCGGGTGTCTGAGCCAGGTCCGCCCACTCGCGCGGCAGCGTCGCCTGCGGGTTGTCCTCGACGCCGGGCTCCGCCGGGAGCAGCACCAGCTCGCCCAGCACGATCTCCTCGGCCTGCAGCCGCGCCATGTTGAGCCGCCCGAGTTTGCTCATGTAGCCCTCGCCCGGCGGGTCGTCCCCGGCCAGGGTCTGCGTCAGCTCGATGATCTGGCTCTCCACCTGCTCGCCCAGCTCGGTGAAGAACCTCTCCGGCTGCGGGATCGAGGCGAAGCGCTGGGGCAGCCATCGTCGCCAGTGGCTCATCGCTTGGTGGCCGTACCGGTTCATTGCTGGCTTCCTCGAGGTCGACGTCATGGACGAAATTCGGGGCGGAGGCGGTCGGCGGCTCGGACGCGACGCCGTTCGGCGCGACGCCGGTGTCGACGTCCGACACCGGCTCAGCGGGACCACTGAACAGGAAGTCCAGCCGGAGCTGGTCGTCGGCTGGATCGGTCCGTCGACGGCGGCGGCCGGGCACGGCGCTCTCCGTTTCTGCAGCTTATAGCGCTGCGCTGGTGATCAGGGGCGGGTGACGCGGCTCAACCGCAGAGCTGTTCGAAGTCGCGGAAGTAGCCTTCGTCCGGGTCGTCGTGGCCCAGCGCGGTGGCGGCCGGTGCGTGACCGCGGGTGCATCCCGAGAACGGCCCGTAGTCGGCGCACAGCACCCCGAGCTGAAGGTCGAGATGCTCGAAGTAGACGACCATCGCGTTGCCCTCGCCCGAGGTCACGGCTTCGGCCCACGACCGGCGCAACGCCTCGAAACGGGCGATCGCCTCCTGATGCATCCACCACTTCCGGCACCAGTAGGGCGGCCCGCCGGTCTGCGGGAGCTTGCGCTCGATCAGCAGGGCGATGTTCTCCCGGACCCAGTCGACCAGGCGCCGTAGATCCAGCCCCACCTCGACCGTGGCAGGGCCGCCGTCAGGAGGTTCGGTTGCTGCGGGCTCCGGCGCGATGGTCGAGATGGTGTCGACGGGCGCGGCGGCGGCCGCTGCCTCGAGGTCGTCAAGGACGCTGCCAATCTCGTCGACGCGGTCCTCGACCTCGGTGACCCGGGCTGCGAGCGCGGCATGGTCGCCGGCCAGCCGGTAGACGACCGCGGCGAGGTTGTCGGGCTCATCGGCGGTCATTGCTGGGCGTTCCCGAGCGTGCGCTGACGCTCGTGGGTGAGCAGGCGGGCCAGCGGGTTGGCTGATCCGAGGGAGGCGACCGCGGCTTGTCGCACCTGGTCGGCGGCCTCTGCGGCGTACTCGCTGATCGTGTCCGCGTCACGCTCGGCGTACCAGGGCAGCAGCGTGATCAGCCCGGGCCGCCGGCCGGAGGCGATCAGGACCGCCTGGGTCTTGGGCAGCGCGGCGACGTCGGATGCGGCCAGGATCCGGTCGCGGCGGGTCGAGTAGGACGTCGACGACCCACCCCGGCCACGCTGCTCCGACCAGGTCGGGACGTCGTGATCACCGATCAGTCGCGAGACGTGCTCACAGAACTCGGGATCGTGGACGCCGGCCCCGACGAGCTTGATCGTCGCGGCCGACCACAGCTTGTCCATCCCCGAGCGGCCCCAGACCGCGACACCCTGTCCGTAGGACTGCAGGAAAGTCATGACCTGGATCGACATCGAGCCGAAGTAGCTGTAGAGGTCGGGCAGGTTGCGGATCGGGCAGATGTTCGCGGCCTCGTCGAGCACCGCGCGCACCGGCGGGTCGATTCGTCCACCACGGGCGGTGGCCGCCGCGGCGGTGATGCGCAGGAGGTGGTCGACCAGGGCCGCGACGACCGGCGCACCCGTACCGGCGCCCTCGCGGGTCAGCATGTAGAACGTGTCGCCGCCCGGCCCGTGCCCGCCGACGACAAACGACCATGGGTCGAACTCCTCGACCCGGTTGATCCGGGGTGCGCTCGTCCACGTCGAGGGCGGGGTGACGTAGCGGGCGACGGCCTCGGATTCCAGACAGCTGATCGCGGTCAGGGCGGTCTCGTAAAGGCCGCCGCGCTGGTCTGCCGGGGCCTCGATGGTGCCCTGCAGGCCTTCGGCGAGGTCGTTGAATCCGGCGTCCTTTAGCAGCCGGACCGGCTCTTCGCTGCGGGTCGCGAGCCATTGCCGCACGTCGCGCAGGCTGTGGCCGGGGCCGCCGCGGGCGGCCGCGACGAGCAGCTGACCGAGCAGGCGCTCGGCGCCCTTGGTGAAGTACGGGTCGGCGCGCTCGTGGCCGGCGCCGATTGTCTGGGAGAAGTGTGCGACGAGCAGCTGCGCGTCGGCCATGTCCTGGATCGACGTCAGCGGGTTCCACCACCAGGTCTGCTCAACGCCCGAGAGCCCTTGCGGATCCAGCACGTAGGTCCGGCCGACCTGCGACCGCACGCCGACGGTCAGGGTGTAGACGTCCACCTTGTTGCTGGTGGTGATCACCGAGGCGGGCGCGGAGAGCACCGCCGGGACGACCATCGCCGAGGTCTTGTTCGATCGCGGGCCTGCGATCTCGAGCAGCACGTCCTCCTCGGAGGCGTAGAGGTCCTGCTTGCCCAGGCGTCCCAGCCGGATCCCCAGATCAGCAGGGGTCAGTTGACGGTCTGACAGCGAGGGACGCAGGGTCACCGCGCGCTGCTGGGCTCCACGGCCGTGCATATCGCGATAGTCACGTCGCCCGGCCAGCGACGCCGCTGGTGACCCGAGCCGGCCCAGCCGGTCCGACACGACCATCGTGAGAGAGACGGCGCCACCGATGATCGGGCAGCACATCGCGGCGAAGGCGAACCAGAACGCGGAGCGAGAGCCAGTGGCGCCGACCATCGGCTCCAAGGAGCCCGCGGCGATGCCGCGCATCAAGGCCCGCAGGAACGGGCTACCCAGCGCCGGCACCGAGAAGCCGGGCGCCGCGGCGATCAACGCGCTCAGCCAGGTGGTGAGGCTCAGGACGAAACCGAACGCGAGCACGCCGAGAAGAGTCAGCGGAGCCCCGGCGTCATGCAGCCGCAGCGGTGGGCGCGCCGTCGTGCTGATGGCTCTACCTTCCCTTCGCACGGTGGTTCCCGGCAGGGAGCGCTTTCGGTG
>NZ_BPRG01000076.1:36817-41371 GCF_036984265.1 Pseudonocardia sp. D17 | reverse complement strand
CAACCGCAACCGAGCCCTCGGACGAGCAGCCTGACCCGAAGGTTGACAGAGGATGTCTCATCGGGCCACCCCCGCGTACTCGACGCCGACCAGCTCGGCCACGTCGCGTTTCCAGCTCGTCAGGTCCCTCGGGGTGAAGTGCGACAACGAGTCGTGCCCGCACGCCCGGGCGAGCACCACCATCAGCTCGGTGATCGCGCCGAGGTAACGGGTGAGCTGCTCGGCGGCCCGCTGCACCGGCAGCCGGGCCCGCAGGTGCGGTTTCTGGGTGGCGATGCCCATCGGGCAGTTGTCGGTGTGGCAGGCCCGCATCCCGACGCAGCCGATCGCCTGCAGCGCCACGTTCGACACCGCGACGGCGTCGGCCCCGAGCGCGAGCGCCTTGACCATGTCCTGCGCGCGGCGGAACCCACCGGTCGCCACCAGCGTCACGTCCCGGGCCCCGGCGAGGTCGAGGTGACGGCGCGCGCGGGCCAGCGCGGCCATCGTCGGAACGCTGATCGTGTCGCGGAAGATCGTCGGGGCGGCGCCGGTGCCGCCGCCGCGGCCGTCGAGGATGACGTAGTCGACGCCGAGTTCGAGGGCGGCGTCCAGGTCGGACTCGATGTGCTGGGCCGACATCTTCACCCCGACGGGGATTCCGCCGGACCGTTCCCGGACTCGGTCGACGAGCGCCCGCGCATCCAGCAGCGTGACCCAGTCGACGAACCGTGCGGGCGAGACCGCCGACGTGCCCTCGGGCAGACCGCGGACCTCGGCGATCCGGCCGGTCACCTTCGTCCCGGGCAGGTGCCCGCCGGTGCCGGTCTTGGCGCCCTGGCCCAGCTTGAGATGCAGGGCCTGCACGGAGTCGAGGTGCATCTCGTCCCAGCCGAACCGGCCCGACGCCAGCTCGTAGAGGTAGCGGGAGCACTCGGCCTTCTCCTCGGGCAGCATGCCGCCCTCGCCCGAGCAGATCGCCGTGCCGGCTCCCTCGGCGCCGCGGCCCAGCGCGGTCTTGGCCTCCGCCGAGAGCGCGCCGAAGCTCATGTCGGACACGAAGACCGGGATCTCCAGCCGCAGCGGCTTCGCCGCCGCGGGACCGATCGTCACCGCCGTGTCGACGGGCTCGTCGTCCAGCCGCGGGAAGCGGTGCAGCTGCGCGGTCAGCACCTGCAGGTCGTCCCAGGAGGGGAGCTCGGCCCGGGGCACGCCCATCGCCGCGACCTTGCCGTGCGCCCCGGCGAGCCCGTTGCGCGCCAACGCGTGGATCTCCGAGACGAACGGCTCCTCCGCCGTGTCCTGGTGCGGGTCGTCGAAGAGCCGGTCGTAGGTCGACGTGACCGCGCGTTCGGGCCGCATGCCCCGGTACTCGACGAGATCGGCCTTGTCGACGAGCACCTCGCCGTCGCGCACGTGGCAGCCGAACTTGTAGATCCGCTCGGCCGGGTTGTAGGCCGAGACCCCGGTGTCGAGCCGGTAGTCCCAGCCGTGCACGCCGCAGATCAGGTTGGCGCCCTCGACCCGGCCGTCGGCGAGCAGCGCGCCGCGGTGCGGGCAGCGCCCCTCGAAGACGTGCACCAGCGCACCCCGCCGCACGAGCACCAGGTCGATGCCGTCGACCGCCGCGTGGCTCGGGACGTCCTCGGCGAGGTCGTCGAACCGGGCGATCGGCATGAAGGTCCCGAGGTCGGTGTTCCTGAGGTCCATGTAACGCTCCCCGCGTCGTCCGACACGTACCGCGGGAACAGTGACCCGGACCCGGCGTGGCGTTACACGAGGAGGACGAGATGGACGAGCAGCTGCTGGTCGAGACGAGGCGCTCACTGCACGCCGTGGCCGAGCTGGTCGTGGCGGGGCCGCAGCACCGGGCGGCGGGCACCATCCGGCTGCGGGTGACGCCGGGCGGGTTCGGTGGCGTGGCCACCCCGATGCGGGTCGTGGGCACCGAACTGCGCTGGGACGGCGGGCAGGCGCCGCTCGCCGGGACGTGCCGCGAACTGGCACGCGCCGCGGGTGTCGAGGTCGGGGCGCCGGTCGGCCTCTACGCCGACGGCTCGGGGGTCGGACCCGACAGGCCGTTGACCGTCGACGCTGCAGCCGCCGAGGTCCTCGCAGACTGGTTCGCCCGCGGCGACGAGGCCCTGCGCAGCCTCGCGCCCGGCGCGGAGCCGGTGATCTGGCCGGAGCACTTCGACCTCGGCGTCACGCTGGACGAGGTGAACTACGGGGTGTCCCCGGGCGATGCCCAGGTCCCGGCGCCCTATGCCTACGTCGGTCCGTGGCGGCCCCGGCACGGGGAGTTCTGGAACGCCCCGTTCGGCGCCCTGCGCACCGCGGACGAGCTGCCCGACGCCGAGGCCGTCGCGGCGTTCTTCGCCGAGGGCCGTCGGCTCGCCGCGGGCCTGTAACGCCTGCGGCCCACCGGCACACTGAGCCCGCATGACCAACGCTCCGTCGCTGCGCGTCGTGCTCCGGCATCCGGCCGTCCGGGTCGTCCTCGTGGTCGGCGCGGTGCTCGTGGTCGTGGCGCTGTTCGTGTTCGAGCCCTGGAAACTCTTCGTCGACCGGACCGTGGACGAGGCCGGCCCGGCCGCGACCGCTGCCACCGCAGCGGCTGCGCCGGTCGTCCTCGCGCGCGGCGAGCTGATCAGCCATGAGCACGCCAGCAGCGGATCCGTCGTGGTCCTCGGCCTTTCCGACGGCTCCCGGATCCTGCGCCTGCAGGACTTGCGGACCAGCGACGGGCCGCTGCTGAAGGTGTGGCTGTCGGACGCTCCCGTGATCGACGGCCGCGAGGGCTGGCACGTCTTCGACGACGGCCGCCACGTCGACCTCGGGGAGCTCAAGGGCAACGTCGGCAGCTCCAACTACCCGGTGCCGCCCGACGTCGACCTCGCCGCACTGCCGAGCCTGAGCATCTGGTGCGACCGGTTCAACGTCTCGTTCGCCGCGGCGGCGCTGACGACCGTCTGACCCCCGCCCGGGGCAGCCGGAGCGGCACCGGTCACGGCACGGATCGCGGCCCCTCGGCCGACGTCGGGCCGGCCGGGTCGACACCGGGTCAGGTCCTGCCGCGTCGTCGTCCGACGGGGGTGCCGCTGCGCCTGGTCACCCTGCTCACCGACGCGGACGCCGGGCCGACCGACCGGCTGCGGGAGCGCGCGTGCACGCTGACCGGTCGGCTCCCCTGAGACCACCGCGCACGCCGCTCGCCGATCAGCGGCCGAACGCCCGTTGGTTCTCCCCGTACGCGTCGAGGCCCATCGGGGGCCGTTTCCCGGGTCGAACGTCCCTTTCTGCTGGATCGAGCGGCGAGGCCGGGTCCATACTCACCGGGCATGTCGACCGACTGCAGGAATGTCCGGTGGTTCGGATCGGTACTGCTCGCCGTTGCGGGTGTGCTTCTTCTCGTCGGCTGCACGAACAGCGAGCGACCCAGCACCTTGCCGCAGACGGCGATGCCGCAGGCCCCGGCGGCGCCGCCCACGGCGAGCCCCGCCGCGTCGACGAAGACCTTCGTGGGGACGGCGAGCGGGACCGACGCCTTCGTCGCCGTCGTCGTCGACGGCTCCCGGGCGCTGGCGTACGTCTGTAACGGGGTCCCCGGCTCGTCGCCGGCGGCGCCGACCATCCAGGCCTGGTTCAACGTCCCGTCCGACGGCACGACGGTCGACGCGAGCCAGCCGGCCGGTCAGCTCCAGCTCGAGCTGACCGACTCGACGATGACCGGCACGCTCACCCTCGCCGACGGCCGGGCCGCGCCGGTGACCGGTAGCGCGGTGACGGGGGATGCCGGGCTCTACCGGGCCGCGGGCGGCGGAGCGGTGGCCGGCTGGATCCTTGCCACCGATGCCGACCAGCGGGGCGGACTGAGTCTCGACGGCGGCGGCACGCTGGGAATTCCGACTCTCGACGTGACCCAGACGACGATCAATTTCCGGAACCTGTCCAACGTGCGGATCGCAAAGGTGGGAATCACTCCGATACCGATCCCGTGACGGCGGCGGGTGATCGCGTCCGTGGTCGCGCGACTCCGTTCCATGGCGCCGGAGTGGTGTCCGTCGGTCGGCGCGGCGACGTCGCGCGCACCGCTCGCGGGCGCACCGAAGGGCGCGGGAGCCCGCTCTGTCCGGGTGCTGTCGCACGAGCCCGCCGTCGCCCTCGGGCGTGCAGCCGGGTCCCCGGACGCAAAGACTTACGCAGTTGCTAATGTCTGCAACTGATGAGCGCGTGTGAAGATGGGACGCCGAAGGGGGTGGGCGTTGATGAGCACGCCGCTGTATCAGGCGAAGGCGGAGTTCTTCAAGACGCTCGGCCACCCGGTGCGGATCCGGGTGCTGGAGCTGTTGAGCGTGCGCGAGCACGCCGTGTCGGAGCTGCTGGCCGAGATCGCCGTCGAGCCGGCGAACCTCTCGCAGCAGCTCGCCGTGCTACGCCGGGCAGGTCTGGTCCGCACGCGCAAGGAGGGCTCGTCGGTGTTCTACTCGCTGACGGGTCCGGAGGTGTCGGAGCTGCTCGCCGTCGCGCGGGCGATCCTGTCCGGTGTCCTGTCGGGGCAGGCGGAGCTGCTCG
>NZ_BPRG01000076.1:0-36702 GCF_036984265.1 Pseudonocardia sp. D17 | reverse complement strand
GCGGGCGATCCGCCGGCTCGGGCGGGCCGCCGAGCCCGCACCCGCACCTCCCGTGCCCGCGGGTCCCGCGGTGGCCGCCGAGCTGGCCGGCTCGGTGCAGGTCCGCCACGTCGACGCGGGGTCGTGCAACGGCTGTGAGCTGGAGATCGGCGCGGCGTTCGGGCCGGTGTACGACGCGGAGCGGTACGGCGCGCGGCTGGTCGCCTCGCCCCGGCACGCCGACGCGCTGGTCGTCACCGGCGCGGTGACCCGGAACATGGTCGAACCGCTGCGCCGCACCTATGAGGCGGTCGGCGAGCCGAAGGTCGTCGTCGCGGTGGGCGACTGCGCGCGCAACTGCGGGGTCTTCGCCGAGGCGTACGGCGTCGTCGGCGCGGTCGCCGATGTCGTCCCGGTCGATCTGGAGGTCGTCGGCTGTCCGCCTCGCCCGGAGACGATCGTGGCCGCGCTGCGGCTGTGCACCGGCCGGTGAGCACGGTGGCCCGATGAACGCGGTGGGCTGGGGACTGGTGTCGGCGGTCGTCGTCGCACTGGCCGCGACGGTGGCGGCCCTGGCGGTTCCGCGCCGCCACCGGCCGGCCGTGACCGGCGTCGGTGTGGTCGCGGCAGGGCTGCTCGGGACGGTCGCGGGCGTGGTCGCGACGACCGGCACGACCTGGTCGGTCGCGCGCCCCGATCTGCTTCCGCTGATCGGTCTGGAGCTCGACGTCGATTCGTTGTCGGGGGTGTTCCTCGCTGTCGGTGGCGTCGTGGCGATCGCCGCCGGGACATATGCGATCGGGGCCGCGCGGCACGGTCTCGACGGGCCCGGCGTGCAGGCTGCGCTGCCCGCGTTCGTCGCGTCGTTGCTGCTGGTCCCGGCCGCGGGCAGCGTCGGCACGCTGCTGTACTGCTGGGAGCTGATGGCGCTGACGTCGCTCGTGCTCGTGGTGGCCGAGCACCGGGAGCGCCCCGCGGTGGCGTCGGCGGGGCTCTGGTACGCCGTCATGACGCACGCGGGGTTCGTGGCGATCATGGTCGGGTTGCTGGTCGCGGCCGGCGCGGCCGGCGACGGCTCGTTCGCCGCGATCCGGGCGGCCGCGAGCGGGTTGTCGCCCGCGGCGGCGAGTCCGGCGTTCCTGGCCTGCCTGGCCGGGTTCGGCTCGAAGGCCGGCATGGTGCCGCTGCACCCGTGGCTGCCGCGGGCCCATCCCGAGGCACCGAGCCATGTGTCGGCGCTGATGTCGGCGGCGATGGTCAACCTCGGCGTCTACGGGATCGTCCGGGTCGGGGTCGACCTGCTCGGGGGAGGCCCGTCGTGGTGGTGGGTGACGGTGCTCGTGCTCGGCGCGGTCTCGGCGGTGTACGGCATCCTGCAGGCCGCGGTCGGCAGCGACCTCAAGCGGCTGCTCGGTTACTCGACGACCGAGAACATGGGCCTCGTCCTGGTCGGCGTCGGTGCGTGCGGGATGTTCGCCGCCGCCGGGAGCCGCGCGCTCGCCGGCCTGGCGCTGACCGCGGCGCTGCTGCACGTCATGACGCACGCGGCGTTCAAGACGGTGCTGTTCCTGTCCGCCGGATCGGTCCTGCACGCGACCGGCACGCGCGATCTCGACGCGCTCGGCGGGCTGCGCAGCCGGATGCCGGTGACGACGGCGGCGTTCGGCGTCGGCGCGCTGGCGGCGTCGGCACTGCCGCCAGGCGCGGCGTTCGTCAGCGAGTGGCTGCTGCTGCAGGCCCTGATCCACGGGCTCCCCGCGCCCGGCGTGGTGCCCGCGGTGGTGCTGCCGCTCGGGGTCGCGGCGATCGCGCTGACCGCCGGGCTCGCCGTCGCGACCTTCGTGAAGGCCTTCGGAATCGGGTTCCTCGGCAGGCCGCGTGGCGCCGGTGCGGCAGCCGCGGCCGAGAGCGGCCCGGCGGCGCTGACCGCGATGGTGCTGGCGGGCCTGGCCTGTGTCGCCGCGGCGGTCTGCCCGACCCTCGTGCTCCCGACGTTGGCCGAGGTCGCAGGGGGCGTCGTGCACGCCGCGCCGGCGGTGACGGGAACGGTCGCAATCGAGCTCGTCGGGGTGAGCGGTGTGTTGTCGCCGGTGCTGCTGGTCGTGACGCTGATCGCCGCCGCGGCGGCGGTCGTGGGTGCGCTCCGGCTGCTGGCTCGTCGCCGGGACCGCAGGCGGGCGCGGCTGTGGGACTGCGGGGCAGGCCCGCTCTCGGCGCGCATGGAGTACACCGCGACGTCGTTCGCCGAGCCGCTGCAGCGCGTGTTCGACGACGTGCTGGCCCCGGAGCAGGACGTCGACGTCAGCCACCACGAGGAGTCGCGCTACCTGGTCGCCGCGGTGTCCTACCGGCGCGAGCTGCCCGACCGGGTCGAACGTCGGCTCTACACCCCGCTCCTGGACGCGGCCACGGCGTGGGGGCGGGCCGGGCGCGGCCTGGCGACCGGGAGCGTGCACCGCTACCTCGGCTACGGGTTCGTCACCCTGTGCGGCCTGCTCGCGTGGCTCGTGGTGACCCGGTGAGCGCCCTCGGGGTCGCCGGTGGCGTGCTGCAGGCGGTGGTGATCGTCGGCGGTGCGCCGCTGCTGCTGGGTCTGATGCGCCAGGTCCGGGCGCGGCTGGAGGGCCGCGCCGGGCCGGGCGTCGGCCAACCCTGGCGTGACCTGCGGAAACTGGTGCGCAAGCAGTCCATCTCGCCGCGTGGCACGACGGAGGTCTTCCGGGTCGCGCCGGTGCTGCTGGTGGCCATGACGCTGGTCGTCGCGGTCGTGGCCCCACTGGTCACCACCGCGTCCGCGGTGCCGCCCGTCGCGGACCTGTTCGTCGTCGTCGCGCTGCTCGCCCACGCCACGGTCGTGATCGCGCTCGCCGGGCTGGACAGCGGGACCGCGTTCGGCGGGATGGGCGCGAGCCGGGAGGTGACCGTCCTCGCGCTCGTCGAGCCGACCGCCCTCGTCGCGATCTTCGCGCTGTCCGTCCCCACGGGGTCGACCAGCCTGCCGACGATCGTCGGCACCGCCCTCGACGACCCGCAGCGGCTCATCTCACCGGCGAGCCTGCTCGCGGCGGTCGCGCTGGCGGCCGTGATCGTCGCCGAGACCGGACGGCTGCCGGTGGACAACCCGTCGACGCACCTCGAGCTGACGATGATCCATGAGGCGATGGTCCTGGAGTACGCGGGCCCGGACCTCGCGCTCGTCGAGCTGGGCTCGGCGATGCGGCTGTCGGTCTATCTCGGCCTGTTCACCTCGCTGTTCGTGCCCTGGGGGATCGCCACCACCGCGTCCCCGCTCGCACTGGCCCTCGGGGTCGTCGCGCTGGCCGTCAAGGTCGGGGTCGTGGGCGCCGGGCTGGCCGCGCTCGAGGTGTTCCTGGCCAAGCTGCGGCTGTTCCGGGTGCCGGAGCTGCTGGCCGGGTCGTTCCTGCTGGCCCTGCTCGCCGTCACCACCGCCTACGTCCTCGGCTGACCGGATCGACGCCAGTGGAGGACACACCGGAATGGAGCCCGTCGTCATGAGCCCTCCCGCCGCAGCGCTGCTCGACGTCGCGGCCGGCGCGCTGCTGCTCACCGCCGTGCTGGTGGTCTGGCGGCGCGACCTGCCGACGATCCTGCGGATCTTCACCGCGCACGGGCTGGCGCTCGGTGCCCTGGTCGGTGTGCTGGCCTGGGCGCAGCGCTCGGTGGAGCTGGGGCTCGTCACGATCGGGGTCCTCGCGGTGCGCGGGGGGCTGCTGCCGTGGCTGCTGCGCCGCGCGCTCGCCGGGGCGGGACCGGCCCGTCGCGAGGTCCGGCCGGTGGTCAACGTCACCGCGTCGCTGCTGGCCGTCGCGGCGCTCGTGCTGCTGGCGTTCTCCGTCTCGGTCCCGCTCGTCGAGCTCGGGGAGTCGCCCGCCACGCGGGCGGTCCCGGTGGCGGTCGCGGTGGTCCTGATCGGGCTGCTCGTCCTCGTCACCCGCCGGCACACGGTCTCCCAGCTCGTCGGGTTCCTCCTGGTGGACAACGGGATCACGGCCGCCGGGTTCCTCACCACGTCGGGCATCGGGCTCGTCGTCGAGGTCGGGGTGGCGCTGGACGTGCTGCTGGCGGTGCTCGTGCTGCAGGTGCTCGCCGGGCGGATCCGCGACACCTTCGGCGACGTCGACCTCGGCGAGCTGCGGGAGCTGCGGGACCGATGACGACACCCACGCTCGCCGCGCTCGCGATCGCGCCGATCGCGGTCCCGGCGCTGACCGCGGCCGGCTGCGCCGTCGCCCGCCGCCGCACGGCCGCTGCCGCGGGCATCGGCTGCGCGGCCGCCGTGCTTGCGGTCGCAGCCGGCCTCGGGGCGCATGTCGTCGCCGACGGTCCCGTCGAGGTCGCCGGGCTGCGCGTCGACGCGCTCAGTGCGTTCATGCTGGTCGTGATCGGCGCGGTGGCGATGGTCGCCGCCATCGCGGCGCCCGCCCACGTCGCCGCGGAGGTCGACGCCGGCCGGCTCGCGCCGAGCACGGCCCGGCGCCAGAGCGTGCTCGTGCACGCGTTCCTGGCCGCGATGGCGCTCGCCGTGCTGGCCGCGGACCTCGGCGTGCTGTGGGTCGCGGTCGAGGCGACCACGATCGTCACGGCCTTCCTCGTCGGCCAGGGCCGCACCCGGGGGGCGGTGGAGGCGGCCTGGAAGTACGTCGTCATCTGCTCGACGGGCATCGCGCTGGCCCTGCTGGGACTCGTGCTGCTCAACCACGCGGCCGCGCACGCGCCCCTCGGGACCGGCGGGCACGGGCTGGACTGGGCCGGCCTCGTCACCGCGGCCCCCGGCCTCGACCCCGGCGTCACCCGGATCGCGGTCGTCCTGCTCGTGCTCGGCTTCGGGGCGAAAGCCGGGCTCGCGCCGCTGCACGCCTGGCTGCCCGACGCACACAGCCAGGCGCCCGCCCCGGTGTCGGCGCTCATGTCCGGCGTCCTGCTGGCCGTGTCGTTCTCCGCGATCCTGCGGGTCAAAGTGATCGCCGACGCCGCGCTCGGCCCCGGGTTCGTCCGGGCCCTGCTGCTCGGCGCCGCGCTCGTCTCGCTCGCCGTCGCGGCCTCGCTGCTGCTGGCCCAGCGCGACTACAAGCGGATGCTCGCCTACTCCAGCATCGAGCACATGGGCCTGCTGGCCCTCGGCGCCGGCATCGGCGGGGCGGCCGCGACCGCGGCGGTGCTGCTGCACGTGCTCGGCCACGGGCTGGTCAAGAGCGTCGCGTTCGTCGGCGCCGGCCGGATCGCGCAGCTCACCGGGACCAGCCGGATCGACCGCGTCCGCGGGCTCGTCGCGACCCAGCCCGGCCTGGCGGCAGCAACGGGCCTCGCGGTCCTGGCCCTGCTCGGGCTGCCCCCGTTCAGCCTGTTCGCCAGCGAGTTCGCGATAGTGCGGGCCGGCCTGGCCGGCGGCGACGGTTCCTCCGCCGGCTGGGCGGTCGTCGTCGCGCTCGGGCTCGTCGTCGTGATCGGGGCGGCGATGCTGCGGCACACCGGACGGATGCTGCTGGGCCCCGCACCGGACGGCCCCGGGGCGGCGGCCGCGCCCCGGCGGCTGCCGCGGTCGACCGCCGTCGCCCTGGCCGCCGGCCTCCTCGCCGCCGCCGTGCTCGGCGTGACCGCGGGCCCGCTCGCCGAGCTGATCACCCACGCCGCGCGCACCCTCACCGGAGCACCATGACGACGCCCATCGGTACCGGCGCAGGCCGGATCGTCTCGACGGTGCCCGCCGACGCGTTGCCCGAGCGCGCCGCCGCACTACTCGCCGGCGGCGCCCGGCTGGCCCTCGTCGCCGGACACGACGACCGGCCGTCCGGCGGCGGGCTGCGCACGGTCCATCTGTTCGTGCAGCCCGGCGCCGACCTGCGCACCGAGCTGCACGTCCACCTCGACCCCGGCCGGCCGGCGCTCCCGAGCCTGGCCGCGCTCTCGTTCCCGGCGGGCCGGTTCGAACGCGAGCTGCGGGACCTGTTCGGCATCGAACCGGTCGGCCACCCGTTGCCGCGCAGGCTCGTCCGGCACTTCCACTGGCCTCGCGGCTGGTACCCGATGCTCTCCGACGCCGGTCCGGCCCCGGCGTTCGGCGACCCCGACGGGCCCTACCCGTTCCGCCCGGTGGAGGGGCCCGGCGTCTACGAGATCCCGGTCGGGCCGGTGCACGCCGGCATGATCGAGCCGGGACACTTCCGGTTCTCGGTGGTCGGCGAGACGATCCTCAAGCTCAAGGCCCGGCTGTGGTTCGTCCACCGTGGGCTCGAGAAGCTGGTCGAGGGCCGCGGTCCCGCCGACGCGCTCGAGATCGCGCAGCGGGCGAGCGGGGACACCACCGTGGGGCACGGGGTCGCGTTCTGCCAGGCGATCGAGGACGCCCTGGGCATCGACGTCGGACCCCAGGCCCACCGGCTGCGTGCGGTGCTGCTGGAGCTGGAGCGCCTCTACAACCACGTCAACGACCTCGGGGCGCTGTGCAACGACGTCGGCCACGGCGTCCTCAACGCACACGCCCAGCGCGTCCGGGAACGACTGTTGCGGCTCAACGACCAGGTCACCGGACACCGCCTGCTGCGTGGCGCGGTCGTTCCCGGGGGCGCGGCCGTCGTCGCACTGCCCGATCCCGCTGTGCTCGCCCGGGTGGCCGCCGACGTCGCGGAGATCGCCGACCTCGCGCTCGGGCACAGCGTCGTGCACGACCGGTTCGCCGGGACCGCGGTCCTGACCCGCGACCAGGCCGCCGAGCTCGGCACCCTCGGCTACGTCGCGCGGGCCAGCGGCCTTGCCGTCGACGCCCGCCACGACCACCCCGTGCTCCTGGACGAACTGCCCCGGGCCGAGTACAGCTGCACCGGCGGCGACGTGCTCGCCCGCTTCCAGGTGCGACGCGAGGAGATCGACCTCGCCGTCGCGACGATCGCCGCCCTCGCCGAACGGCTCGACGGCCCGGACCACCGCGTGGACCCGCGCGACCGACCCGGTTCGGGCCGTTCGGGTGTGGGCATCGTCGAGGGCTGGCGCGGCACCATCACGCACCGCGTCGAGCTGGCCGACGACGGCACGCTGCGCCGGCTCAAGATCGTCGACCCGAGCTTCTTCAACTGGCCCGCCCTGCCCGTCGCCCTCGCGGACACGATCGTTCCCGACTTCCCGCTGGTCAACAAGAGCTTCAACCTCTCCTACGCGGGCAACGACCTCTGACGCGACGGTCGGTGCTTGCACATCGTGGCAACTTCGAAACTCGGCAACGAGATAGGCTGGACCGTGACGACGTGTTCGTCCGCGAGACCCGCGGCGATCCGCGGCGAGGACGGCAGGAGACGAGCCCGACCATGACGACGGTGCAGCGTCCGAGCCCGGTGCGATGGCTGTGGTACGCGCTCGGCGGATCCCTGCCCGCCCGCCACCGCGAGTGGGTCCTGTACGACGCGACCCGCCCCACGTGGCAGCTCCGCCACTTCGCCCGCGCCTGTGTCCAGCTCGGGCTGATCACGGTGCCGGTCCTGCTCCTGGTTCCCGGGCCGCTCTGGGTCAGGGCACTGGCCACCCTGCTCGGCTGGCTCGTCGCCCTCCAGTACGTGCTGTACACCGCCGACGGGTCCGTCGAGCACAGGGTGCAGAAGGCGGGCTACCCACCGGGCACCGCGCAACGGGTCCGCGACGACGCCGGCGCCGACGAGCGGGCGGCGGCCGCCGCCCGCTACGCCCGCCGCTACCGCACCTGACGCGCGCTCGTCCCCGGCCGGGCGGGTCGACCGCGGGTCCGTCAGGCGACGAGACCGGCGGCTGCGGCGCGACCGCGAATCTCGACCGCCGTCTCGAGCATGGCCGCGGTGCTGGTGAACCGGTCCTGGGGGTCAGGTCCACGATGAGCTCGTCGATGCGCGTGAGCGCGTACGCCGCGTCGCGGTGAACATCCCGCGGAACACCCATGATCCCGTCGGCACCCCGACCAGCTCCTTGCTCCTGCCCGGCTGACCCAGGGTTTCCGGCCGATCTTGCGCAGCGGCCTACAGCGCGGAGGGGTGCGGGCACAGCGCCGTCACCGCGATCGTCATGAAGGGGAACAGCGGCAGGTTCCAGAGGATGTCGTGCAGCTCGTCGGAGGAGTCCACGTCGAACACGCTGACGTTCGAGTACCGGCCCACGACCCGCCAGATGTGGACCCAGGTGCCCTGTTTCTGCAGGTCCTGGCAGTATGCCCGCTCCCGGGCGACGAGATCGGCCCTCACCTCCGGGGCGAGGTCACGGGGGATCGCGACATCCATCGTGACGTGGAAGAGCATGTGAGGTGTCCTCTCGGGAGGGCAGGCGACCCACGTCGCCCGCCCGCTGTGGCACGAGGCCGTGGGTCCGGCTCCGGCGGCCGGAGCCGGACCCGGGCGGTCAGGCGCGCTCGAGCACGAAGTCGTACTCGACGGCCCAGCCCTCGGCAGTGGGCGTGGGGTCGAGGACGAGCTCGTCCTTCGTCGCGGTCGCGACGTCGTCGTCGAGCCATTCGCCGCCCGTGAAGTACAGCTGCGTGGTGATCTGGCGGTGCCCGTCGGCGCGCACCATCAGGTGCAGGTGGGCGGGCCGCCACGGGTGCCAGCCGGCGGCCGAGATCAGCGCACCGGTGGGTCCGTCCGTCGGGATCTGGTACGGAGCGGGCTTGATCGAGCTGATCTCGAACCGGCCCTGGTCGTCGGCGACGACCACGGCACGCAGATTGCCGTCCGGCAGGTGCGGCGCGAAGCCGGAGTAGTAGCCGTCCGCGTCGGCCTGCCAGAAGTCGATCTCGGCGCCGGGGAGGGGATGGCCGTCGAGGTCGCGGACCTGCCCGCTGAACACGAGCTTGTCGCCCTTCTCGTCCGCGCGCATCGGGAGCGTCGCCACCGCGGGCAGCCGGGTCTGGCCGGGCAGGTAGTACGGGCCCTCGATGGTGCCGACGGTTCCTCGCTGGGTCCGGGCGGCGACCTTCTCGATCTCGTGCTCGACGAAGACGTCGAGGAACAGCGGCCATTCGCCGCCCTCGCCGACGTCCATCAGCCACCGCTTCGCGGCCTGGAACTCGGGGTAGGTCACCTCCTCCTCGCGCACGACCTGATGGATCGCCTCGAGGACGCGCCGGACGACGCGGTCGGTGCGTTCCTGGCTCGTCGCGGCGGGGCCACGACGCTCGGAGCTCGCCCGGAACGCCTCGGACGCGTTGGCGCCCGATCCGGCCGCGGTGGGGGACGGGGTGGTGGTGGTCATGCTGTTCCCTTCGTTGAGACCTCGTTGTTCGTCCGGGGTCAGCGGGCGTCGGTCCGGTAGTGGCGGAGCTTGTCCTGGTCGATCTCGATGCCGAGCCCGGGCGCCTGCCGCACCCGCACGGTCCCGTTGCGGATCTCCAGCGGTTCGGTGAGCAGGTCGTCGCTCATGTCGAGGAAGTTCGACAGCTCACCCGCCCGGCGCGAGGTGCCCTCGAAGGCGGCGCCGAAGGCGAGCGAGCAGAGCGAACCGATCTGCCCGTCGATCTGGTTGCCGAGCACGACCTCGACCCCGAGGCCCTCGCACTGGGCGAGGATGCGGTGCGAGCCGGTGAACCCGGTGCGCGCCGTCTTGATGCTGATGCCGGTCGCGGAGCCGCCGAGCAGCTCGCGGGTGACGTCCCCGGCGGTCGGCGCGCTCTCGTCGGCGAAGATCGGGACCGGGCTCTGCGTCACCAGCCACCGGCGGCCCAGTACGTCGTCGGCGGGGCACAGCTCCTCGGCGAACTGCAGGTCGAGGTCGGCCAGCGCCCGCAGCGCGCGTGCGGACTCGACCGGGGTCCAGCCCCGGTTCCCGTCGATGTAGATCTCGGCCTCCGGCATGGCCTCACGCAGTGCGCGGCAGGCCGCCACGTCGAGGCCGATCGGGCGGCGCCCGACCTTGACCTTGAAGGTCGCGATGCCGTACTGCTCCTGCATCCGGCCCGCCTCGGCCACCATCTCGGCCGGCTCCGCGAACCCGACCATGTGCGCGACGCGCATCCGGTCGCCGAACCCGCCGAGCAGGTCCGTCACCGGGACGCCGAGCGCCTGTCCCACGATGTCCCACAGCGCCATGTCGATGGCGGCCTTGGCCGTAGGGTTGCCGACGGTACGGTCCAGGCGAACGCGGACCTGCTCGCGATCGAGGGGGGACAGGCCGACGATCTGCGGGGCGAAGACGGTCGTCACGATCGCGACGATCGACTCCTGCGTCTCGCCGTAGGTGAACGGCCGTGGCGGCGCCTCCGCGGTGCCGACCAGTCCGTCGTCGGTGTGAACCCGCACCAGGACGTGCTCGGCGTCCGAGACCGACCCCGACGCGAACCGCAGCGGCTTGCGGTAGGGGATCGCGAAGGGGACCGCCTCGACCCTGCTGATCTTCATGACGTGCCTTCCCGACCCGGACGGGTCAGCGTCGGATGAGCGGACTCCGGACGACGGTGGACCCCGCTGCCCGGTCGGCGGAGTCGAAGAAGTCCTCGCGGTAGATGTCGCGGGGGAAGAGCCGCGCCTTCATGAGGGCCTTCATCGTGTCGCGCACGAACGCCGGGCTGCCGCAGATGTAGGCAACGTTGCCCGACGCCCGCGGGTAGTCCTCGGCGAGCATCGTGGGCACCCGCCCCGTGCGCCCCTCGAACTCCTCCTGGGACAAGGCGGGCCGGTAGGTGAACCACCCGTGCGCGGCGGCGAACTCCTGCAGCCACTCGTGCTCGTAGAGATCGGCCGCCGTGGGAACGCCGTGGTAGAGGACCACCTCGTGGCCGCTGCCGAGGTCCTCGATGTGCCGGAGCATCGCCTTCATCGGCGCCAGGCCCGTGCCACCCGCCAGCATGAGGATGGGCTCGTCGCGGGCGGGGCGCAGGAAGAACTGGCCGTAGGGCCCGGACACCGGAACGGCGTCGCCGACCGCGAGGTCCTTGAAGATCCAGCCCTCGGTCGCCGCTCCGTCGGGTGAGCGCTTGACGTGCAGCTCGATCGTCGTCGCGTCGGCGGGCGCGACGGCGAGCGAGTACGGGCGCGTCTCCCCGGCCGGGGTGCTGAGCTGCACGTACTGCCCCGGGTTGAACGGAATGGGCCGATCCAGCTCCAGACGGACCCGTCGAACGGTGGGGGCGATGTCCTCGAGCCCCACGACCGTGCCCGTGTAGTCGCGCACGGGGTGGACCTCGACCCCTGCCTCGACGTCCACCTCGCCCTCGATCGTCACGTCGCTGCGCGGCGTCGCGACGCACAACAGGGCCGCGCCCTCGTCCCGCTCGCTGTCGAGGAGGGCGTAGGGGGAGGCGTCGCCGAGGTCGAGCTCGCCGTCGAGGACCTGCGCCTTGCAGGTGCCGCAGGTGCCGTGCGTGCAGGCGTGCGGCAGCCAGATCCCCTCGCGCAGGCACGCGTCGAGGACGGTCTGGTCCTCGCGGCACTCGATCTCGGCGCCGATGGGTTCGACGGTGACGGTGTAGGTCTCCATGACGACTCCTCAGGCCGAGAAGTGCAGCAACGCCTTGTGCCCGATGCCGAGGTCGGCGAGCGACGCGTCGTCGGCCGGCTGCAGCGGCTCGTCGAACAGCCGCCACCCGGCGACGGCGGCGGCGTCGAAGTCGGGGTCGGAGCCGGCCCACGGTGCGACGACGCCGGCCACGAACTCGCCGAACGGCATGGCCTTCGGCACGCGGAAGCACGCGGCAGAGCAGAACAGCGGATTGCCGTCCCAGTGCACGTAGACGAGCTGGTCGTCGCCGAAGTTCTCGGCGCGGTCGGCGGACGGGAACTCGTAGTCGTAGAGCGCCTTGACGGCCATGGTCAGCTCCCCTGCTTCGGTGCGCCGGAGTGCCACTCGGCCCACGACCTCTGGTCCGGCGAGCCCTTGTACTCGCCGTTGTCGCCCTCCTGGATGCCGTACCAGTCGAGCACCTCCGGCACGCTCGGCCCGCCGCAGTTGCCCTGGTAGATCTGGTGGACGGGCAGCCACGCCTGGACGAACTTCTCCGGCTCGCGGTCGAAGATCCACTTGCAGCCGTCGGAGCAGGTGTGGAAGGTCTCGCTCCGGAAGCTGCTCGTGCGGAAGGAGGTCGACGTCGGGTCGTCCGGCTCGGTGAAGACCATAGGGATCTGGCAGACCTGGCAGAGCTGCGGCAGGCCCTGGAAGAAGATCCGGCCACCCGCGGCCTCGGTGCGGGCGTGCTTGTCCCACACCGGCTTGTAGAGCTCGTCGAAGGTGCCCGGGTACTGCTCGGACAGCCAGGCCGAGTGCTCCACGCCGGGCGTCTGGGTGGTGAACGCCGCCGCGAAGCTGAAGTTGTGCAGGATCTTGTACACCTGGTGGGACAGGTGGTCCTTCTCCGCGATGGCGTCCTCGACGTGCCGCGGCGGCCTGATGCCGTAGTACTCCAGGTCGGGGAAGAGCCCGCCGAGCATCTGGTCCTCGAAGTAGAGCTCGAAGGCCTCCTTCCAGCTCATGACCGGCTTCGGGAGCATGTAGTCCATCATCGCCGCGACCAGCGCCGACATGCGGTACGCCCGCCAGAACCACTTGTCGATCCAGGCCTGGATGATCGGGACGTTGCCCTCGTCCTGCTCGAGCAGGAACTTGATCGCCTCGAGGCCCAGTGTCATGTGCCGGCTCTCGTCGGACTGCGCCGAGAACCCGAACGACATCGTCGGCATGTCGCCGTTGAAGCTCGCACCGCTCATGAAGGGCACGAAGAGCAGGTTCGTCAGGAGGTACTCGAAGCTGAACGAGATGGAGATCAGGAACTCGAAGGGCCCCGCGCTCATCGCGTCGTCGAACAGGGACTTCGGCACGGACAGGTACCAGACCCGGTCGTGCATCTTCGACCAGCTGTGGAAACCGCCGTAGTACTTGTTGTAGTTGCTGATCGTGTGGATCTGGGTCTGGCAGTGGCGCAGCTCGTCGATGCTCTGGCAGAGCGCGGCGAAGCGCGGGGCCGGGCCCTCGAGATAGCGCGCGAGGTACGCGAAGTGACGGTGCGCCGCGTACTCCAGCGGCGTGACGCCCTGAATGAACAGCTTGATCGCGTTCAGGTACGAGGCGTCGGCGAGGCCGAGGTGGCCCTGGCTCTGGGCGAAGCCGTCCAGGACCGCGTAGAGGCGCTTGTCCTTCTCCGCCTGGTACTTGTAGTAGGCGTCGACGGTCAGTCGGAACGGGTCCTGCCAGCCGTCCCAGTCGTGGATCTTGATCCCCTCGTACGAGGTGTAGGGGAAGAGCTTCTCGCGCTCGACGTAGCTGGGCTCCCAGTCGAGGTCGCGGGTCAGCAGGGCGTAGCGCTCCTTGAGCGGCAGCTTCTTCGCGCGGGGTTTCGCCTGGGTCATGTCAGTGCTCCCAACTCACGATGATCTGGTCGTCGTCCCACTCGGAGAAGTTGCCGGCGTAGGACACGATCGCCAGCTGGAACTCACCGGTGTCCCACTCGCGGCCGAGCTGTGCCTCGACCGTCTCGCGGTTGACGACGATGCGGCCCGCGGCCTGCAGCTTGAGCAGCCCGGGCAGGTGGCGGATGGTCAGTTCCGGGTTGTCGGCCCTGATCGCGTCGACCAGCGGCCGGTTCTCCTCGGCGTCCTGGATGTCGATGCCGACCTGGCGCAGCGTGGAGGTCATGCCGCGACCCCGTCCAGACGGTCCGCGACGACGGCGGACAGTGCGCCGACCGCCTCCTCGGCGCGGGGCCTCCAGGTGGCGGCGATGCGGTCGAGGTGTTCGGTGTTCGACGGTCCGTGCTCGGGGTCGCCCCGCCATGCGGCGACCAGCGCGTCCAGCCAGCGGCGCTGGTCGGCGAACCAGGTCGTGAGGTACTGGGCGACCAGGCTGTAGGCGCCGGCGCCGCCGAGGAGTGCCTTCTCGTCGAGACCCGAGTACATCGCCGGGAAGAGCAGGGAATCGACGTGGTCGATCGCCAGCAGGCCCTCCGCCCAGTCGTCGACGACCATGATCTCCTCGACGAGGCGCCGCAGCGGCTGCAGGTGCGCACCGTCGAGCCATTCCTGCTTGGCCGTGGTGAGCACGTCACCGACACCGCCGGCGACGGCGATGCCGACCCGGGAGAGCATCTGCGCGTTGCCGATGCGGTCGAACGCGGCGAAGGTGCAGCACTGTGCGAGCGAGGTGCCGTGGGCGAAGCGGGCGCCGGTGACGGAGACGAGCTGGCAGCCGGACTCGTAGTGGCGCAACGGGATCACCACCGACCCGAGCACGCTGCGCCATGCCTCGGGGAGCGTGCCCAGCAGCTCGCGGTCCTCGAGGTAGGACAGGGTCTTGCCGAACTCGTCGTGCAGCCCGGCCCGGTTGGTCACGTACGGGGTGTAGAAGAAGCCGCGCGGGTCCGCATACGTGTAGGGATCCGTCAGCCGCAGCGCCGAGTACCGCGGGTCGTACAGCTCGCGGTCCTGCGCCCAGGTCGGGCGGTAGTGGAAGTTCTCCCGAGGCTCGACGTCGAGCGTGGCCTCCTGGTAGCGGGTCGCCGGTTGGTCACCGAAGCGGTCGATGACGTTCTGATAGCTCTGGCGCTTGGCTTCGATGACCTGGTAGCGCAACTCGTACTGCACGGGTGGCTCCTGTCGGTTCGGATGAGGTACGGGCGGTTCGCCGCGACCGGGCGTCAGGCCGGCGCGATCAGGTTGAGCAGCAGCGACCGGAGCTCGTCCTCACCGGCCAGCCGACGCGGCTGTTCGTCCTGCCGACCCGTCACCATGAGGCTGACCAGGGCCGAACGGCCGGACATGACCGTCTGCACGCGGGCGGCACGATCCCGGTATCCCAGCGTGAACGCGAGCTCCCCGGGGCCGACCTCGTCGTCGAGGCTGATGACGTCGCCGTGTGCGCGTAGCACCGCGTTCGCCTCGGACACGAGCTGCTCGGCGAGCGAGCGGACGATGACCTGGGTGTCGGTCGCGATCGGCACCGGCGCGGGCAGGCTCTGCTCCGTGCCGGTGGCCGGCGCCGGTTCGCCGGCGAGGAGCGCCTGGACGCTGTGCATGAACGGCGTCACGTCGACTCACCCTCGACCGGGGCGGCGAGATGGGGGACAGGCATGTCGGTGATCCTCCGAGGCGTGTCGGTCCTCGACGACCGGACCGTGACCCGAGTCTCGTCGACGGACTCGGTCGTGGGAAATACAGAAATCGTCCCCACTGAGACCCCTGTCATCTCAATGACGCGAGGTCTTCACCTTCCGGCCACCGCCGATGAAGGCCTCCGCACGGGCGCGGACGCGGGCCACGAGCGGGGACGGCTCGTTCACACGCGTCGCGAGAGCCAGCTCCACCTCCCGGGTCGTGCCGGCGAGCGGCAGGTAGCACGCCCCGGTGATCTGCAGGTGCCGAACGGAGGCCGGGACGAGCGCGACGCCGAGCCCGGCCGCGACGAACGAGACCAGGGTCGAGGTCTCGGCGACCTCGTGCATCGCGGCGGGGACGAACCCGGCGTGCTGGCACGCGTCGATCACCGCCTCGTACACGACGGACCGGTTATGGGACGGGTAGGTGATGAACGTGTCGTCGGCCAGGTCCGCGAGCCGCACGGGCCCCTTGTCCGCCAACGGGTGCTGGGCGGGCAGGACGGCGATCAACGGCTCGCGGCGCAGGATGCGCACGTCGATCGCGGAGCTGCGGACGGGAGGACGCAGCAGCGCGAGATCCAGCGTGCCGTCCTCCAGCGCGAGCACCTGGCGCGGCGTGAGCATCTCGCCGTAGACGTCGAGCTCGATGCCGGGCAGGTCCGCCCGCAGGACCCGGACCAGCGACGGGAGCAGGTCGTAGGTCGCCGACCCGGTGAACCCGATGGCGATCCGGCCGAGCAGGCCGCGGGCGACCTGCTCGGCCTCGGTCACCGCGTCGTCGACCGCGGCGAGGATCTCTCGCGCCCGCTTCAGGAACCGCTCGCCCGCCGGCGTGATCTCGACCTTGCGGGTGGTGCGCCGGAACAGCGTCACGCCCATCTCGGCCTCGAGCGCCTTGATCTGCTGGGACAGCGGCGGCTGCGCCATCTGCAGCCGCTCCGCGGCGCGCCCGAAGTGCGCCTCCTCCGCGACGGCGACGAAGTACTGGATTCGCCGCAGCTCCACGGCGGCAGAATAGCCTGGTCACGGGGGTGCCGGGCGGCTCGTCCAGCCGCCGCGGCACCCGGCCCGGCCGAACACGGCACAGGTCAGCCGGCGACCCGGTAGCGGCTGGTGACCGCGACCCGGTTGAAGGCGTTCATCACCGTGGCGAGCCAGGCGACGGCCGAGACCTGGTCCGGGGTGAGCACGGCCGCGGCGGCGTCGTAGTCCTCGTCGGCGACGTGCCCGTCGGAGATGCGGGTGATCGCCTCGGTCAGACGCAGGGCGGCACGTTCGGTCTCCGAGAAGTACCCGGTCTCCTCCCAGGCGGGCAGGACGGCGATCCGGTCGGGGTTCTCGCCCTTCTTCAGGGCGTCGCGCGTGTGCATGCGCAGGCAGAACGCGCAGCCGTTCAGCTGTGAGCTGCGGATCCTCAGGAGCTCGACGAGCAGCGGGTCGATTCCTGCCGCGCGAGGCTCTGGTCCACCTCCTCCGACAGGGCGATGAGGGTCTTGTACGGGGTGGGGTGCTGCTTGCCGATGTTGACGCGCTGGGTGGTGGTCATGGTTCCTTCGTCTCGTCCACGTCGTGTGTCGGCAGGGAGACGAGATGGCCGGGCCGGACGTGACAACTGATATGTAGTGCCCTCCTGTCAAGGGCAGGGTGAGGCGCCGCCGGGAAGTGGTCCTGGCGGCGCCTCGTGCTTCGTCGCTGCGTCTTGGTGGTGAGCGTGTCGTTGGCGACGCGCGGTCAGACTGATATGCGCGGGTTGGTTACCGCAGGACGGGCTTTCGGCAGGAGCTCACCGCGTGTCTAGGGTCGAGCGTGGCGCGGCTGTGCCGGGCTGCTCATAGTTGTGTCGCGGGTTGCTCCACGCGCTGCCACCACGGTCTGCGGCGACGAAGCGGCTGGTGGGGTGTTAGGTCAGCATGGCCAGTGACCAGCACCAGCCGGTCAGCTCCCGGGCGATGGCGACGTTGGCGATGACCGGGCGTTTGCGGCGCAGGTTGAACGTGACCCAGCGTTGGTGCAGACGCCGGTTGCCGAGGTCACCGCGAGCTCTGGCCTCGGGCGGGGCGAGTTCCCAGCGCTGGCGCATGACGGCCCCGGGTGCGTAGCGGGCTCGGTGATGCCAGGCGGCTTCGACCAGCAGCCGACGGGCATGGGAGTTGCCGGTCTTGGTGATGGGGCCCTGTACTCGCGAGGCACCGGAGGAGTATTCCGAGGGCACCAGCCCGACGAAGGAGCCGATGCTGGAGCCGGTGAACCGCTGCCAGTCACCGATCTCGACTGCGAGGGCGAACGCGGTCAGGGTCGACACCCCGCGCAGGCAGGCCAGACGGCGCGTGATGGGCGTGAACTCGCTGTCGCCGGCCATGGCCGTGATCGCGGCGTCGAGGCGGTCTCGGCGTGCGGTGACCGACAGGACCGCGTCATAGTCGGCGTCGAAGGCCATCCGCGTCGCTGCCTGCTCGAGGTGCTGCTGCCGCAGCCAGCGGTCATGAGCCGCGGTCCAGCCCTGCCCACCGGAGTAGACGATGCCCTGGCGCAGCAGCAGTTTCGACAGGCGGTGGCGGGCACGCATGAGATCGCCGCGGCAGTCCTCGCGGGCGCGCACCAGGTCCCGCGCCGCTTCTTGATCGACGCTGGGGACGGTGACCGGCGTGATCTCGCCCAGGCGCAGCAACCGAGCCAGATGAACAGCGTCTTTCGCGTCGGTCTTGACCCGATCGCCGGCCGGGCGGTGCAGCTTGGACGGTGCTGCGACCACGCACCGGATCCCCGACTTGGTCAAGAACCGGGCCAGACCAAACCCGGTCGGACCGGCCTCATAGGTCACCGCGACCGGCCCGTTCAGTTCTGTGATCCAGGATCGGATGTGATCGTGTGACGGCGTCAGCCTCGCTTGAACGAGCTCGCCGGTCACACCGTCGATCGCCGCCGCCACCACCGATCGGGCATGGACATCAAGCCCAACACTCGTACGCTCGACAAGCACCGGGGCCTCCCACACATGTCGGATCGGCCGAGCAGGCGGCCCCTGCCCGGCAACCCACGAATTGTGTGAGTGAGGCCCCGGCCCGCAACCGCCTCACGCCGAGCCGGTCACGTCATACCGTCTAGACGTGGCTCAGCTTGTCCGGGTTGATGACCCTGCGGTATGCGGTGATCAGGCCCCGCGCGATCTCCACCGTGTCGACGGAGTAGACGCGGCCCTCGCGGCGGAACACGAGGGCGAGCTCGCCGCCGACCTCGACGAGGTCGATGCGGTCCGCACGCCACCGCCGGCCCACCCGCACCATCACCTCGGCGACGCGTTCGCCGCCGTGGATGACCTTGCGCGCCGCGAACGCCTTGGCGCCGCCGTCGGTGACGTACACGGCCCCGGGGTGCAGCAGCTCGACGAGTCCGGCCAGGTCCCCGGCCTCGTAGGCGGCGCGGAAGGCCGTCAGCACCCGTTCCCGCTCCGCCCTCGACGCGGGTACGACCGCCTGCCTCGCCTTCACGACCTGCCGCCGCCCTCGTGACCCGAGCTGCCGGGCGTTCGGCACGGACACGTCCAGCACCTCGGCGACCCGGCCGAACTCGAACCCGAAGACGTCGTGCAGCACGAACGCCACCCGCTCCGGCGGGCTCAGCTCCTCCATGACCAGGAGCAACGCCGCGCTGACGGACTCGTCGACGAGGACCGGCACGGACGCGTCGGGCCCCGTGAGCAACGGCTCCGGAAGCCACGGTCCGACGTAGGTCTCGCGTCGTGAGCGGGCACTCTTGAGAATGTCGTAGGAGCGCCGCGCGGCGACCGTCACCAACCACGCCCGGAGGTCGTCGACGGCCCGAAGGTCCGCGCGCAGCCACACGTCCTGGGCCACGTCCTCCGCATCGGCGACACTCCCCAGCAACCGGTATGCCACGCCGAAGACCGCCGGGCGATGCGTCTCCCACTCGGCGCCGAGCACGTCCTGGTGCTCGGGCGGTCCCGGGGCCGGGCCGTCACCCATGCAGATCGCAACCTCCTCCGACGGTGGGCACGCCGCGTCGCTCCCCGGCGACACTCGCGGGGCCCGCGACGTCCGCGACAGCCAACAGGTTCGACCTGCGCCACCGCAACGTGCCGCGTCACGGCGCGGTGTGCGGCCGCGGCTCGTCGGGGGTCGAGCCCGTCGATCTCGACGACGGCTCGGTCGTCCCCGCCGACGCCGTCCTCGTCGGCATCGGCACCCGTCCCGCGACGGACCGGCGCTCCTGTTCCGACCCGCGGTCGCCGAGCCCGCTCGGACCGCCACCGCACGCCCCGCCCCGGCGAACCACCCGGCCGTCACCGCACCGGATCGCCGACGGAACCGCGGTGACGTCCGATGTCCGGGGTCGACGCCCCGTCGCCGGACTGCTCATCCGTGGTGGTCGCGCAGGAGTGCCGTGACCTCCTGCGGCGCCTCGGCGGGTGCGAGATGCGCGACGCCGTCGAGGACCTCCAGCCGGCCGTGCGCGACGCCGTCGGCGATCTCCTGGAGCGACGCGACGGGCGTCGGCCGATCGTGGCTGCCGGCGACGGCGAGGACGGGAACGGTGATCTTCGGCAGGCGGTCGCGGACGTCGTGCGAGGCCAGGGCCCGACATGCCCGTCCGTAGTCGACCGGGTTCGCGGCACGCAGCGAGGCGATGAGGGCGTCGGCACGGTCGCGGTGCCGGTCGGCGAAGCCCGGTCCGAACCACCGCTGCCGGGACCCGTCGACGACGGCGTCGACCCCCGATCGCTCCACCAGAGCGGCCCGGTCCGACCAGCCCTCGGGCTCACCGATCCTCGCGCCCGTGCAGATGAGCGACGCGGCCACGACCCGATCGGGACGGTCGAGCAGCAGGTGGAGTCCGACTGCGCCCCCGATCGAGTCGCCGGCGTAGTGCACCGGGACACGCGCGCCGAGGGTCGCGTCGACCGCGTCGAGGACCCCCTCGGCGAGCTCGGACATCGTGAAGTCGGCAGCGGCGGGGGCGCTGCGGCCGTGGCCCGGCAGATCCCAGGCCAGGACGTCGAAGGACTCGAGGAGGCCGGGAAGGCATGGCCCCCACAACGCCGCGGTGCTGGTTCCGAGGGACGGCCCGAGAACGAGCACCGGTCGCCCCGCTGCCGGTGCCGGGCAGGTCACCGTGACCGCAGGGATGCGCGTCGTCACGCTCATCGGTCAGGTTCGGCGCTCGCCGACGGCGTCGAGCAGACCGAGTCGACGGGCCAGCTCGTCGGGGTCGATGCCGTGGACCTCGAGCACCTGCAGCCCGGCCGGCCCGACCGCGAACGTGCCGAGGTCGGTGTACACGCGCTCGACGCAGCGCAGGCCGGTCAGCGGGTAGGTGCACTCGGGGACGAGCTTGGGCGCACCCTGCTTGTCGAACAGCGTCATCATGACCCAGACGCGTTTCGCGCCGATGGCGAGATCCATGGCGCCGCCGACCGCGGGGATCGCGTCCGGGGCGCCGGTGTGCCAGTTCGCGAGGTCGCCCGCGGTGGAGACCTGGAAGGCGCCGAGGACGCAGACGTCGAGGTGCCCGCCGCGCATCATCGCGAAGGAGTCGGCATGGTGGAAGTACGCCGCGCCGGGCAGCTCGGTGACCGGAACCTTGCCGGCGTTGACGAGGTCGGGGTCGACCTCGTCGCCGTGGGCGGCCGGACCCATGTTGAGCATGCCGTTCTCGGTGTGCAGCACCACCCCCGAGCCGTCGGGGAGATGGTCCGCGACGAGTGTCGGCTGCCCGATGCCGAGGTTGACGTAGGCCCCGTCGGGGTGCTCGGCGGTGATGTCGCGGGCGATGGCGGCGGCGATGTCGTTCTTGTCGCGGATCCTGCCGATCATGCGGCGCGCTCCTGCTCGGCGGCCACCACGCGGTCGACGTAGATGCCGGGGGTGATCACGTTCTCGGGGTCCAGTGCGCCGGTCTCGACCACGCGGTCGACCTGCACGGCGACGGTGCGGGCGGCCGTGGCCATGACGGGACCGAAGTTGCGGGCGGTCCTGCGGTAGACGAGGTTGCCCATCCGGTCGGCGGTGCGGGCCTTGATCAGCGCGAGGTCGCCGTGGATGGGGTACTCCAGCAGGTACGTACGGCCGTCGATCTCCCGGACCTCCTTGCCCTCGGCGAGCGGTGTGCCCACCGCGGTGGGGCTGTAGAACGCGCCGATTCCGGCCCCGGCGGCGCGCATCCGCTCGGCCAGGTTGCCCTGCGGGACGACCTCGAGCTCGATGCGTCCGGAGCGGTAGAGGTCGTCGAAGACCCAGGAGTCGGCCTGCCGCGGGAACGAGCAGATCACCTTGCGCACCCGGCCCGTCGCCAGCAGCGCGGCCAGCCCGGTGTCGCCGTTGCCCGCGTTGTTGGAGACGATCGTGAGGTCGGCGGCGCCCTGGCGGATCAGGGCGTCGATCAGGTCGACGGGCATCCCGGCCATGCCGAACCCGCCCACGAGCACGGTCGACCCGTCCGCGGTGCCGGCGACCGCGTCGTCGTAGCCGTCGCAGATCCGGGCGGTCACGGGCGCGCCCCGGTGACGTTCTCGAGCACGACGGCGAGTGCCTGCCCGACGCCGATGCAGATCGCCGCGACACCCCACCGGCCGCCGGACTCCCGCAGCCGCGCCGCGAGCGTCCCGAGGATCCGGGCGCCCGAGGCGCCGAGCGGATGGCCGATGGCGATCGCGCCACCCTTCGCGTTGACGATGTCCGGGTCGATCTTCCAGGCGTCGACACACGCGATCGACTGTGCGGCGAAGGCCTCGTTCAGCTCCACGGCGCTCACGTCGGCCCAGCCGATGCCGGCCCTGGCCAGCGCGCGCTCGGCGGCCTCGACCGGGGCGAAGCCGAACTCCCGAGGATCGAGGGCGTGCACGCCGCGGCCGGCGATGCGGGCGAGGGGCTCGGACCCGATGTGCGTGCTCGCGTCCGCCGATCCGAGCAGGAGGGCGGCGGCACCGTCGTTGAGCGGGCTGGCGTTGCCCGCGGTGATCGTCCCGTCGGCCCGGAACGACGGCTTGAGCCCCGCGAGCGTCTCCGGGGTGGAACCGTCGCGGATGCTCTCGTCGCGCTCCAGACCCGCGCCGGGGACGTCGACGACCAGGTCGTCGTAGAACCCGTCGGCCCAGGCCTGGGCGGCGAGGCGGTGGGACCGGGACGCGAACTCGTCCTGGCGGCGACGCGAGATGGTGAACCGGTCCGCCAGCTGCTCGTTGCACTCGCCCAGCGAGACCGTCCACTCGGCGGGCATCCGCTCGTTGACCAGGCGCCAGCCCAGCGTCGTCGAGACCGCGGTGACGTTCCCGGCGGGGAACGCGCGCGACGGCTTGGGCAGCACCCACGGCGCCCTGGTCATCGACTCCACGCCGCCGGCGACGACCACGTCCGCATCGCCGACCTCGACGGCCCGCGACGCCTGGATGGCGGCGTCGAGGGACGAGCCGCAGAGCCTGTTCACGGTCGTGGCCGGCACGGACACCGGCAGACCCGCCAGGAGGACGGCCATCCGTCCGACGTCGCGGTTGTCCTCGCCCGCCTGGTTGGCGCAGCCCCACACGACGTCGCCGATCAGTGCCGGGTCGAGCGCCGGGGTCTTCGCGAGGACGCCGGTGAGGGCCGCGGCGGCGAGGTCGTCGGGCCGGACGTCGGCCAGCGCGCCGCCGAAGCGGCCGAACGCCGTCCGCGCACTTGCGTAGAGGTAGCAGGACGTCACGTCCCGACCGTAGGAACACGTCATCCATCACGTCCAATACTGATCAGGCCACTATTGATAAGTGCGTCGCATAAGATGTGGTGGTGGAGCTGCGACATCTCCGGTCCTTCGTCGTGCTGGCCGACGAGCGGCACTTCGGTCGCGCGGCCGTGCGGTTGCACATCGCCCAGCCCGCGCTGTCGCAGCAGCTCAAGCAGCTGGAGCGCGAAACGGGTGCCCGGCTCCTGGACCGTTCCACGCGACGGGTCGAGCTCACCGAGGCCGGCCGGCTGCTGCGGGGTCGCGCCGCCGAGATCCTCGCGGCCGTCGACCGGACGTCTGCCGACCTGGGCCTGCTCGGCGCCGGTCGGGCGGGCCGGGTACGGCTCGGCTTCGTCGGGACCGCCACGTACGACGTGCTGCCGCACGTGACTCGTCGGGTCCGCGACGAGCTGCCCGACGTCGAGCTCGAGGTGCGCGGCGAGCTGCTCGGGCCGGAACTGATGGCCCAGCTGCGCGAGGGCGACCTCGACATCGCCGTGTTCCGGCCCGGCGCGGCGGTCACGGACGATCTCGAGGTCCTCCGGTTGCGCGACGAACCGCTGGTCGCCGTGCTGCCCGGGGACCACCCGTCGGCCCGGGCCGACGCGGTCGATCTTCGTGAGCTCGACGGCATGCCCCTGATCACGCACCCGTCCGGCTACCACTCGACGATGCAGCCGCTCGTGCTCGACGTCTGCCGCCGCGCAGGCCTCGACCCCCACGTCGTGGAGGTCGGCGAGACCGGGACGCTGGTCGTGTTCGTCGCCGCGGGTCTCGGGTTCGGACTCGTGCCGCACTCGGTCCGTGCCCTGCGGCTCGACGGGGTCGCCTACGTCCCGCTCTCGGGCGAGCCCGTGACCGCGCCCCTCGTCCTCGCGCACAGACCCGAGCCCGCCCCCGTCGTCGCCCGGGTGTCCGCGCTGGTCGCCGCCGTCACCTCCGGGCCCGGACGGGATGCATCCGGCTGAGCCGCCCGAGCCTGACGTCGGCGTGGCCCGTCGTTCGGCGGTCTCGGGCGCACGACGCGCCTCCCGAGCCGCCTCGACGTGCGGTTCGGATCTGGGCGCCCCCGGCAGGATTCGAACCTGCGACACCCGCTTTAGGAGAGCGGTGCTCTATCCCCTGAGCTACGAGGGCCTGCGGCGAGCCTACCCGGGGCTCCCCGTCCCGTCGCCGCCGCCGTCGGCGTCCTGGGGCACATCTGGGGCACATGCCGCCGAGTCCATGCGGTCGGCCAGGTCGTCGAGCCGGTCCGGGAACAGGTGGCCGTAGAGGTCGAGCGTCATCGTGGCCGTCTTGTGCCCCAGCATCATCTGCACCACCTTCACGTCCGCTCCGGATGCGATCGCCAACGACGCCGCAGTGTGCCTCAGCTCGTGCGGGTGCAGCCCGGTGGGGCCTACACGCGAGACGGCCGAGTCGAAGACACCACGCCGGAAGTTCCGGACTCGCAGCACGCCACCGCGAGGAGCGGGGAACACGAGCGCGTCGGCGTCCTGGTCCTCGATGGCCGGCGCGATCGCCTGCGCGACGAACCGTGGGAGGGGCACCGTCCGCCGGGCGTGGGTCTTGGGCGAGCCCCATACGAGATGCCCGTTCACCTCGGTCACGGAGGCGACCACCTGGACGCGACGTCGGTTGAGGTCGACCGAGCCGACGCGGAGCGCGGCAGCCTCACCCCAGCGCAGGCCTGTGTAGGAGAGGAAGCGGACGAGCGGGCTGTAGTCGCCGCACTCCTTCGCGAGCATCGCGACCTCGGAGTGATCGAGGTACCGGTGCGCATGCAGAGCGGGCCGGGGGAGCGGAACACCCACGGCGGGATTCCGGGCGAGCCGACCGTCCTTGACGGCCCAGTCGAGCAGCTGCCGCAGGACGCCGTGAATCTTCGCGACCGACCGCGGCGACGAGCCCTCCCGACCCAGCTGTGTCACCCAGGTCTGCACGTCGGCGTGGGTGACGGCTGCGAGCGGCGTGCGGCCCCACCGCGGGATGACGTGATTCTCGACGACGCCCCGCGTCCGCTCCCGGGTGGACTCCTTGAGGTGTCCCTGGGCGTCGAGCCAGCGGCGGGCCCATTCCTCGCCGAGCACCTTCCCGGCGTCCGGCGCGATGTAGGAGCCCGTGCGCAGGTCCTGCCGCACCGAACCGGCGAAGTCCTCGGCGTCCGTCTTGAGCCGGAACGACTTCTTGCGCTGCGCCCCGCCCGGATCCCGCCATCGCACGACCCACCGTGAGCCCTTGCCGTAGCGGTCGGTCCGGACCTGCTTGCCGTTCGCGCCCTTCCGGTACCAACGGTCGTCGATGTCGGCCATCAGGCTGCCCCGCTCCGGTCCGCAGTGCCGTCGAGCCAGGCGTGGAAGCGCTTACGCGGCACGAGCCAGCGCCGACCGATGCGCGTCGCCGGAATCTCGCCGCTGCGGACGGACTCGTAGGCCACCCCCCGCGCGATGCCGAGCAGCGCAGCAACCTCGTCGACGGTGTAGGTGAGCAGGGGCGTGGACTCGCTGCGCTTCACGTCGTCCTCCTGGTGGTGCGCTGCTCTCGGATGCGTTCGGCGTGCGCGAGGGCCAGTTCCCGGTCGGTCTCGTCGCGGTGGCCGATCCCGATCAGGTGCCAGTTGTTGACGACGATCACCGGGTCCGCGGTTGGGTCGTGGCCGAGCTCGTCGAGCTGCTCGGCGAGACGCCAGGTGCGCTGGTCGTGGTGGATCGCGCGGAAGGTCGTGGAGTAGCGGCGGGACTTGGTGAGGAAGTGGCCGCGGAACCCAAGCATGTGGGCCCACTTGCGCAGGTTGAGCGCTTCGTAGGTGTCGAGGCCGCCGAGCTGCCAGGCGGTTTCGATGATGCGGCGGTGGTGGGGGTGCAGGCGGAGGTGGTCGAGGTGGGCCAGGGATCGGATGGGGCGGTCGGGGTGCTGGTCGGTCTTGCCGGTGCCTTTGGTGGCGTACTTGGCGATGTAGCCGGCCAATCGGGCGTCGGTGATCTCGCCGCGCTTGTCGGTGACCTCGGCGGCCGCGGTGGCGCTGATTCGGCGGGCGTCGACCTGAGCGCCCCAGGCCAGTGCGAGCGGTTGGCCGTCGGGTCGTGCGACCTCGAGCACGGCGGTTCGGGCGGCGTGGCGGACCGCGTCGACTAGCAGTTCGTGGGTGGCGCCGGTGGGTGGTGGGTCGGTGGGTCCGTCGGGGCCGTCGAGGCGGATCGCGGCGTGGAAGTGAACGAGCCCGCGGCGTTGGTACTCGGCGACCTTGGCGTAGGAGAGCCGGGCACGGCTGGCGAATTCCCGGGCGGACAGCCCGAGCCCGGCGGCGAGGGCGCGGCGTAGGGCGATGGTGAAGCGGTGCCAGAGCTTCCCGGCGTGGGCCTGCCAGAGCACCGATCCGACGTAGTCGTAGGTGTCGGGGTCGAGCGGGGTCCCGATGTTGGGGTCGCCGTCGCGGTGGTGGGCGCCGCACGGGCAGGGGATGACTCGACCCCGGGTTGAGAGCCGTCGGGAGTGGACCGGGCCGAACGAGGGTGCGGTGAGGGTGAGGAACAGGCGGGGTCGCTGGGTGACGGTGGTCGGGATGCCCTTGTCGCCGCCTGCGAGTCCGGCGCGGATGAGGTGGAAGGCGTTGGCGGCGTAGCGGTCCGAGCAGGCGGGGCAGACGGTCTCGCGGCGGTTCCCGCACGGTGCCCACACCTCCCCGGTGCGCTCGACGAGCACCCGCCCTGACGCCGATGTGATGGTGGAGGAGCCGCGCAGGCGGACGGGGTGGGCGCATCCGCCGGTGGCCTCGACGCGGGCCCGCCAGGTCGGGTAGTCGAACGAGCGAAGCCGCGCGGACAGGGCAGCGTCGGTGTCGTGGGTTGTGGTCATCCGTAGACCTCGCGTTCGTGTTCGATCTCGACGGGGTCGGCGCGGAAGCCGTGGTGGCGGGCGAGGCGTTCGGCGCCTGCGCTGTAGGAGCGGGCGCGGCCGATGACGTCGCCGTGTTCGGTCTCGACCAGGTAGGTGCCGTCCTGGCGGATGATGGAGCCGGAGAAGTCGGCGGCGCCGCAGGTGACCAGGCCGTGGCCGGGGCGGACGACGTCGACGTGGACGAGGACCCGCTCACCAGGCGCCGCACCTAAGCCACCGGCAGCGATGGCGGGGACGTCGACCAGGACCGCAGGCTCGGGTTCGCGGCGGCTGTCGATCAGGACCGAGACGCGGGCGCCGTGGTGGAGCCGTCCGGCGGCGAGCAGCTGGGCGACGGTCGCTGCCTCGTCGGGTCGGGCCGGGATCGCCATCTCCGCCGCGCGGGTGCCGATCGCTCGGGTGTGGACCTTCTCCGCGATCCCGACCAAGACGTAGCCGGGGTCTCGTGCCTCGCGCAGGACGCGGTGGGTCAGGTCGTCGTCGAAGAGCAGGGCTTGGCCGGCGGATTCCGTGCTGCGGGACCCGTGGCGGGTCATCGGTGCCACCACCAGGAGCTACGGGCTTCCGAGGCCCACTCGGCGGCCAGTGCGCGGACCGCCCGCAGCTCGACCAGAGCGGCGGTGATGAGGATCAGCGGGAACCAGCTGGAGCCGGTGGGTAGCAGCCACCATGCGGCGCCGACCGCGATCGCGAGGAACAGGGTGAGCTTGAGCCAGACGGCGACCGCCCACCCGGTCACGGTCCACATCACGCCACCCCCTCACCGTCGTCGGCGGGCAGCTCGATCGCGTGCAGACGGGGCCGTGGGGTGCAGCGGTCGACGAGCTCGTCGATCTCGGAGTCGGACACGTAGGCGGCGCGGAACCGCACGGGCAGCCGCGAGCCCTGGTCGATGACGAACCCGATCCCGGCGTGGCGGGAGTCGCCCGGAATCTCATCCGCCAGCGCACCCCGCTCCCGGGCTCCTTCGCCGAGCACCATGTCGACGTGGGAGGCGGCGGTGACGCCGAGGCAGACCCGAGTAGGGAACAGCTCACGGACGTCGACGACGTCCTTGGAGGGCTTCTGGACGTAGCCCATCACCGAGATCAGGCAGGCCCGGCCCTGGGTGAGCAGCTCAGCGAGGAGGCGCAGGGCGTCGCGGACGTCGGAGCGCTCGCCGTAGGCGGTCAACATGGCCATCTCGTCGATCACGACGACGTCGAGCGGCCACTCGGTGGAGACGTCGAGGCGGCGAAGGTTGTTGGCGCGCATGTGTTCCTGGCGGGCCTTCATGACATCGCGGACATCGTGGAGCACGCGCAGCGCGTCGGTCATGGTGGTGGCGTGGCGGTGAAACAGCGGCCCACCGCGGGAGGTCTCGGCGCCGCCCTTGAGGTCGATCACCCACAGCCGCACGAGGCCGTCGCGGATCGTCGGGCCCATGGCGCGCATCGGCGCGAACACCAGCGACCCCTTCCCGGACCCGGTGGCGCCGGCGACGAGGACGTGGGTGCCCTTGACCGGCAGGGTGAACGGCTGGCCGTGCTCGTTGTCCCCGACGTCGAGTGCGGACAGGTCGACGTCGGCCGAGTCGCTGGGGATCTCAGGGGCGGGGATGACGTGGTCGAACGGCATCTCGCGTTCCACGACGATCGCGAGGACGCCGGGGCGCGTGCGGGTGATGGCGACGCGGTGTGCGGTGAGTGCGTCGGCGAGTGCGTCGGCGCGGTCGGTCCAGGTGCGCAGGTCCTGTCCCCGGGCCGGGCGGACGTAGAGGGTGTCGATCGAGGGCGAGGACGAGCGCACCCGCAGCAGGCGGGGGACGACGAGGCGGCCGGTGCGGCGGTTCTCCCGTGCCAGTTCGCAGTCGGCGAGGACGGCGGCCCAGCGACGGCCCCGGTAGGCGGTCCAGCGTCGCCAGAGCGGGCGCAGCACCGGGGCGGCCCAGCGGTCGAACGTGGCCGGGTGGCAGCGCCCCCACACGACGACGGTGAGCGCGAGGGCGCCGAGCACGCAACCGGTGACGAGGGGCCCGGCGAGGGCGAGCGCGGCGATCAGGGCGGCGACGGCGAGCAGGAACAAGGGGTGGCGGGCCAGCCAGCCGAGGGCGCGCCACTCGGCGCCTGCGGTGCGGGTGGACGGGCGGTGGCTGCGGGGATGGACGCGGGTCAGGGATGTGGTGGACATGGTGGGGCTCCTCGGCGGTTGTGGAAGGTGGCGCGGGCGGCGTCGAGCAGGACGACGAGGTGGGCGACCTCGCGGGCGAGCTGGTCGTGGGTGTTCTTGAAGCCGCCGGAGCGGAACGGGATGCCGCGCAGCGAGGCGCGCAGTTCGCGCATGGCGCGGTCGAGGCCTTCGACGGACCGGTCGACGGTGCGGGACATGGCGGTCACCGCCGCCACTCGCGGGAGACCAGTTCGGCCTCCCATTTCTTCGCCGCCGACGACATGGTGTGCAGGGCACGGCCGGCCTTCTTGGCCGCCGCCCGCAGCTCGTCGGGGGTCGGCGCGGACCAGTGCGCGGTCTGCTTCTCGGTCCCGGCGGACTGCGCGTCGGACGCCTTCGCGGCGAGCTGCTCGGCCTCGGCCAGCGCGTTCCCGACGAGCGCGAGGGCGCGCCAGAACTCGCCGTAGCGACGCAGGGCGCGGCGGTTGATCGGCTTGAGGTTGGGGGCCATCAGACGCCCTTGCGGATCGCCAGGGCGGCCAGCCGCAGGCCTTCGGCGATACCGGCGCGCCATGCCTGTTCGGTGGGCAGCTCCGGGCCGTCCGGGACGATCCACTGGCGCCGCTCGCGCTCCAACCGGCGGACCAGACGGCCGACGCCGAACGTTGTGGGGCGGGTGCGGCCGCCGGGGCGCGTCGTGGTGATCACGTGCATGACAGGACCTCCTGAGTGGTGCAGGGGCGGGTGGTGCCGTGGCAGCCAGGGCAGAGCCCGGTGGTGTCGCAGGCCGTGCAGTCGGTGCCGTCCTGGGCGCCGGGGTAGGTGTCGGTGGTGGTGCCGTAGCCCTGGCAGCAGTCGCAGGCACCGCTTCCGGAGCAGTCCGTGCAGGTCATCGCCGATGTCCTTTCCGGATTTGGGCATGGGGGTAGCCACGGCCGAATTGCTCGGCATTTGCGAATGGGTGCGCGGAATTGCGCGAGACGAGATTTCGGGGTGGCTACCCCGCAGGCCGGGGAATGGTCAGGCGGCCGGGTTGTGGCGGGCTGCGTCGAGCTGGGCCACGACGTCGGCCAGGACATCGCGCAGGCGAGCGAGGCCGTCGCGCTCGGCGTAGAGCGTCACGCAGCCGCGGGAGCCGTTGATCGAGACGGTGGCGCGCTGATCACCCGGGTAGGTCCGGGGGACGAGGGCGGCGGTGTCGTAGAAGTGCGCGTCGATCGACACCGAGGTCGAGGGCCACCAGTGCGGGCGGCTCATTTGTCGCCACCACCGCGCGGGGCGGGGGCGTGCTTGATGCCCAACGCCTTGAACGACAGCCCCGACGTGACCCGGCCCGCGCCGTTGTCGATCTGGTACTGACTCACCCGGGCGTCGACCAGCTCGACCCGCACGTCCTCCCCGAACCCGTCGCCGGGGTCGGTCGCGAGAGTCACCTTGATCTCCTCGCCCTTCTGCGTCCGCTCACCCGGGTTGGTCCGCAGCTTCGCGAACAACGCGACCACGAACTGGGTGGCGCCCGCTTTGTCGGTCACCGGGACCTGAGCGCCGTTGGCGTCCTCACGCATCTTCGGTGCCGGGGGCTCGACGATCACGAGCTTGTAGCCGCCGAGGTTGACCGGGATGTCACGCATGCCGTCCTCCATCGCTTGCCCTTGACTGGACGTCTAGGGGAGTAACTACAAGCTAGCAGGACGTCTAGACAAGTCGCAACAAGTGTCGGCGGGTTTCCGGTCGGCGCAGGTCAGCGAGCTGGAACCTCGTACTCAAGGACGTAGGCCGGCGCGGCCTTCACGGTGTCGCAGACCTCGACCGGGCGACCCGTCGTGTCGAACGCGGTACGGACGACCACGAGCACGGGCACGCCGTCGGGCAGCTCCAAGCGACGGCGCTCGTCGCTGCTCGGCATCCGCGCGGTGACCTCCTCGACGAAATGGTCGAGGGTATGTCCGGCGTCCTCAAGGCGGGCGTAGATGCCGCCGGGGCCGGGGTGGGCCTCCGCGATGGGGGTGCCCTCGGCGATCTCGGCGGGCAGGTACGAGACGGCGACCTCGATCGGCCGGTCGTCGGCCAGATACCGGCGTGAGCGCACCAGCACCGCGTCCCCGTCGGCGAGGCGGAGCCGCTCTCGCATGTCCGGGGTCGGGGGAGCGGTCGACACCTCGATCTGGTCGACCTGGGCGCGGACGCCGGCCTTTTCCGCCTCGGCCAGGAACGCGGCCTGTCCGGCCTCACGGTGCTTGCGCGCGAAGCGATCCGACGCCAGGCGACGCACTGGGGCCGGGAGTCGGACGAAGACCCCGCGGCCGTGCTCGGCGACGACAAGGCCCTCGGTGCGGAGTTCCTGGATCGCCTGCCGCGCGGTCATGCGGGCGACGCCGTAGTGGCGGGTCAACTCGGCCTCGGACGGCAGCCGGTCACCGGCGCGCAGCTCGCCACGGCCGATCGCATCACGGAGCTGCGCGGCGATCTGCCGGTACGGCGGTCGGTCGTCGCCACGGTCGATGCTCCCGAGCTGCACTTCGAACTCCTCCAGTCGTCCAGACGACTGTTACCGTAGTTGCGCGGAGTCAACGAGGGAAAGCAGGGACATGACCGACACGCCGAAGCATTCCGTGAGCGTGGCCGGAATTGTCGTGCGCGACGACGGCCGCATTCTCGCCGTGCAACGCCGAGACAATGCACATTGGGAACCGCCGGGCGGCGTCCTCGAACTCGGCGAGACCTTCGAGGAAGGCGTCCGGCGCGAGGTCGCCGAGGAGACCGGCGTCGACATCCAAGTCGAACGGCTCACCGGCGCCTACAAGAACCTCCCGCGCGGGATCGTCGCCCTGGTGTTCCGCTGCACGGCAGTCGGTGGCGACGCGGGGGAGTCCGACGAGGCACAGCGCGTCCGCTGGCTCACGTCGATCGAGGTCGAGCAGCTCATGACCCCGGCCTACGCGGTCCGCGTCCTCGACGCTCTCGGCGACGACGCAGCCTCCCGGGCGCACGACGGCGTCCAGCTAATCCCTGGCCGGTCGCCCCGGCCCCGCAGCGTCAGCGCGTGTCGGGGTCCAGATGATGCGGGACGGTTTGGCTTCAGATGATGGGTTCCGGTCCCTAGCCTGTTGTGCGGTTGCGACTGACACCGTAGGCCTTGTGCCGGGCAAGTGTCTTGGTGCTGGTCCGAGGGGTTTGGTTGAGCAGGATGGTGCCGGTTTCGTCGAAGACGAACAGGGTGGTCTCGCCGATCTCGATGGTGACCAGGCGCCCGGAGTAGCGGCGCCCGACGGGAACTCGTTGGCCGATGACCTGGGTCTCGCCGTGTGCGGAGACTCGTCGTTGGGTGCGCTCGGGTTCGGTGGCTGCGGCGGGTCGTGGAGCGGCGATCTGGGCGGCGCGCAGCCGGTGGCGCTGGGCTCGGTTCAGAACGAGCGGGCGGGTCCGGACGATGGTGTCGTTGATGATGACCTGGGCGAGGTCGTTGTCGAGGCGGATGATCACGCGCTGTCCAGCGTGCTGGGCCCCGACCGGGACGTACTGGCCTGCCAGGGACACGTTCCCGGAGCGGTTGACGGTGCGGTGGACTTCGACCGGGTCGGCCTCGGTGGCTGCTGGCCGGGCTGGTGGTGAGCCTGCGGGGCGGGCGCCGTCGGCGCGTAGTCGGGCCAGGCCGGTGGTGGTGATCCTCGAGGGCAGGGTCTTGAGATGGGTGCCGTCGACGGCGAGGTGGACGGTGGTGGTGTCGATCCAGAATGACACGGTCCGGCCGGCCCGTTGGGTGCCGAGCCAGAACTGTTGGCCGGCGATGGCGAGGTTCCCGCTGGCGGGGACGACACGGTCGAGCTCGACCGGGGCCAGGGCGTCGGGGTCGCGGTGCGCCGGTGACGGTCGGAGATCGACTGCGGGAACCAGCGGAGCGGGCGCCGGAGCGGGCTCGGCGGGCTGTCCGGTGACCTGTGCGGTGGGTTCCTGGGCGGGCGCGGGGATGCCGGTGAGTTCGGGTGGTGCCCAGAGCGGGAGTTCGGCGCGTTCGCAGGCGGGGACGGGGACGAAGTGCTGCGCGGGTGGGGTCATGTCGCGGGCCTGATGCGGGCGGGTGTGGTTGTAGTCGTGCACCCACGCATCGACCGCGGCCTGGGCTGCGCCGATGTTCGGGAAGGGGCCGTGGGCGGCGAGGTGGGGGTCGAGGAGTTCGACCTGGATGCTCTGGTGGAAGCGCTCGATCTTTCCCGTCGTCGTGGGCGAGCGGATCTTGGTGCGGAGGTGGTCGATGCCGTTGCGGCGGCAGATCCGTTCGAAGAGGACCTCTGTCCGTTTGGGGCGGACGTAGGCGCCGGTGAACTGCATGCCGTTGTCGGTCAGCACCTGCTCTGGGGTGCCGAACTCGTCCATGGCGGTGAGGAAGGCGCGGCAGACCGCCCGGGAGGTGGGGTGGGCGACGACGGTGGCGATGACCAGGTAGCGGGAGTGGTCGTCGATGCCGGTGATCAGCTTGACCTCTCGCGTCCCGGTCGCCGTGGTGGGGTCGGCGATGATGACCGAGCCCATGATGTCGAGCTGCCACAACGCCATCGACTCCGAGCGTTCCCAACGGACGTAGTCCGAGCGTGCCCGCTGGCGCGTCTTCGGGGTGATCAGGTTGTGTCGCACCAGGGTCCGGTAGATCGACGAGCGTGACGGCACCGGTGCGAGCCCGGCCCGGGCCAGCTCGTGCCCGAGGCGGCGTGGCCCCCAGCGGGGGTGGGCGCGGCGCAGCTCGCAGATCCGCGCTTCGACGTCCGGGGCGAGCTGCCAGGGGTGGTGGTGTGGGCGGTGGGATCGGTCGGCGAGCCCGGTCAGTCCGTCGTCGCGGTAGCGGCGGATCCAGGCGTGCACGGTTTTGCGGGACACGCCGTAGCGGGCGGCGACCTCGACCACCGGTGCTCCGGCGGACAGGACCTCCATGACGGCGTGAAGCGCTGCTCCACGACGCTCAACTCCACGAGCATCAGCCCCGGTCCCTCCGCACGACGACGAGTCGCACGGAGCAGATCCGAGGGCGGGAGCGTTACCCCTCAACTGGAGCCGGCGTGTTACCGATCAAGCGGAGCCCGACACGCAGCGTCAGCGCGCTGTGTTCAGACTTTCTCTTCTGTATCAAGGCGGCGGCTCCGCCGCCGCGCCGCTTCCCGCCGCCCGGGGCGTGCGGCCTCCGGCCGGTCCCCGAGCGCCGCGCGGCCGCACGTAATATCGCGGCAAAGCCGGATCTCAAACGGCGGCCACTCGACTGGAGGACTCTTGTCAACGAGCGGACCCAATCAGCCGGAAAGTGAATGGCTGAGCATGATCCGATACCAGCTCGTCATGGCGAAAGAGCAGGCAAGTGCTCCGCCCCCTCTCGGTGCACTAAGTATCAACATGATGCAAGATGGCGCCGAATCGCTACTTGCGCTAGCCGCAGAGCATCTACACGCGCCGCTCAAGAGTAGGCCCGATTTCCTGGCCATCTTTGACGCAGTTGTGGGGAAGTTGGGCAGCACGTCAGAGATTCCCGGCCATCGAGCCGCGATGGCGGCACTGAATACGGCGCGGGTCAATTTTAAGCATCACGGAAACGCGCCTTCCGACGCTACTGTTCGCCGCCACTTGGATCGAGTTCAGGAGTTTGCTGCGGCGCTTACTCTGGAAGCATTCGGAATATCACTCGATGACGTCAGTCTTCTGCTCTTCGTACGCTGTGTCGAGGCGCGCGAGCACCTCGGGCAGGCTCAGAGTAAGTGGCCAGAGGATCCGAGAGAAGCAACCAAGGAGCTCCGACTGGCCTACGAGACCCTGGTCCGGGACTTCCAGCAGAGAAAAGCCTGGCACTCAGGAAAATCGCTATTCAATACCAAACCAAGCTTCATGCCAAGTGTCTTCGACTTGAGAAAGGAGGGCAAGGTTGCGGAGAAGCTCGCTGAGTGGCTGGAGAGCCTGGACTCGTGGGTGCGCACCCTCTCGCTCGGGGTCGACATGCGCCAGTTCGCATTCTTTGATGCTTACATGCCGAATGCAACTCGGGTATTGAGTGGCAACTACATTTTGCATTACCGGGATGGCGTTGAGGTGACGGACGAGGTTTTCAACAGGTGTGTCAAGTTTGTCATTGACACCGCTCTTGCATTCGGCGCTGATGACTTCGACTTCGACTATTGGGCAGTGCGACAGTCCCTTAGGGAAGCACAAGAAGCAGCTGCTGGAGGGAACGGCTGACACGCGCGCCGGGCGGGCACTGTCTCCAGGATGGCTGGGTTCGTGCCATTTCGACGACTCCCGAAGGGCTACCACACGGCCGATCATGGGCGGAACTTTTCGAGCCTGCGCCAGGTCGACGGGATGGCCCTCGGTGGCCGGGTGCCTGCTGCACAGCAGAGAACTGCAGTAACCTCGCTGACCGTGCCTGACTCGAACCGGTCGCCAGCGACGGCCTGACTCGTCGTCGGCTCTCAGCGACCTCGGGACCGTAGTTCGCATCGAGAAGATTGAGTAGCGGCAGTCTGCGCTTCCGAGGTGGGCATAGACGGAGCCCCTGCCCGGCGGAGCTGATCATCAGGCGGCAATCGTGCCCTTTTCTTCGTGGGCTATCGCAGCCCACCCTTGGATGGAGCCTCACTACGCCGCTATATGTCGAACGTAGGCGGCATAGAACGATCGCGCGGTCAGCTCCGCGTCCTCAAGCCACGATTGAAATTCCTCATTTGGGACATCGGATCGAGTTGCATGACCCAGGCGAGAATTTCGAAGCTTTGCAAAGGATATCGCTCGGTCAACGACGGACTGCTCAACGTCGAGCATAATTCCCGCTTCCTTTATTTGTGCCGACAGGAATCGTCGTTCGAGTAGATCAAGTTCCTGGGAAGATCGCCGGAGTCGCTTAGCGAGTTGTGCGGTCTTGCCGCCCTTATTTAGAGATTCTTTTAACGTATCTACTATTACTCTCTGCTTTTCCTCAACGGCGGAGTCCTTCTCTTCACTGTAGCCGACCTCGCGAGCAATATGTTCTATCGTGAAGAAGTAGTGGAGCAATGTGGTTTGGAGGTTGGATGCCGCACCTCCCGTCAGGTATCGTAGGCGAATAGCTTCCGAGAGTTCCCGTGCGGCGTTCCTAGCTACTTGATCCCGAGCTGCGGCTAGTGCTTGACGCTCAAGGATTCTGCAGTCGGCTCGACTCATTGATAATACGCTGAACCCTCGGAAAGACGCAGACGGGGAGAATGGCGACATTGCTGGTGCAATGTTCCCATCTTTATCTTCAATAGATACTCGGACGAGGTCCACCAAAACTGGTCCGTTCGTTCTCCCCGCCAGGGTGGCCAATACCGGCGGAAGATAGTGTTCTACAGCTTTGCTGTAGGCCTCGTTCTCGTTCAGAGCATCTACACGAATCCAGATTATTCGGTCTGACCGAACGCTCAAGTCTGCGGGGGAGCCCGAAGCAAATATTGGCATGTCTGGCGAGCTGATGATCGGTAAGCTAGGTCGAGCCTTGGACAGACGTGCTAACCTCTCGCCTGCCTCTCGGACGATTTGAACCCTGCCGAAGTCAAGCCTGTCAGGCAGTGCATCTGCAGCTATATAGCCCCATAGAATGTAGGGCCGAAGCGGCAGCTGTGGAAGTTGACGCACCGAACCACCTTACCTTTGATCTGCTCTGTAAATCGTTGCGGGTGAAACGTCTCATTGGACTGCTGCGGCGTCTTGACCTTCCGGTCAATTGCGCTCTCGGTGATAAACCTCGACGGTTGGTCGAGTAGTCAGATCATCGGGAATGCGACAAATGAGCGAAGCATCAGACTCGGTGAGATATATTTGATGACGCCATAATAGTACGCGAATCTTCTGTGAGTATGCAGGCTCTTCACAGATGAGGGTGTAGGCGGGGTCGGAATCCGCCGGCTTCGAGCAGGGACCTCGCG
>NZ_BPRG01000075.1:0-14940 GCF_036984265.1 Pseudonocardia sp. D17 | reverse complement strand
CGCGATCCCGAGCACGCCACCAGATCAGCGACCACCCCACCACGTCGGTGGATCAGGGCTGAGGCGACGGGCGCCGCGGGCGTGACCGCCTCGCCGCTGGCCCGCCGGCTCACGACGACCGACGCCGTCGTGATCGGCCTCGGCTCGATGATCGGCGCCGGGGTGTTCGCCGTCTTCGCCCCGGCCGCCGCCGTGGCCGGGCCGTGGCTGCTGCTGGGCCTCGGCATCGCCGGCCTGGTCGCCTACTGCAACGCCACCGCGTCGGCACAGCTCGCCGCCCAGTACCCGACCTCGGGCGGCACCTACGCCTACGGGCGGGCGCGGCTCGGCCCGTGGTGGGGTTTCCTCGCCGGCTGGGGGTTCGTCGTCGGCAAGACCGCGAGCTGCGCCGCGATGGCGCTGACGTTCGCGGCCTACCTCGTACCGCCGTTCTGGCAGCGCCCCGTCGCGGTCGCGGCCGTGCTCGCGCTGGCCGCCGTCAACCTGCTCGGCATCACCCGTACCGCCGCGCTGACCCGCGTCCTCGTCATCGTCGCGGTCGCCGTCCTCGGGCTCGTGGTCGCCGCCGGGTTCCTGGCCGCGACCCGGCACCCCGCGCCGGGACCCGGCCCCGGTGTCGCCGTCGGGGCCTACGGCCCCGGTGTCGCCGGCGGGGCCTACGGCGTGCTGCAGTCGGCCGGGCTGCTGTTCTTCGCCTTCGCCGGCTACGCCCGCATCGCCACCCTCGGCGAGGAGGTCCGCCACCCGCGCACGACGATCCCGCGCGCGGTCCTGCTCGCGCTGGGCCTGGCCGTCGCGCTGTACCTCGTCGTCGGCAGCGCGGCGCTGCTCGCGCTGGGGCCGGCCCGGCTCGCGTCGTCGGCGGCCCCGCTCGCCGACGTCGTGCGGGCCGCCGGCTGGGACCGGGCGGTGCCCGTCGTCGCCGCCGGTGGTGCCGCCGCGGCACTCGGGGCGCTGCTGGCGTTGATCGCGGGCCTCGGGCGCACGTCGCTGGCGATGGCCCGCGAGAGTGACCTGCCCCGGCCGCTGGCCGCCGTGTCGGCCCGCCACCAGGTGCCGCACCGCGCGGAGCTCGCGGTGGCCGGTGCCGTCGTCGTGTTGGTCTGCACGGTCGACCTGCGCGGCGTGATCGGCTTCTCCTCGTTCGGGGTGCTCGTCTACTACCTGGTCGCGAACCTCGCCGCGCGCACCCAGACCGGTGAGCACCGCCGCTACGGCCGGCCACTGCAGCTCGCGGGCGCGCTCGGCTGCGCCGTGCTCGTCGTGACGCTGCCCTGGCAGGCCGTCGTCGGCGGGGTGGCGGTGTTCGCCGTCGGCATCGGCTACCGCCTCGTCCGGCTCCGGCTCGCCCCACCTCCCGGCGAGGGAGGCGACGACGGGAGCGCCACGGGCGGCTGAGCCGACGCCCGCCGTGGGCGACAATCGAGGCGTGCAGCAGCGGCTCGGCCGGGCGGTGTCGTCCGACGGCACCGCCGTGGCCTACGCCACCGTCGGCGCCGGGCCGCCCGTCGTCTACGTCATGGGCTGGCTCACCCACCTGGAGCTCGCCTGGGAGCACCCGGCCGAAAGGGCCTTCTACGAGGCGCTGGCGCAGGGCTGCCGGCTCGTGCGCTACGACCGCGCCGGATGTGGCCTGACCGCGGCCGTGGACCGGCCGGCGTCACTGGAGTTCGAGCTCGAACAGCTGGCTGCGGTCACCGCGACGCTCGACGGACCGTTCGACCTGATCGGCACGTCGATGGGGGCGCCGGTGGCCGTCGCGTGGGCGGCGACGCATCCCGGGACCGTCCGGCGGCTGGTGCTCTACGGGGGCTGGCTGCGCGGCCACGACCTGTCCCCGCCCGCGGTGCGCGACCACGTACTCGGGCTCGTCGAGTCGCACTGGGGGCTGGGCTCCGACGTGCTGACCGACATCTTCGCCCCCGACGCCGACCCCGTGACCAGGGCTGGGACCGCCCGGTACCAGCGCGCCTGCTCGACGGCGGCGACCGCGCGGGCGCTCCTCGCGCTCAGCTACGACCTCGACGTCACCGACCTCGCCGGACGCGTCCGGACGCCGACCCTGGTGGTGCACCGCACCGGCGACCGCGCCGCACCCGTCGCCCAGGCCGAGGCGCTGGCCGCGGCCGTCGACGGTGCCCGGCTGGTGCTGCTGCCCGGCCGGTCGCACCTGCCCTACGTCGGTGACCGCCACGAGCTGGTGGCGGTCGTCCGCCGGTTCCTCGGGCTGCCCGTCGCCCGCCGCGGCGCCGACGGGCTGACGAGGCGCCAGCGCGAGGTGGCCGAGCTGGTGAGCCGGGGCTGCACCAACCGTGAGATCGCCGCCCACCTCGGGATCGACGAACGCTCGGCCGAGGGCCACGTCGAACGGATCCGGCTGCGCCTGGGGTTCCGGTCCCGCGCCCAGATCGCCGCCTGGTACGGCGCGCGGCGCGACCTCGACTGATAGTGGGGTACTTCCACGCCTGACGGCGCGCCGCGGGGGCCGCACAGTGAACCCGTGACCAGCGACGACCGGGCGACGAGCCCGACCCAGGCCCCGCTGCCGACCTCGCGTCCGGGCGGCCCGGCGCCGGCCCCGCCGGCCGGCGGCTTCGTGGTGCACCCCGCCCGCGGGGCCTTCAACGCGGCCTTCTTCGCCGTCATGGGCCCCTACATCGAACGGAAACTGCGCGACCACAAGCGGCGGGTGTTCGCCGACCTCCCGCGGACGGTCGTCGAGCTCGGTCCCGGGGTGGGCGCCAACCTCCGCCACCTCGCGCCGGGCACGACGCTCGTCGCCGTCGAGCCCAACGTCCCGATGCACCCGCGGCTGCGGGCCGCCGCCGCACGCCACGGGGTGGACCTCGACCTGCGGGAACGGGTGGCCGAGGACACCGGCCTGCCCGACGGGAGCGCCGACTGCGTGATCTCCTCGCTCGTGCTCTGCAGCGTCGCCGACCCCGCCCGGGTCCTCGCCGAGGTCCGGCGCGTCCTGCGCCCCGGCGGCACCTTCCGGTTCGTCGAGCACGTGGTGGCGCGGCCCGGGACCACCACCCGGTGGCTGCAGCACGTCCTGCGCCGGCCCTGGGCCTGGACGTTCGAGGGGTGCTCGTGCGAACGGGACCTGGCGGCGACGGTGCGCGCCGCCGGGTTCGTTCACGTCGACGTCGAGCCGTACCGGATCCACTCGCCCTTCGTGCCGTTCAACACCCAGATCGCCGGGGTCGCCCGGGCCTGACCCGGTCCGGTGCACCGACGACGGGACAGAGACGACAGGACAGAGACGACGGAGCAGATGAGTTCGGCCGGGCCGGACGGTCTACCTCGCCATGGGCACCCTCAGCTACACGATGAGCGTCTCCCTCGACGGCTACGTCGAGGACCCGAACGGCAGCATCGCGTTCACCAACCCGACCGAGGAGGTGCACCGGTTCGCCAACGAGCAGACCCGCGAGACGGCCGCGTTCCTGTTCGGGCGCGGCCTCTACGACGTCATGGAGGAGTTCTGGACGGCGCCGGAGCGGGCCGACGGCGGCGAGGTGGAGGCCGAGTTCGCCCGCCTGTACGCCGCGACGCCGCGGATCGTCTTCTCGGACACGCTGCAGTCGGTCGCGCCCGGGTGCCGGCTGGTGCGCCGCGCCGACGCCCTCGACGAGGTGGTGCGGCTCAAGAAGGAGACCGACGGCGACCTGGGGATCGGCGGCGCCGGACTGGCCGGGTCGATGCTGGAGCTGATCGACGAGTTCCGCGTGCGGGTGCTGCCCGTCGTCACCGGCGGCGGCACACCGTACTTCCCGCTCGGCGCCGACCTGCGGCTACAGCTGGTCGAGCAGCGGGTCTTCGCGTGCGGCACCGTGTACCTGCGCTACACGAGGACGCCGTGAGCGCACACCCGGCGGCGGGTGCGAGGCGCCTTCCGTGGAGGACCCGCACCGCCTGCCGGTCGTGGGCTAAGTGTGGGTCATGACCTCCGGCTCGTAGCGGTTCCAGGTGGGCAGCTGCGCGGCGATCCTGCGGTCGCCGTGGACCTCGATCCGCCCCGAACGACGTGCCTGGTCCCACGACAGCCGGCCGCGGTGCCAGTCGACGAACGCTGCGGACTCCGCATCGACGAACAGGGCCGGCTCGCCGCCGGGGTCGGTGTAGCAGACCTCGGCGGAGTGGTTCTCGACGAGCAGCCAGAAGTGTTGGTTGCCGCGTGGCTGATCGCGGAAGACGAACGCGACGACGACGCGCCCGGTGGGCAGCGCGGCGCGGTCGAGCTGCACCCGGCACCAGGCCCAGAGCGCGAACCCGGGGTCGGTGTGCGCGGGGCCGATCTCGACCCAACGCTCCCCCCATTCCGACAACGCCGTGACGACGGTGGCGAGGTCTCGACCGGCTTCCGTGAGCAGGTAGCGACGACCTCGACCGCGGGGTTTCGGGACGGCGCTGATCACCCCGGCGCGTTCCAGCTCGTCCAGGCGCGTCACCAGCATCGACCGCGACATCTGCGGGACGCCGGAGGCGATGGCGGAGAACGTGTCCGCTCCGAACATGAGGTTGCGGATCACCAGCGGTGTCCAGCGTGACGCCAGGATTTCCGATGCCCGCGCCAGTGGGCAGTACTGGCCGTACGTGCGCACCGACCAATGGTGCGCGGGGCCGGGAGGCGTGTCGAGTTCGATTTCAGGCCTTCGGCGGCCGGCCACGATGCCCGACGCTGAGGCCATGAGCAGGGCGATGACAGGTCAGGTGTCGGCCGAGGCGGCGGAGCTCTACGAGCGGTTCTTCGTGCCGGCGCTGTTCGACCAGTGGCCGAGCCAGGTCCTCGACCTCGCCGAGGTCGCCGACGGCGACGACGTCCTCGACCTCGCCTGCGGGACGGGCGTGCTGGCCCGTGCGGCGAAGCGGCGCGTCGGCCCGACCGGGTCCGTCTGCGGCGTCGACATGAACGAGGGCATGCTCTCGGTCGCGTCGCGTGCGGAGCCCGGGGTCTCGTGGGTCCCGGGCCGCGCCGAGTCACTGCCGTTGCCCGACGACGGCGTCGACCGGGTGTGCTGCCAGTTCGGGCTGATGTTCTTCTCCGACCGGCAGGCCGCCGTCGGCGAGATGGCGCGGGTGGCCCGTTCCGGCGGCAGCGTCTGCGTCGTGACCTGGGCCGGGCTCTCGGAGACCTCCGGGTACGCGGCGATGGTCCAGTTGGTCGACGACCTCTTCGGCACGGAGATCGCCCGAGCGCTCGCCGCGCCGTTCGGCATCGGAACGCCCGCGGCCCTGCACGACATCATGTCGACCGGCTTCGAGCACGTCGCCGTGCGTCGGCTCGAGGGTCGGGCGCAGTTCCCGTCCATCGATGCGTGGGTCGCCACCGACGTCCACGCCTGGACCTTGCGGGACGTGATCGACGACGACCAGTTCGCCGAGCTCAGTGCGCACGCACGTGTCCGCCTGCGCGAGTTCGCCGACGCGTCCGGGCGCGTCACCTTTCCCGCCCCCGCGTTGGTCGCGGTGGCGCGGCCCTGAGACCGGCGTTGCGGTGGATGCGCCGCGGACCCCGGCAGGAGCACCACTGCTGGGCGCCCGCGCAGGTCGGAATGACAAAAGGCCGGCATCCACGGATGGACACCGGCCTTTGCGACTCGTCGGGACGACAGGATTTGAACCTGCGACCCCTTGACCCCCAGGCACTTCCGACGGCGGTCTGACGACGTCCCGACCCTCGTGACCACGCCTCGCGCGTCCGCTGACGTCCGACGCCGTCCCCGCTCCCCCGCGGTCGTTGTCGCTCAGTTTGTCGCTCACCCAGCAGCACCCGGCTTCGAAGTGCCATCCCGTCAACCTGGCGCAGCCCGACCGCGCGGACGGCCGTGGGCAGCCCTCGACGCAACCGCCGGCCGATCTTGCCAAGCTCTGCCCGCGGTCGGCCGCGTGGTAGCCCTCAGGGAGGTTGTCGGGGTGGCACGGAGCCGCCATCCCGGAGACCTGCCCGCCCGGCGAGGGCTGCCTGCCCTTCGGCAACACCGCGCCGTCGCCAGCTCAACTCGACAACGTGTAGCGCCGCAGCCTGCAGCCCTGACCCGGCATAGCCCCAGCTAGTTGCACGCCAGCTGCACGCCTGGGCCCCAGAGCTGCCTCTCACCTATCCGTCCGCCCAACTGTCGCCAGACGGAGCGTGCGTACTGCCGTGGGCGGCCCTCGACAGCCGCGCCCAACCTTGCCACGCTCCGGACGTGCGGAGCGTCCTTCGCGAGGTCGTAAGAGATGGCACGGTGCCGCCATTCTGTTGATGTGCCCTTCCGACGAGGGCTGCCCGCTATAGCAGGCCAAGTTCACCCAGGAACGGACTGGGAGCTGTGACTCGGGGACCGCTAGACCACTCGACTACACCTGAGTAGCAAATATCTACGCGCTTCCGCGCCCTAGTTAGAGTGACGTAGAATTTTCGCCGTTCTTCTCGCATTTGCTCCGGGTCCTTCTCGGCAGCAAAGAAAGGCACACGACCCTTGTCCACCCCTAAGATTAGAGCACAATCAAATTCCAAGCCTTTACTTGAGGTCATCGTCGTCACTTCAACTCGGCCGATAACCATCGCATGCTCCGCAAGCTTCGCCGCGCTCAATCCTGAAAGACGGCCACTTGTTACCGCAGCTCTCATCCGTGCGACCTCCACGGCGTCATCAGCCAGATGAGGCCTTGTCAGCGCCAGAGAAAGCCCGGCGCTCATAAGTCCACCGATCAGCTCAGCAGCAGATATGTCAGCCGAACTCTCCAGGAGTAACTGGACCAACCTCACACTTCTGCGACGCTCCCATTTTGAGTCAAGTAAATGTGACCATGTGCGCAGAAGATTCTTCAAGCGATATCCGCTCGTCTCTCTCCCGCGAAGCGCCCACGCGGCACAGGCCTCCACGAAGGCAGTAGCCTGCGTAAGACGGTAGTCTTCGTTATTTCTAAAATAGGCAGACAGGCCGGCATTACGCAAGACATCTACGACCGAGACGCATATAGAGTTGTTAGGGGCAATTACCACTACCTCGTGCAGAGGCGTCCCGGCAGCGTCTACTTCAACTGTGAGCTCCACAATCTTTTCGCACTGCTTCGTTATGCCACCGGGACAATAATGTGCGGTGACGGTCCCGCCGATATTGTCGCCAGTAACGAGCGAGGTCGTCTCTTTGAATACCTTGGCCCGACTCAATATGTCCGATCCAGAACGATAATTCTGCTCGAGCGGCACCTTGTGGACAAGTTTGTTCTCTGCAAGGTCATTTAGAAGCTCCGGACGAGCACCCATGAAACCCAGGATTGCCTGGTCAGGATCGCCGACGGCAAAGAGTTTAACTGTGGATTCGTCTTTCAAGCACAAGGCTTCCACGAGCCGATGCAAGCCTGGCGTCAGATCTTGATACTCGTCAATATATAGCCACTTAAACTTTGCAGAAAGAAATTGTCTAACTACTGCATGACCTTCTACTAAATCGACTGCCTTCTCGACCAATCCTACGAAGTCGACGAGACCGTCGAGAGCAAGTTCGGCTAAATATGCATCACGGAGATTGAGCAGCCCTTCCGGGTGCTTTACCCAATCCTCGGGGCCCTCGAATCTCTTACGGGCGTGCTCGATAGTCGATCTTGCTAGCGCAGGAAGATGCGCGCGATCGGGATAAACTAGATCAACGGCTCGATCAAAAGCCGACGCCTCCTGCCCACGATCTGCGATTGATAATGACTCCGATGTCACTACCCCGCAGAGGCGGCCGAAGGGAATAACAATTGAGTTCAGTGCGAAGCTGTGCACTGTTCCGATGAAGTTTGCTGCCCGGCGAGGCTGGCCAAGCGACGCAACTCGCCGACGCAACTCGTCGGCCGCTGCGTTGGTGAGAGTGAGGCATGCAGCCCCAAACGGTTCGGGTATCCGCTTAGCCAAGTCAAATGCCATGCGCGTAGTCAGTAGCTTCGTTTTCCCACTGCCGGGTGGCGCGAGTACAACGCAGTGACCTGCGGTGGTAAATGCCTCCCACTGGCGGTCATTGGCACGAAGCTCCGCTATTGCGTCAGCAATCTTCTTCACTTGCCGGCCAAGTACTCTAGCGCTCGCTGCACGTGGTGTGGCGGCTTCACTGCGGAGACGGATAGGCGTTGCGCATACCGACCCTTACCTCCAGCGTTTTTGATCATTTTGAGGAAGTCGTCGGATCCAGTAGCCGCCGTTCCCCATGAGTCAATCTTTGCTTGCGAAGGCTTGGCACATAGACCCCGAAGGGCCTCGTAGCATACTGCGACGTTCTCCTCAATATCGGCAATTAAGTCGTATTCAAACGTTACTCCCCCAACAAACGCACCGTTTTCGGCCGGGTTACCGCTACGACCAATGCAGTCGAGAATTGCAGCAGCTCGCTTGTCGCCTTCACTGAGACCGGTTTTCTGGTCGATGGTGTCGCCATCTGTAACGACCACCCAAGGCAATTCTAAGGCATCACAAAATTTGACATAGGACTCAAAATGGGTCCCGTGAATAGCGCACACACTAATTCCGAGTTTGTCGAGATTCAGGCCCAATGACGCCGCGAGCGTCGGCATCATGACCTGCTCCGCGAACCCCTCAACCAGCAGCACCTTCTTTGCGAATACGAGCTCAGCTCGAGTTGCGTCGAGATACCGACGCACATCGTCCCATTCATCTTCCGAGAGCTGCGCACTCACCGCTGAAGCCGCCCTAGTTTCTCCTCCCTCATTACGGAGGACTACCAGTGCCCTTGGATCGGCAACGCTAGCGATGTGAGGCGACTGTGTTGTAACAATTACCGTGCGTCGTTCCTTGAGGTTCTCCAGAAGCCGCGCGAATATCAAGCGTTGAAGATGGGGGTGTAGGTGCGCTTCAGGCTCTTCGATCGCCAACAAGACGTGTGCGTACTCTGCATCCGTCAGCTTGACACTAAGGCCGAGTTCAAGCAAAGCGAGGTAAAGCACATTCAGCGCGCCCAGGCTCGCACTGGACAGCACCCTTTTCGCATCGCCGTCGACGAAAATGCGCATGTTGCGGATCAGGCGCAAGGGGTCATCCGGCGCTACTGCAAGCTCCGTAGTTAACGCTTGGGCGGGACCCACCATATCTTCGAGGCGCTCACTGATTTCTTCGCCAAGGTCCTTTATCTGCTGCAATGCGTTCAGTTCGTCATTGGCAGTCTTCATTGCCTCCCCGACGGCGGCGAGATCTTCGTCGGGGACGGCGCTAGCCGCGGCCTCAAGGAGCTGTCGGAGAGGAGAATCGCGCCAGTTTCGTATGTCCGATTCGACGTCACGTAGCGCCCCTAGGTACTCCAAATGCAGATACCTACGAAGAGCACGCAGTATCGTCACCTCATCGGAGTCTCCTCCGAAAATCTGCCCTTCGTAAACCGGTCGCGCACCCGTGACGATATTTCCATCGTCATCAATCTGCTCTACTGGGGCAAATCGGTAGGTGATCCGAGCAAGAGGCGGGTCCTCCTCGACAAGACAGTCGGCGAGCGACGTCACCATTATCGGATCGTGCTGAAAGCCAGAAATATCGACAGATACTGAGATCTCCTGCCTGGCGTCTAACGGATCCCACGCGTCAGTTCCGTCTGACAGTCCGTCCCAGAAATCCTCACGACGGAGCTGCAAGTCCCTGTACGAGAGAGATGGATCGAGCACGAGACGTAGGGCATGAATCAGGTTGCTTTTACCTGATCGATTCTCGCCGACGAAAATGGCACTCTGCCCGATCGCGAACTCGACATTTGCCAAGTTCCGAAAATTTCTGATCCGCACCTTACTGATCTGCATGCGCGCTCGCTTGTCATCGATCGGTTACGCCTACAGTGGGTGTTCGATCCGGCACACGGCGACGTTACGTGTCACTGGGGCGATACGGCTGCGGGGCGACCGGCCGAAGGCCGCAGCGCCACGCGGCCGGCGCCATAGGCGCCGCTTGATACGGAATCGAAAGTCTGTACGCGGCACGTCGCAGCTGCGCGTCGGCGCTGGTCAGATGAGGCGGTCGGTGTAGCCGCGGTCGATCAGGAGTGCCATGGCGTCGTGGGCATCGGCAGGCATCGACTCGGGGGCGGCAAAGCCTCGTTGGGCGTAGACGTCGATGCGCTGGGTGTCGCCGACGAGCATCGAGATCACCCGGCGCTCGTCACCGATGCCCGCGACGTACTGGCGCAGCTCCGTTGACGCCCCGGCAGTGACGACATCGACCTCGGGCCACAGCTTCCGACATGTCGCGCGGGCTCGGCGCTGCTGGTAGGGCCTGCTGATGAGCGTCACGGTGTGGACGTCGTGGCCGGCCGCCGCGAGGAGGTCGCGGGTGCGGGTGATGTTCTCGCCGGTGTTGGCGGCCTGGTGCTCGACGAGGATCGCGTCGGCCGGGACGCCCAGCTCGATCGCGTGCTCGCGGTAGTGGACTGCCTCGCCGCGCGGGAAGCGCTCGACGGTGGTCGGGGCGTTGGCGCCGGTGAAGACGATGAGCGGGAACAGGCCGCGGTGGTAGAGCTCGGCGGTCACGGTGGCGACGGACAGGTCGTGGCTGCCGAGGCCGATCCCGACGTCGGTGTGGGTATCGAGGCCGGTGTCGAGTCGGTGGTAATTCCACAGCGTCTCGACGGCGTGCGCGATCTCTGGGTCGTCGAGCGCGGAACCGTTGCGAGACATGGGCGTCAGTCGGGGATCGCGAACGAGTAGGTCCAGGCGAACCGACTGGCCGCGTGCACACCGCGGGCGAACTCGACGCACCGGCCGTCGGCGGTGAAGGTCTGCCGCTCCAAGATCATGACCGGCTCCCCCGCGGGCAGCTCCAGCGTCTCGATCTCGTCGGGTGTGGGCATGCGGGAGTGGATCGTCTCGGTCATCGTCTGCGGTTCGAGCCCGCGCGCAGTGAGCGCCCCGAACCCACCGCCGCCAGGGACCGGGCCGGGCGTGGGGTCGACGATCGGAGTGCCCTCGACGTCCTCGGGCCGGTAGTAGCTGGCGAGGGTGTGGGTGGGCTGGCCGTCGTCCTTGACGAGGCGGGCGCGCTCGTAGACCTCGGTGCCGGGTTCGACGTCGAGGGCCTTCGCGGTGGCGTCGTCGGCCGCGACCTTGGCGACACTCTGGGTCTGGTCGCCGGGCTTCCACGCGACGCCGGATGCCTCGCGGTCGGCGGAGAAGCCGATGATGCCGGCCTTCCATCGGCTCTTGGCGTAGCGCTCGGTGCCGAGGCGGCGCAGCCGTGGACGGGCGCGCACGACGGTCCCGCGTCGCCGGACGGGCGTCACCAGCCCTTCGGCCTCCAACACCGACACGGCCTTGCGGACGGTGTGGATGTTGACGTCGTGGCGCGCAGCGATCTCGTCCTGCTTGGGCAAGGTCGAGCCCGGCGGGTACTCCCCCGCCTCGATCGCCGCCCGTAGCGCGTCGACGACGTCTCTGTAGCCGGTCGCCACAACACCTCCTGCTGAACCTTGCCGCGATGCTTGCCACTTCTCGCAACAACGCTAGCCCTATCCCTCAGGCGTCAACTAGAGCATCGATAGAGATAGTTCTATTGACTAGTCCGTGCTAGCGTGCTCCTATAGAGCTAGCTCAAACCCTCTCACGAAGTAGCATGCGATGCGCGACATCCCGGTCAACCTCGGCGGCTACAAGCTCACCGTCGTCGAGCCGCCCATGCCCAAGATGCGCGAGGACTCCAACGGGGCGCAGGTGCCCGTGACCGACCGCGACGGCGCCACCCAGTTCACCGTCTCGCTGTTCGCGAAGCTGCGCGTCAAGGCCGGTGAGCGGGCGCCGAAGGGCGAGGAGATCAAGGTGACGTTGGGGACCGACCCCGGCCCGGACTTCGGCGAGGACGCCCGCGTGGAGCTGATCGACGCCCGGGTCTCGCCGTACCAGGTCGAGAGCGCCGGACGGGTCAACTCCGGGCTCGCCTGGCGGGCGATGGGCCTCAAGCACGCCCCCACCCCGGCACCGCGCGGCGACAAGTGACCCGCCCGGCCCACCTTCCCGCCGTCGTGATGACGACGTCGGTCCACCTCTTCTCCTCCACCAGCTTCACCCCGCGCCTCTACCCGGCGGACCGTCGCGCCACCGTCCGGCTGGGTAGCCGCGACGTCGACGTCACCCTCTACGCCGACCGGGCCGACCTCGCCCGGCTGCGCGACCTGCTCGCCGAGGTCGTCGACCAGCTCGACGCCGCGAGCGGTCCCACCGCCGCCTGACCGCTTCTCGGGCACGGGGGTAGCCGACCCCCTCTTTCTCGAATTCCAGCAAGTCCGCAGTGGCTACCCCCTGCCCGAAAACAGGTCCCGACCAGCACCAGGAGCACCGATGCGCGCCTGCGAGGACTGCGCCGACACCGGTCACTGCGACCTCTGCCAGGGCTACGGCACCACGCCCGACAGCCACCCCGGCGCCGACGACGGCACCGACTGCCCCGCCTGCGACGCCACCGGCACCTGCCCCACCTGCCCGACCGACCGCCTCGACCAGGAAGCGAGCCCGTCATGCGTCTGACCCACCCCCACCCGCTCCACCGCCCGCAGCGGCCCGGGACCGGAATCGGCCGGCTCCTGCGTCGCCTCGAGCGCGAGCGCCGCCGCTTCCTGCACTGCGACCACCGCGAAGTCCCCACCGAGCTGGCCTGGCGCTCCGGGGTCGCCGAGGGCCTGCGCCTCGCACAGCTCGCCATCCGCAAGGGCGCCTGACCCCACCCGCACGAGAGGAGCCGTCATGTTCGTCGAGACCGACCACCGCACCCACCGACCCCACCGCCGCGACCACATCCGCCGTCGGACCACCCGCCCCGCCGGTGGCGAGTTCCGCGCGCTGGGCTGGCTCGCCCGCCACCCGCTGTTCCTGCTCGTCCCCGCCGCCGTCCTCGCCGCTGCGGTCCTCGTCGGCTGGGTGCCCACCCTCGTCACCGTCGCGGTGCTCGTCGGGTCGGTCGCGGTCTGGGGTCGGCTGCACCCGGCCTCGTTCGACCAGACCGCCGGACCCCGGCTGCGCGCCTGCTGGCGACGCTGGACCCGCTACCGCGGCCGCCGCTGGTCCGGGGTCCTCTCCGACTGCGGGCTCGCCCGGGAGAACCACCACACCGGCCGCCTCGTCGCCCCCCGCCTGGTCCGGGTGCGGTCGTCGTCGCGCTCGATCGACACCCTCTACGTCCGCCTCGCCCGCGGCCAGGACCTGCGCACCTGGGAACAGCGCACCGAAGCCCTCGCCGACGCCCTGCTCGCCCACCGCGTCGCCGTGACCCGGCTGCGCCCCGGCCTGCTCGCCCTCGTCGTCGAGCACACCATGCCGTTCACCCACACCATCCCCGCACCACCGATCCCCACCGACAGCGCCGAGATCGACCTGCGCGCCCTCGACGTCGGCGACAACGAACACGGCCGCCCCTTCCACCTGTCCGTCCTGGGCACCCACGTCCTCGTCGCCGGAGCCACCGGCGCGGGCAAGGGCTCGCTGCTGTGGGCACCGCTTCGCGCGCTCGGCCCAGCGATCCGCGACGGTCTGGTCCGGGTCCGGGTGATCGACCTCAAGGGCGGCGCCGAGACCTCCCGCGGCGTGCCGCTGTTCCACCGCTACGCCACCACCATGGACGACGCCCTCGCCCTGCTCACCGAGGCCCGCGACGACATGCGCGCCCGCCAGAACCACATGCGCGACAACGGCCTACGCCGCCTCGACGTCTCAACCAAGCACCCCCTGGACCTGGTCGTCGTCGACGAGCTCGCGATGCTCACCGCCTACGGCGAACGCGCCCAGGTCCGCGACGCCCTGCGCCTGCTCGCCGAAATCCTCACCCAAGGCCGCGCCTGCCTAAGCACCGTCATCGGCTACGTGCAGGAACCGTCCAAAGACGTCGTCGACGTCCGCGAGCTGTTCCCCACCCGCATCTGCCTCGGCGTCACCGCCGCCTCCCACGTCGACATGGTCCTCGGAGACGGCGCCCGCGAACGGGGCGCACTCGCCGACGAGATTCCCGGCGACCCCGAACACGCGGGCATCGGGTTCGTCATCGACACCCGCTCCCGGCTGCCCGTCCGCTTCCGCGCCGCACACGTCCTCGACTCCGAGATCGACGAGCTGGCCGACACCTGCGCACCGGCAGGGGTGGCCTGATGTGGGCCGTCACAGGATGGGCCGCGCTCACCTGGCTCAAACTCACCGCCGCGCTCGCGGTCGCCGTCGGGGTGTGCTGGCTGTTCCTCGGCACCGATTCGGGCTGGTTCTGGGGCATCACGCTCGCCGCGGTCGCCATCGAGATCCAAGCCACCCGCGCGCTGGCCGCCGAGTGGTCGACTGAGGCCCGTCACAGCTGGTGGTGGACCCGATGACCCGCCGCCCGGCACACCAGAGCGAATCGGCCGGCCAAGCGCTGCTTTTCGACGACGACCTCACCGACCACGTCCTGCGCGACGCCCACGACCCCGGCTACGTCCTGGTCGGCATCGCCGAGAAGGTCCACACCCGCGCGATCGGCACCCGCGCCGCCGAGTTCGCCATCCCCACCCGACCCGACGAAGCCGCCACCGTGCACCACCTGCTCGCCGCCGGACGGCTCGTCCCCGGCGCCCGGATACCGGTCCAGCTCGACGGCCGCCCCGAACCCGAGCAAGCGACCCTCGTCGACGTCGCCGCCACCGCGACCACCGGACCCGCACCCGGGGACCGGGTCCTCGTCCACGTCGACGTCGTCCGCCCCGGCCACGGCCTGGTCACCTGCGGCGCCGCCGACTTCTCCGGCTCCATCGTCCGCCAGGACGGCGCCTACTTGGTCGAGACCGAACACGGCGACGTCATCGGCCGTGCCCGCTCCTACCGGGCAGGCGCCGAACGCCTCGCCCGCCACCACGGCTTCCGCGCCGACCCCGTCGAGATCGAGCACGAACACGAGGTCTACGGATGAGACATCCTCTGTCAACCTTCGGGTCAGGCTGCTCGTCCGAGGGCTCGGTTGCGGTTGGC
>NZ_BPRG01000074.1:0-14501 GCF_036984265.1 Pseudonocardia sp. D17 | reverse complement strand
GTGCGCCCGAATCCTGGATCAACGATCCGACTCGGACACAAGGAGGGTGCACCAGTGAGCGACGCCCGATGCGGGCACCGAACACAGGCGCAGCGTCCTCGATCGGGCCACGCTGGTGCGCCGGGACACGTCCCGCGATCGATGCCGCGGCCTCGCGGGCCCACTCCGGGAGGCCAGGTCCCAGCGTCCAGTGGGCCTGGGCGGCGGCGTGGCCGAACTCGTCGCGGAACTGCTGCTTGGCCGCGGCTCGGGTGGCGTTCTTCTCCGCGATCAGGTCCCGGCCGAGCATCAGCTGCTGCAACAGGGTCAGCACGATCACCTCGTCGGGGTCGAGCTGCATGTCGTCAACGACGTCGCCGACGGCCTCGTCCACAGCTTCTGCCTGCACGCCACGCTCCCGATCCCCGGCTCGAACCCGACACACAACCGTCGCCATCGACAAGACGGGCGTTACCGAACGGTCAGCCACCTCGGCTGCATTTCCAGGGGGCGGACGGCGCCGTGTGCAGCCATCTTGCCCAACACGAATCCGCCTGAAGGAGGACGAATCGCGCAACCGATGCGCTTCTGCGACGTCTTGTCTGTGTGACGTCTCCCCGCGAGCTTGACCGCCACGCGCAGACCGCCCCCCGCCGCGACGCCCTCGCCCCCTACGGATCCGTGGAACGTGGCCCGCTGTACCCAGTGCAGCCGGCGGACTTCACACAGCCGCTGCCGCAGCAGCGTCCCCCATCGCCCGCTCACGCGCCGCAGCCGGTGCCGTCGATTCACGCCGCCGCAGGCGCGCAGCAAGCAGTCGTGAACGTCGGCAACATCGGCCCGAGCCGTTCGGTCACGAAGCAGCGCAAATCGACGAGCCACGGCCTGCACCTGTTCCTCACGATCATCACCGGAGGAGTGTGGGGCCTCTGTGTGTGGCTGCCGATCACCATGTGGCACAAGATGGGTCCGAAGAAGAAGATCACCACGGAGCACTACTAAGTTGCGGTCCTGAGGACGGGGTTCCCCTCGAGACGGGTGAGCGACACGAGCGTGACCTCGCTGGCGTCGACCAGGTCCTGAGGCAGACTGCGAACATGGTCCGGGTGGAGCTCGTCGCACGGCCTTGAGAATGGCGGCGCAGGCGCCGGCACACGCCGCCGACCACGGCGATCCCCGAGGCCCGGCAGCCAGCTCATTGGAGGAGGTCATGGCCGCCGAGGACCCGTTGATCCATCTGACCCGGCTGGTGGAGATGCCGGCCGCCCGTCGATTGGCGCGGAGATGTATGTGGCGTCCTACCCCGATCCGCTGGTCGTCGAGCGCACCGTCTGGCACGCCGACGCCCGTGCCGGCGAGCCGCACGTGCAGGTCTTCCTGTCCCCCATCGACTTCGACGCCCTCAGCGACAAGATCGAGGCGCTCGCGATGCTCCGCGGTGCCGGCTGGGACGCCAGCACCTGACACCAGCTCGACCTCCGTGGGGTTCGCGTGCTGCTCGGTTACGGTTTCCGGCGTGGGTGGGCCCGAGCAGCGCGACGACGACGCACCCCCCACCGGGACGAGCGTCGTGGCGGTGGCGGCCGGGGAGGTCGAGCATGCGCGGGACCGGCGGAATCGGGTCCTGGCGGCGTTCCTGCTGAGCTGCCGTTCCGAGCACACCCGCCGCGCCTACGCCGGCGACGTCACCGACTTCTTCGACTGGTGCGACGAGGTCGGGGTCGAGGTCTTCGCCGTCCGCCGGGTGCACCTCGACGGCTACGTCACCGCCCTCGCCGCGCCGCGGCCGCGGACCGGGCGACCGGCCGCGGCGTCGACCGTGGCGCGCAGGCTCGCCGCGTTGGCCGGGTTCTACGACTACGCCGTCGACGACGGTCTGATCGCGTCCTCACCGGTGACCCGGGTACGGCGGCCCCGGGTCGAGTCCGACTCCCCCAGCACCGGGCTCGACCGCGACGAGCAACGCGCGCTGCTCGCGGCCGCCCAGGCGGACGGGCCCCGCGCGACAGCGCTGGTCACGTTGTTGCTGCACAACGGGTTACGCATCGACGAGGCACTCTCCCGCGACGTCGAACATCTCCAGACCGAACGCGGGCACCGGGTGCTGCGCCTGCACCGCAAGGGCGGCCGCGCCGCCACCGCGGCGCTGGCGGCGCCGACCGCCCGAGCGCTGGACGCCTACCTCGATGGTCGGGATGCGGGGCCGATCTTCATCACCCGGAGCGGGCGGCGGATGGACGGTCCGGCGGCGTGGCGGCTGATCCGCCGCCTCGCCCGCACCGCCGGCCTCGCCTCGGCGGACCGGATCGGCCCGCACAGCCTGCGGCACACCTTCGTCACCACCGCCCTGGACGCGAAGGTCGAGCTGCGCGATGTCCAGGACGCTGCCGGGCATGCCGACCCGCGGACCACCCGCCGTTACGACCGGGCCCGCCACAACCTCGACCGCCACGCCACCTACGCGGTGGCCTCCTACCTCGCCGAGTCGGGCGAGGTCGGCTAGCGCGGCCTCAGGCGGTCTCGGGCCAGCGAGGACAGGACTCAGGCGTGACTGGATGGAAATCCGGTGATTAGCGCTGTGGCTCGGCGGAGTTGAGGGAGGTCTCGCGGAGGCTGGCCAGGCTGAACTGTCCGTCGGCGAGATCGGCGATCCAGTAGGTCCAGCCGTTGCGGGACCCGCCGCTGGCGTTGGTGGCTGCCGCGGACGGGCTGTCGTAGGTCTGTCCGCCGACGCGGATCTGCCCGCCGGCGAGCACCGTCGCGGTTATCTCACTGTCACCGGCCGCTGACAGGACGGTGCCTTCCGGGAGGAGGTCGGCCCTGACGAGGTCGGCGAGGGTCACGGTCCGGCCTCCTGGTAGCACCGGGTCGAGGACTGGGCCTGGCGCGGGGTAGGTCGGGTCGTAGGTCTGGTCGCCGAGTGTGGTGAAGGCGTCGCGGACGACGGTGCTCATGAGACCGCGGCGGGCTTCGAGGAACTCCTCGTAGCGCAGGCTCTCCCAGCCCGGTGGGAGCGCGTGCCAGTAACACTGCTGGGCCAGCCGCTGCGGGCTGATGCCTCTCTGGGCGATCTGGGCGGGCCAGTACTCGGTGGGGGGCTGGTCGGAGATATCGATGTTGTCGCTCCACTCGACCAGGGCCATGTTGGCGATCTGGTTGACCCGTTTGGTCTCGCCGATGCCGGTGCGCTTGAGGAAGGCCTTCGGGAACAGGTGATGGCGCTCGATGCCCCTGCGGGAGGGCCCCTCGACTCTCCTCCGCCGGCGACGGGGGGCGTCCCTTGGCCGCCGGTCTCGAACTACAAGATAAGTGGCATTATCTTGTGGATCGGTATATAGCATTGCATGGCGTAACAATAAAGTGCTATGCGATTATACTTGACGAAATGCTATGCATCTTGTTCGTTTCGTCGCGTGACCGAGACCAATGCGGCGGACGCCGGCGTGCCGCAGCCTCAGCTGATCGCGTGCGAGTTCCCGATGCCGGGCCGCTGCCCGAACGTCATGGAGTACGCCGGCGTGGGCCGCAAGCCGAAGTACTGCCAGCAGACCGTCGACGGCCTCCGGCACGTCGCCTACACCGCGCACCGGGTCGTCAACGGCATGGTCACCGTCCCCGAGCCGGGCAGCCAGCCGTCCGCGCCGGCCGTAGGTGCCACTCCCCTGCGCCCCGTCACCCAGGTCCGCGCCACCGCCGCGAAGCTGCACGAGCAGCTCGGCAACCTGGTCGACCGTCAACTGCAGCCGCTGATCACACAGCTCGTCGAGGCGATCCACATCGCTGCCGACCCCGAATCCACCCGGCGGCCTCGCAGGCCTCGGACCCGTACGAGGACGCCGCGTCGGAGGCGCTCGCGGTTCGGAAGTCGACGCCGTGCAGCGGGAGGCCTGCAGCCGCATCGACGCCGCCGAGGCCGCCGCTGACGACGCGCTCGCCCGCGCCGAAGAGGCCGAGCGCACCGCCGACGCGGCCCGGCTCGCCCCAGGCCGACGTCGAGTATGTCGCCGGCCAGGCCCTGACCGAGCGCGACGAGGCCTGCGAGCAGCGCGGCCAGCACGAACGGGCGGCTGCATCGCTCGCCGGCGAGCTGGCCGAACTTCGCGCCTCCCGCGCGACCGCAGAGAACGAGGGTGAGGCCACCGCCGCGGCCCTGTCCGACGCTCGAAGCGAGATCGAACGCCTCGCCACACGACGCCTGGCGGCCGAGGCCGCACGCGACGAGATCCGGATCGAACTCGCCGCCGCGACGCAGCAGGTGCGCGACCTCACCGAGGCCCGCGATGACGCCCGCGCCGCGTTGGCGACCGAGCGCCGCGAACTGGGCGAACAAGGCCGCCGCACCGAGCTGGCCGAACAGCGCATCGCCCGCGACGAACTGACCATCGTGTCGCTCACCGAACAACACACTGCGGCCCGCGAGGAGGCGCGCGACCTAGCACGAACGCGCCGCCACCGCCCGCGCCGAAATCGCCGCAGCGACGGCGCAGATCGAGGCCCTACGCGATGCTGCTGCCACCGCCGCCGTGTACGCCGAGCAGCGTCTCGCCGATGCCCATGCTCGCCACGAGGAGCAGCTCGCCAAGCACCGGGTGCGCCACCAGGACCAACAGGCCGAGTTCAGCGACGAACTCGACCGAGCTGGCGATCCGTCCGGACGCAACGACGAGGACCCGGACCAGCGCTGATCGGCAAGGCGCCCTCAGCAGGGCGTCCTCAGCGCCTCCTTGCGTACCGGCACGCGGACGAGGGCTGCCGCCGGAAATGTGTACACAAGTGTGTTAGCCTGAGGCGGTGGACGGCCCCCTGAAGGTCCTGACCATGCGCGAGCTCCGTTCCGAACTCGCCGGGGTGGTTAAGCGTGTGGCCGAGCCCGGTGCCGGGCCCGTCTTCGTCGGGTCCCACCGCAGACCGGAGGCAGTCCTGATGTCGATCGAGCAGTATGAGCAGCTGCACCGGCTCGCCGAAGCCCGTCGCCACGCCGTTACCGAGGCACTGGCATCGGTCCGCGCCGAGGGGCTCGAGCCGAGCCCGGAAGGTCTCGACCGGCTCGCGGCGGTTGCCGACGGTCGCATTAGCCCCGAGGAGGCCCTCGCCCAAGCGCTGGCGCCGTACCGACGCTGAACTCGACCTGCAGTGGCCGACGACCCCTACACCGATCCACGAACCGGCGTCCTGCGCAACGTGCTCGGCATCTCTGACCAGGACGAACTCGATCGGATCGAGGCCGAGGTCACCGCGCTACGGCTGGTGCAGCTCGCCGAAAGCGCGCTGCCCGGCGCCTACGACTTGGCACACCTACAGGCGTTCCATCGCTTCTTGTTCACCGACCTCTACGACTGGGCCGGCCAGCTGCGAACCGTGACGATCGCCAAGCAGGACCTGTTCTGCCTCCCCCAGCACATCCCTGCGTTTGCCGACGACATCTTCGGCCGGCTCGCGGGCAACGGCCACCTGCGTGGACTAGGGCGGGACGCGTTCGTCGCCGGGCTTGCCGACGTGCTCGCCGACATCAACGCGCTACACCCGTTCCGCGAGGGAAACGGCCGTGCCCAGCGGGCCTTCGTGGCCCAGCTGGCTCGCGCCGCTGGATATCAGCTGTCCTGGCAGGGCCTGGACCAGCAGGAGAACATCCTGGTCTCACAGGCTGCGCATCGCGGCGACAACGAACCACTGCGCGTACTGCTGGATCGACGTGTAAGCCCTCAGGACCAGCCAACGTCGTCGCCGTCCCATCCTGCACGTACTGCCAGCGGCACCTATCGCACGGGCGGCGAGCTCGACGAGGAAACGATGCCGGGGATTCCGCCGCAGCGGAACCCACGACCCCCCTCCCGCAGACGCAAGCCACCTGGTGCGTCGCCCCGCCGGTAAGACCTACGGGCCAAAAGGGGTGCGCCCGTGTGAGTAGGACGCTGCGGCGGCGCAATCTCGGCCATCAACTTTCTTGAAGCCCAGCTCGGCGACGACCTTCATTCAGTTCCGATTGCGACGGCCGCTGACAAACCTCACGTTGGCTCAAGGATTGCGCGTGGGCGCGCCGGCTCTGTCGCCGTACCTCCCCGGTGGTCAGCCCCCCCCGGGCGGTGGCGGCGCACTTCGCCGAGGTCTACGGGGCGAAGGTCTGCAAGGACACCATCTCCCGGACCACCGACACGTGGTCGGCCGACGAGGCTTCCGGGCGCGGACCGCGCGGTGCCGCGGGATGCGCGCTCGATCGGCTGTGGACGACGATTTCGGGCCTTCGTCTGCAGGGCGATCTTCGTCTGCCTCGGTCGGCTGCCGTCGCCGAGACCTCGACGACCGTCTGGTGTTCCCGGCCTACGCCGTGGCGGCACGGTCGTTGCCGGCAACGACGAGCTCGGCCGCGCGACCGGGACCGGGGCCGGCCAACCAGGGGTAAGCGTTCGGTAAGCACGCCCGTTTCCTACGAATCGGTGCTCGCGCCCGTCCTAGAGTCGGTCTCGTGGCCCGGTTGCTGCTGGTTGAGGACGACAAGACGATCGGGGGCGCGCTCGCGCGCAGCCTGACGCTCCACGGGCACGAGGTTGTCTGGTCCCAGGATGGTGGGGCCGCTGTCCGTGAGGGGGCGCGGGCGTCGTTCGATCTGGTTCTGCTGGATCTGGGGCTCCCGGATCTCGACGGCATCGCGGTCTGCCGCGAGCTGCGGCCCGCCCTGCCCGATGCCGTGATCGTCATGCTGACCGCGCGTGACGAGGAGATGGACGTCGTCCTCGGGTTGGAGTCCGGCGCGGACGACTACCTGGTCAAGCCTGTCCGGCTCGGTGAGCTGCACGCGCGGGTGCGCGCGCATCTCCGCCGTGCCGAGGCGGGAGGCCACCAGCCCCCGACCGAGCTCGGAGACCTCGTTCTCGACGTCGCGAGCCGGCGCGTCACGGTCAACGGCGGGGAGCTCCACCTGCGTCCTCGGGAGTACGACCTGCTCGCGCGGCTCGCGGCGAATCCTGGCGTTGCGGTCAGTCGCGATGTCCTCATCGCCGAGGTCTGGGACGAGAACTGGTTCGGCTCCACGAAGACCCTCGACGTGCACGTCGCTTCGATCCGCCGGCAGCTGGCCTCGGCCGGGTCGGTGCGCATGCCGACCATCGTGACCTTGCGCGGCCACGGGTACCGGCTCGATCCGCCCGCCTGATGCGCCGTCGTATCGTCGTCCTCACCCTGGGCGCGGCTGTTCTGGCCATCGCGTTGTTCGGGCTCCCGCTGGCCGCGATCGCTGCCAAGTACCTGGTCGATCGCGAGCGCAGCGAGCTCGACCAGGTGGCGACCGTCTCGGCGTTGACCGTCGCGGTCGACATCGCGGGCGCGCATCCGCTGGAGCTACCGACCGTCGCGGAGGAAGCCGACGTCGCGCTCTACGACACGAGTGGCACGCGCATCCTCGGAACCGGACCGGCCACCGCGGACCCGCCGGTGCGCGACGCACTCGCCAACCCGGGGCAGATCACGTCCGACGACGGCGTCGTCGCCCTTGCCGTGACCGGGAATGACCCGCGCGCGGGCGTCATCCGCGTCGCTGCCTCCGGCACGGAGGTCTACCTGCAGATCGGCCTGGTATGGGCCGTGATGACGGCGTTCGCGCTGGCTGCGTTCGCGGCGGTGTGGATCGTCGCTCGCCGTCAGGCCGGACGGTTGGCCGGCCCGTTGGAACAGCTGTCCACGACTGCCCGCCTGCTCGGAGCGGGAGACTTCACTGCGCGGACCCAGCGGGTGGGGATCCCCGAGATCGATTCCGTCGGGGCCGATCTGGACACCACCGCTGACCGGCTCGGGGACCTCGTCGCGCGCGAGCGGGCGTTCACAGCGGACGCCTCGCACCAGCTGCGGACCCCGCTCGCCGGGCTCCGGCTGAGCCTGGAGACCGCGCTCGACGATCCCGAGGCCGACCTGCGCGCGGCGATCGACGATGCAGTGCATGCGGCCGACGGCCTGCAGCGCACGGTCGAGGACCTGCTCGCCCTCGCCCGCGACATCCGCACCGGACGCGGCACGGTCGACATGGTGTCTCTGGTCGCCGACGTCGTCGAGCCGTGGCGGCGGCTGTTGGTCGAGCGCGGCAGGACACTACTGGTCCGGGCGGAGGAGGGTCTTCTGCCTGCGAGCGCATCCGAAGCAGCGATCCGTCAGGTTCTCGCCGTGCTGCTGGAGAACGCGCTACAGCACGGCGGGGGAACGGTCACCGTTGACGTCCGGGACGCGGCGGGTGCGCTCGCGGTCGACGTCAGCGACGAAGGACCAGGAATCTTGATGCCGCCGACGACTTTGTTCGCGCGGCGCTCCGCGGGCATCGATGGGCCTCGCCCGACAGGTGGGCACGGCATCGGTCTCGCGCTGGCGCGGAGCCTGGCCGAGGCCGAGGGTGGGCGGCTCACCTTGAGCCGGGCACGCCCGGCCACCTTCACTCTGCTCGTCGCGACCGCGCCCGGTGCGGGCGGTGTCCTCCCGGCGATGCGGGCAGCCGAGTGATGAGGTCAAGGGCGAGGCTCGGCGGGGACCTCCCGTGGCCTGGAGATTCCTTACCCGGCGCTTGCATCGAGCTACCCGACTCCGAACAGACCCGGACCTACCGTCGGGAGGGATGGCGTCGGGACCACTGCGACGCGGTGGCGATGGATCGGGGGCCGGGTGATGACACGACTGCGGCGCTACGCATCTGCCTTTCTGCGCCTGTGCGTGCTCGTCGGCGCAGGTAGCTTCGTGGTCGGGGTCGGAATCGCCGCGCTGCTCACGGTGGTGCTGCTCCTGGTCGGCTGACAACCACGTGTCGGCCTGACCGAGACCGGGACCCCCTGGGGGTCGAACGCCTCGGCGGCTCGGGTGGGCGATTTCTCGACCGACAGGAGACGGTTGCCGTCGTCCGGAGGGCTCACCCGTGCCGGCGATCGGCAATCTTCCTTCGGAGACCGGAGACAACCCGGCCGACCAGCGCCTGGGTCGGTCGCGGGTCGTGACGGTCCAGAACTGCGTGCGTCGTGCCCCGGCGGGGCCTGAGCTCGGAGACAGCGGAGCCCACCCCACGGTCGCGCGCGCTGAGCACGGCGTATATGTCGTCCTCGGCGCGGAACGTGCGGCCGAGCTCGTAGTCGACGACGGCCGGGGTCCGGCCCAGCAGCAGGTCCACCCATATCGCCGGCAGGTTCGGCCCGGCGGCGATCGCGAGCGCGAGCGAGTGGTACACGCGCGGGTTGAGGTCGATGAGCAACGGCCCGGACGCCGACTCGATCAGCTGGATGTTGAACAGACCGCTCCAGCGCAGGTTCGCCATCAACGCCCGGGCCGCCTCGTCGAGGGCCGGGTCGCGCGCGACGGTGGTGGCGAAGCAGACGACGCCGCAGTCGCGGGGCCAGGTCCGTTCGGCACGTTTGTGCACGGTCGTGACGACCCGTCCTTCCCAGGCCACGCCGTTCACGGTGCGGATCCGGCCGTGCAGATAGGGCTGCACGAGTCCGGCTTGATCCGGCAGGTCGCGCAACGCCGTGACCAACTCGTCTAGTCCCGCCACCCGGGCGACCTCGATGCGCTCGAGGCGACCGTCGCGGGTCATCTCCGACCGCAGTGGCTTCACGACAGCGGGGAAGCGGACCCCGCCGTCACCGTCGTCGAGGTCGGAGAGGGTGACGGCGGCGGTCGGCGGGACGAGGAACCCGGCGGAGCGGGCGTGTGAGTCGAGCAGGCTCTTGTCGCACGCGGCGGCGACGAGAGCCGTCTCGGGCGCGCCGACCGCGACACCAGCGGGAAAGAGGTTGCGACGGTCGGCGAGGGCGAGCAGACCAGCCTCGGTGCCGGGCAGGACGACGGTCGCGCCGATTCGGGTCGCCGCGGCCGCCAACCCGTGCGCGAAGCCGTCGGGATCGACGCGGGGGTCGAGGATCGGGATCACCCCCGCCGCGGCACGAGAGAGCGCCCCGTAGGAGTGCGGGTCCGTGGTGGCGACCCACGTGCGGTAGCCGGCCCGGTGCAGCCCGCGAAGTGCGGCCAGGCCGCCGGTGTACTCCGCGCCGGTGAGAAGGACACAGCCGCCCGCCTCCCCGCCGCCGCGCCTCGTCTGGGACTGCCTGCGGTGCAACGAGCTCGTCGTCGACATGACCGGAGTGTGCGAGCCCGCGGGCAAGCGTTCGGCAATCGCGGGGTGGCCGGAGTGCAAGGGTTCGACGGGGCGAGCAGTGTTTGCCTCCACCTTGCCGCGAGAGCCGTCGTTGCTCACCTGCGGGCGGGCGGCCGGTCCTCGTGCGCCGGGATCGAGCCGAGTGGAATGAGCGGGTCCGCGGCGGCCACCTCCCCCGGGGAAGGCTCGACGCGGAAGAGCGCGCCCACGCACACCGTCAGCCACGCACCGCCGAGCAGCCAGCCGTCGAGCACGTCGCTGGGCCAGTGCACCCCGAGATAGAGCCGACTGACGCCGATGGCCGCCACGGCCCCGGCCGCGAGGGCGACCGTGGTCCATCGGATGAGCGTGCGTGTCGTGCGTGTGACCACGACCGCTGCCACGATCCCGAGGACGACCGTAGAGCTCAGGGCGTGCCCCGAGGGCAGCGAGTAGCTGCTCTCCGCCGCGAGCTGCCAGGACTGCGGCGGCCGTGGCCGGGCAACGAGGTTCTTGACCACGACGACCAGTACCCCGGCACCGCCCAGGGCCACGACGACCACGGCCGCGGCACGGATGCGGCGCTGCCACAGCAGCACGGCGCAGGTGGCCACGGCGACCACGACCATCCCGAGCGTGCCGCCCGCCGCCGATACCACTGACATCGCCGTCGTCGCCGCGGCAGAGCGCTCCTGCATGATCCACGTCAGAACAACGGTGTCGGGCCCGAGCGGCCCCAGACCGTGCATCGCGACGATCGAGGACAAGACCGTGTGCGCGCCGAACAGCACTGTTGCGCTCACGGCGGGCACGAAAAGGGGATTGCGGGCGTACGCAAGCGCGATGAGGACGATCACGGCGGCGAGGACGAGGGCGTCCTGTGCCGCGAGCAGCGCGATCGTGCTCACCGCGCGGTCAGTGCGAAGAAGTCCCGCTGGTCGGCCTGCAGGTAGCGGTCGACCGGGCCCGGCATCGTCGGCAGCAGAGGGGTGCCGACGAGCTGGGCGGGCAGGTGAGCGGTGTGGTCGTAGGTGAACATGTCGACCATTTGGTTGTGGATGTCGAGCTCCATGCCGGTGACCGCGCCGGCCTGCGTGAGCGCAGCGGCAAGTGTTGCCAGCGTCAGGCCGGCGCCGCCGACGTAGACCAGGTCGTTGTGCGCCGTGACGCCGAGGCCGGACCGCCAGGTGTACTGCAGCTGGTTGCTCGCCGAACCCCACTGCCCGCCGCCGTTGATGTCGAGACCGGGCACGACCTGACCGTGGTCGATGATCAGATCGAGATTCTGGCGGACCGCGACGACGTCGGGGCCGGCGCCGACGTCGCGGCCCCACGCTCCGATGTGAACGACTCCGGAGGAGTCGATCACGGCCGACGCCGCGCCGTCGCGCAACGGAACCGGGGTGCGGCCATCGGCGGAGAACCCGCCGTTAGCGTCTTTCATCTTGAACCCGGAGTTGAACGTGGCCAGCAGGGTCGGGCGGGAGGCCGCCGGGACGCGCCCGGCCTCAGGCCAGCCCCGCCCGCTGGGCTCCCGGGTGCCCGGGATCAGTCGGGTGCTGACCGTGCGCTGGTCGAACCGCGCGATGCCCGCGACGACGCTGGCATGGGCGGGATCGGGGCGGATGAACGTCGTCAGCACCGACGCGGCGTGCCCCGGGATCGCCTGAGTCGGGGTCCAGACACCCTCGCCGGCGAGCGCGGGAGTGATCAGCGGTGCGACCGGCGCGATAGTGATCGGCCGCGAGGGGTCGGTGGTGACGACCGGAAGGGAACGGGAGTCCGGGGCCGTATCGGCGGGTGCGTGCAAGCGGTAGTAGACGTTCTCGGCGAGGTTCACCACGGGAGCGCCCCCGTGGTCACGCACCCACTCCACGGTCCGCACGAGAAACGACGCGTTCCCCGGATACACCAGCGCCCGAACGTAGGAGGTCGCCACGGGGATGAGCACAGCGATCATGGCCAGTCCGACCCATCGGCGCCGCCGGCGCCACCCGGTCCTGGCCGCGCGCCGGGAAGGCGTCCGGTTGCCCGTGGGTTGCGGGGCGGAGGGCTGTCCGGGGTCGTTCGCGGCGGTGGGGCGGGAGACCGTGACACCGTTCATGCCATAGACGCTATGGACGTGCTGGTACGGGCCTCACCAGCAGGTGGTTAGAGGTTGGGAACCCTTCGAACGGCGAGCGTCCCCACACCTCAGGTCGGATGTCAGGGCGGCCAGTTCGTCGCGGAAGGTCGCCGCATACGCGTGCCCGACGCGTTCCTCAGCCCGTCGAGCATCGCTCGCGGGACGGACCGCCGGGCGCCGGGCTCGATCCGCCCCTCGGATGCCCACGTCATCACTCCATCTCGTCCCATCGCCTCGTCGAGCACCTCAGCCGCTGGCTCGGACCCGCCGGCGCTCCCGACGGAGCTCCACCGCTATTGGGAGCAGCGACACGACAATGACCAGCCCGATGACCGGCAACAGGTAGGCCTCGATCCCGGGAACCGTCGCACCGAGGGCATATCCCGCAAGCACCAGACCGACGGTCCACACCAGACCGCCGACGACCTGCCACATGGTGAACGTAGCCGCGGGGGTGCGCAGGGCGCCGGCGACCGGGTTGAGGACTGTCCGGACCACCGGGATGAACCGGGCCAGCACGATCGCCTTCGCCGGCCCGTAGCGGGCGAACATCTCCTCGGCCCGATGCATCCCTGCGAGCAGCCGTGGATGGCCCGACCGAACCTCGAGGGCGCGCCCCGCCCGGTGCCCCAGCCAGAACCCGGCCTGGGCGCCGAGGAGGGCGCCGGCCGCCGCGGCCAGCAGCACCCACGGCAGGCTCAGGTGCAGCGCGCCGCTACCGGCGGCGCACAGCAGACCCGCGGTGAACAGCAGGGAGTCCCCGGGTAGGAAGAAGCCGATGAGGAGCCCGGTCTCGGCGAACAAGACGACGAGGATGCCGATCGTCCCGAACGACGACAGCAGGTCGTTCGCACTGAGCGGGTTGAGCGCAAGGATTGTGGTCACATCAACTCCTCGGTGCACGTCACCGCGACGGCGGTTCCCGCCGTGACGAGTCCGACGTTAGGCCTCCGAATGCGCGGGACCGGCCAATCGCGAGTAAGCATTGGGTAAGCACCAGCCGACGTGGTTCGGGCGCGGTGATCGGGGCTCTTACCCGTCTCCGACCCGGGGCACGGGTGCCGTTCACCTTCCTCAGGCACGCTGCGGGGCATGCGCGGGTCCCGGGTAGATGATGTGGTCGGGTCCCAGCAAGTGTTGGTCGTCGACGACCGGGCGATCCGTGAGTCCTCGACCGCGCGCTGGTCGCTGACGCGGATGAGCATCCGCGCGACGTCATCGCGCCGCTCGTGGGCGACGTGCTGATCAGGTTGACGGTTGGCAGCAGCGTCGAGGTATCCCCACGCAGCACAAGCTCGCTCAATCGGCGTTGATGCCGTCGCGTAGCGAGCCGCACGGCTCGCCCGCCACCCGGGTCCGGCCGACCCTTGCGCTGTGACGCTGCACGCTGAGGCCGTCAGCGCGCGGCACTGCGCCGACGCACAGCCCCGAAGGTGCCGGTCGCAATGAAAAGCACGATTCCGATGATCGCCAGCCAGAGCAGTGACTTGACAGCGAACCCTAGAACCACGAGGACGAGCCAGAGCACCAGCAGCCCGATGATCAGAACCATCACGCACCACCTTGTCCGCATCAGACCCGGGACGGGTCGAGGTGGGCGATGATGCCCGGAGGAGGGCGCGCCAAACGTCCAACGGAGTGCGACGTTGGTCGTAGCCGTCGCGGACTTGGGCGGTGATCTCGATCCAGAGGGAGGCGCTCGAGTGCCTGTGCGGCCTGGGCATTAGCGCGGGAGATCGAGGATCCCGGCGCGGGCGCCCGATCCTGCCATCCCGGGTGCCGCGGCGGGGCGGCTCGTGCTGGTGTATGTCAGTGACCCCTGCGCCTATCTGCTCCGCGACGGGCGGCAGACGCGATTCCGCGACGAAACGGGAAGCTGACACCGTCAGCAGTCGCCAGCGCGCGTTCGAGTGCCGGCCGCGGCCGCGCGAGCAGGTGCTTGGTGATGGTCTCGCAACCGAGCTCACCGAGGCGCGCCAGGAACAGCGCCACCGCCGGGCTGCAGTGACGACGGATCGCCAGGGTGACCGCGAGTACGGCGGTCACGACCTCGACCGCCAGTCGACTTCCCAGGTCGGTCGCCACCCGCACGGACGTGATCAGACCGCCAGCGGAGAAGCGGCTCGCATCACGGTGAACCGCGACCAGGCTCGCCGACGGTCTCGACCAATCAGCAGCAAGGCGCCGAGTTCCCGCTCGATCGCCGGAATCCCCAGCGGCACACCCACGCCACCACTAGTGCCTCGATCGAGAACGTTGGCGTTGTAACCCGGCTGCGGTGATCGGCTGAGAGGCTGT
>NZ_BPRG01000073.1:0-6373 GCF_036984265.1 Pseudonocardia sp. D17 | reverse complement strand
AGCGGGTAGTGACAGTGCTTGTAGTTGTCCGTATTGATGATCAGGTTGTCGAGATACCCCATCGATCCGCCTTCATGAGAGTCGTTTCTACCGGTGGACTTGGTGCGCGTTGCGAGCCGGTTTGGCATCGTCCGGCCGCGAGCGTCGCTCAGATGGACGCCCCCGTTCACACACCGGAGAGCCTGGCTCACCCCAGCCCGTCGAAGCTAGGCGCGCAACCACAATGAACACGATCGTAACGTTTCTATGCTGGTCGAGCCCGGCTGACCTGAGGCGATCCGGGCAAGCCTCGACGTCGGGCAGTCTTCCGGGTGACCCGCGGCCGCTCGTCGTGTGGCGCTGGCGGCCCGACGCCGGGCCGCCAGCCGGCCCACGTCAGCCGGGAAGTTCGGATGGAACCGGTTCTTGACAGAGTACAGCTCGCCCTGTCCCGCACCTGTTCACGGCTTCGCGTCGACAACTCGATCTCCCACTCCTGGAGCATGTCCGCCCGGGCCCGGTTCCGGCAGGACCATCCCGATAGTGGAGGTAAGACGCCGGTCGAGGTCGCGCGGGGACCCGTGGGGTGAGTACGCCAGGCCCCGGGCGGGCATCCAGCACCCGGTTGCGCTGCTTCGGCATGACCGGTCCGGAGTGCTGAGCAGGGAGACACCGTGCTCGCCGAGAACCCGAACATGCCCGGCCACGTCCTTCACGGTCCGCCGCTCGTGCGCAGTCGGTCTGCGTCACGTCGTGCCGCCTCATGCCCGTTTCACCGGGGCCTGCACGCGTGCCGCCCAGGACGGCGTCGAGGCCCACAGGACGGCGCAGTACCACCACCCGACGAATTCCGCCTGCGCCCGGCGCGGAGGAGGGTCGGAACGTGGAGGAGGCCGCGCGATCGGCGTCCGCGGTGTCGCCGACTGCACGCCGTCACGATCGGCGTCGCGGTCGACGGGTCGAGGACGTCCGGGGAACCGAGCCCGACGGGGCGGTCGAGGGCACCGATGAAGAAACGATCCGACTCCATCTTCACCTCTCCTCCCCGCCAAGAACCTGCACTCAGTCGACCATGGAGCCGTAGCATGGCTCCCGTCGATCGAGCACATATAGAAACGATTCTGGGATCATAGGTCCCTCGCCGTGGGGGGTCAAGAACGACACGGGCATCCCTCCCTCCGGGAGTTGCGCCCGCGCGGGTGAGAGGAACCTCGAAGACGGCGTCCCGGACGAGGCGGTCGCCCTGATCAAGCCGTGCGCCGACGCGGCCTCAACCATCTGGTGCGCCACAACCCGGCCCCCATTGCAGACGCGCACAACCGAGCGCGATGTCGGACTCACCCGCTGGCGCGAGCGGCGGTGCTGTTGTTCTGTGCACGACGAGCTGCGGAGCGAGGGCTCTGTCCTTGGGGTCGCCCTCGAGGAGGCCGAGCCCGCTCGACCAGCACCTGACACCGCAACAGCGGAGTGATCGGCCGGGCGGTCGTTCGCCACCGCGCCGGTAAGGCTGGTCGCGAGCATGCTGCTGGCGTTCGCGTCGCCACGTCGACCGGTGCACGAGGTGGTGGATGCAGGCCTGCGGGGCGAGGACGTGCGCGGCGGCTCGCGGGCGTCGCCGTCCGATCTCATCGCCCGACAGCGGAATCAGCCGACGATGGCCGGTTGCCCCTTTTCGGCGTCGCGTTCGTGATCGAGACGCGGGTGACCGCGAGGTAGGCGGTACCTGGCATGGCCAGGGCGACGTGGGCGTGCCGGTCCCGGCGGGAGCGGACGTGGTCGTGGCCGAGTCCGGCGTCGTCTCCGCGGTCCGGAAGCACTCCTCGATCGCCGGCCGAGCTCGCGCGACCCGGACCGACTGTCGCAGCGGGGTGGCTGCGGGTGCGGCGCTGCGGTATTAGGCCGGCTCCCGTTCCGTCGTGCCCTCGACCGGCTCGGTCTGGCGACGAACCGGCAGCCAGTGCCCCCAGGCCGTCGGGAGGCCGTCGGTGGTGAGTGCGACAGCGGTCCCGGTCGGAGACCCGCAACCCGAGCGCACCCGGCCCGACCGGACGTCGCTCCCAGCCGTCGTGCCGCGGTGTGGCGCCACGCACTCCGGCGATCCACCCACGAGTCCTTCGTGAGCCGCCGCCGGCGTAAGCGCGGGCGAGCATCGCCGGCCCACCCGTGCTCGTGCAGCACCCGACTCGTCGGCGACGGGCGCAGCATCCTCGGTCCGGGGTGCGCAAGAAGCGCTCACGGTCGAGCAACGCCCGACCGTGGCCGCTCGCGTCGGCGAGGAGCACCCGAGCCGACAGCGGACGCCCGTCTTCATGAACCCGGTCTGGTCGACGGTCGACGCCGGACAGAGGGGCGCCAGATCGAGGACGTAGTCGCCCAGATCGTCGCGGACCCCATCGCCGTCCCAGTCCGCAGCAGCCGCCGCGCCCCATCAGAGACACCGCCCCCGCGTGCTCCGCGGGGGTTCAGTTCTGCCGTTCGTGCGCTCCAGCCCGACCAGCAACCCGCGCAGGTGCGCGGCCCACCCGACACCCGGCCGAAACAGCCCGCGACCAGCTTCACCACCGCGTCCGACAAAGCCACGTCCCCGGAAAGACCGACCAGGCGTGACCATCACCGCCGACCGGGCCGTCAGCCCCGCACAGACGCCCTCACCGCCGTTGCAGTACAAGGACACACACTCGGTCGGCGCGAGACGCCTGGTTCAACAACTCGAGCAGTCATCGAGAATTCGGCCAAACCGCTCGCCGTCGGCGCGAACAGCGACACGCGCGTTACCCGCTGCCTGCTCCGCCCGTCGGGGAATCAACGGTTGTCCGACCGTAGTCCTGCGGGCTCACCGTTCCACATCCACGGCATCCTCCGTGACTCGAGAACGGCTTCGCCGGCAGCGTGCGCGACGGAGAGCGCGCGGCGAGAGGGCAGATGAAAGATTCCTACACCATGAGGGCCGGATGCGATGTGGTACTCACGCGAGAGTCGAGACGACTCGACCGGAGTCGGTCTCAGGCTCTCGACGAGCGGCGCACGTCGTCACGAGTCACGAGCACCTCGTGCGTGGCGTCGAGAGGAGCCACGGTGAGGCGCTCGACGCCGGTTCCGAGGAGAGCATCGGCCGCCACGGCGTCGACGCAGATGTCGAACTCCGGTGCTGGTGCCCGGTTTCCGGACTTCCACGCACCGCCCATGTCGATGACCTCGTCGACCATGTCGACGTACGGGCGCATGGCGGCCGTCGTGAGCGCGACTGCGTCGTCATTGCCGGCACCCACGTCAAGGATCACCGGACGGGGCATCGGATGTCAGCCGCCGACATCGTGGTCAGCCCGGCCTCGGGCGGCCGGCGCCCGCAGCGGGACAACCACGTCACGAGTCCGACGCCGACCAGATGGAGACCTTCCGAAGTCGCTCGAGGGTCCGCCACGTATTGCGCTGGCCCCTATTGAGGCGTACGACATCGCCGGGTCCGATCTGGATCGTTTCCCTTGTGTCGTCGAACGTGACCTCGGCACGTCCTTCCAGGACCACGAACACCTCGTCGTCGGTCACGCCCCCGATGAGCCCCGGCTCCGCCTCCCACACGCCGACCTCCGCACCGGCGACAGTGCCGATATGGTAAGTACCGGTCGGTACCGTCGAGCCCGCGTCCTCCAGATTTTCGTACCCTTCAGGCTGGAGCTGGTAGCGGAACACGTTTCCGAGATGCTGTGTCATTCTGTACGCTTCCTTTCGCGCTGTTCTCGCTTCTTCGGGCCCGAACGCCCATCCGGGGCCCGCCGGAGACTCTTGACTCATCGCGGTTGAGTTTCGCCCATTTCTACCGTGGGGCCGACCGATGCATCCGTCGAGACTTCCGCGGAGCGCAGGGCGTCACGCTTGCTGGTCGCAGGCTTCGGGGACGTCGTCGATCTGCCGGGAGAACCGGTACGCCGCGAGCCGCCCTCGGGCGAATTGCACACCTCCTCGGAAGTCCCGGTGGCCGCGCTGTTCAGGAAGTCGTGGGCGACGTCGGGAACTATCGTGCGTGGACCGCCAGCTGAGCTCGACACTCCCTTTTCGTGCGCAGCCCTTCCGGCGCCGACGCCGCGTATCGCCGTCGACGCGAGATGCATTCGTCGGCGGCGCCGGCACGCCGCGTCCCGTTCCTTGTCACCGATCTCAGGACGACCACACCCGCTGCCCTCTCCCCACCGTCGGCATCTCGCGGTGCCAGGAGGAGGGGACCGGACCCCCCGAGCAGACCGGCGACCGCGCCGCCCCGCCCCGCCCCTCACCGCCGATGTACACGACCGGATGGTCCGCCATTGCCTCGTCGCTCATTTGTGGACATCGACGACGACACGACCGTGTACCCGGCCTGCCACGACATCCTGCGACACCCTCGCCGCGTCCTCGAGCCCCACGACCGAAGTGATCGAGTCGAGCAGCTCGTGGTCCACGTTCGCCAGCCGGTCCCATGCTTGCCGCCGTCGGTGCTCGGAGGCGTAGACGGAGTCGATACCGACCAACGAGACCCCTCGCAGGATGAACGGCAGCACCGTCGCAGGAAGATCGATTCCTTGTGCGAGACCGACCGCGGCGACCACGCCTCCGTAGCGGGTGGCGGCCAGAGCCGAGGCGAGCGTGGTGCTGCCGACGGAATCGACCACCGCGCTCCAGCTGGGAGTCGCCAACCCGTCGCCGGCCTCGGCCGGCAGCCGGTCGATGATCTCGCACGCCCCCAGCCGGAGCAGCGAATCCCGCAGTTGGTCTGCCCGTCCGGTTGACGCCACGACGTCGAAGCCGGCCTGGGCCAGCACCGCGATGGCGAGCGTTCCGACGCCGCCACCCGCGCCGGTGACCAGAACCGGCCCGTTCGAAGGCCTCACACCGGCCCCGAGGATTGCCTCGACTGCCAGCCCGGCGGTGTACCCCGCGGTCCCGATAGCAGCGGCGCGCCGGTGATCGAGCCGCGAAGGAAGTGCCAGCAAGAAGGTGCCCGGAACACGTGTCCGCTGCGTCAGTCCCCCGTCACGATCGGTCCCGAGACCGAAGCCGTTCGCCACCACCCCATCGCCGACCGCGAACAGCGGACTCGAAGAACGGGTCACCGTTCCTACGAAGTCGATACCCGGAACGATGGGAAAGCACTGAGGGAGGGACGAGCCGGCCTCCATCACCTTCCCGTCCTTGAAATTGAGATCCGAGTAGAGGACGTCGACCTCGACATCGCCCGAGGGCAGGTCGTCGTCGGTCAGCTCGTCGACCGAAAGCCGGGTCGATCCGTCGCCTCCATGGATTCGTACCGCACGGAACTCGCGCCTGCTACCACTGTTCACTTCTTCGTACACCACTCACCGAACGAGCTCGCGTCGACCAGTCGACGCCTCATCGACTGCACCAATGGGCCGTCCGCCTCGCTCGCGCGAAACGCGGCGATCCACTCCGGATCATGGACGAACGCCCCCCATTTGCGCTCCATGTCTGCGACATCTGTGAACCGGAGCATGTAGACGACCTCGTTGAACGAGTGATCGCCCACCGAGGTCACGCCGATCTGAACGAGGTCCATCTGATGTTTGACGAACAGGGGTAATGCGTGCTCTTTGAATCTCGTAATGAGCGACTCGAGGCGACCGGGCGTGACGACGTACTCTCGAACCTCGTACAGCACACTCTTTCCCTCACTATCGATTGCGCTATGACTGAACTGCCACCGGGGCTCGCCCGAAATGAAGACGTCGTCGTACGATTCTTCATCACCGACACAGCGCCACCCTGGCGGCGTCTACGGCAATGTCGTCAGAAGTACTCTCACCTCGACCCGCGGGCTCATGTTCGGCCTCGCAGGACATCAGGCGACCGCCGTCTCCTTCCCCTCGCCCAACAGGCGTTCGACGACACGTCTTCTTCATCCGAGTCGGCAAGGGTTGAATCGTTTCTTCCCGGGAGCATCGGGGGCCGGGGCCCGCCAAGATACCGGCACAGCGTAGCGGTCGCCGTCTGCCGACGGCAACACATGGAACGTTTATACCTGGGCTCTACGGGCCAGGGCGCCTCCGCCCCGTTGGGACAGACCACGACCGGCGGGTCGGCACGGACCGCGGTCAGACATCCCATGACGTAGTGGTGTCAAGCGGCAGCGGTGAAGCGGTGGGCCCAGGCGGTGGTCTCGTTGTAGGTGGTGCGGGTCTTCAGGCAGCCGTGCAGGATCCCGACGAGGCGGTTGCCGAGCTGGCGTAGGGCGGCGTGGTGGCCGACCTTGCGGCTTCGGAGTTCGTCGTAGTAGGCGCGGGCGCCGGGTGAGTTCGTCAGTGCGCAGAACGCCCACTGGTGCACTGCGTCGCCGAGGCGTTTGTTGCGGGCGTAGCGTGCCAGCACCACGGTGCGGCGCCCGGAGGCGCGGGTGATCGGGGAG
>NZ_BPRG01000072.1:0-19536 GCF_036984265.1 Pseudonocardia sp. D17 | reverse complement strand
CCCGCCAACTCAACCCACCGACCGCAGCCTGACGATCTTGAGGTTGACACAGAGGGTGTCATCGCAGCCCCAGTCCCCGCGCGACGATGCCGCGCAACACCTCGTTGGTCCCCCCGCGCAGCGTGAAGCCGGGGGCGTGCAGCACCGCGTCGGCCAGCAGCCTCGCGAACCCGCTGTCCGCGCCGGGATCGGGTGGCACCGTCACCAGCAGCCGGGCCGCGTCGATGATCTCGTTCTCGAACCGCGTCCCGAGGTCCTTGACCACGGCCGCCGCCAGCTCCGGGGCCTGCCCCGACGCGAGCGACCCCGCGACGGCCAGCGACATCCGGCGCAGCGACCACAGCCGCGCGACGAGCGAGCCCAGCTCGCGGCGTCCCGCGACCCCGAGGTCGGCACCCGCCAGCTCGCCGACGAGCGCCTGCAGCAGCGGGAACGTCGAGAGGAACCGCTCGGGGCCCGACCGCTCGAACGCGAGCTCGCCGGTGACCTGCGCCCAGCCCGCGCCGACCTCCCCCAGCACCATCTCGTCGGGCACGAAGACCTCGTCGAACACCACCTCGTTGAAGTGGTGGGCGCCGGTGAGCAGCGGGATGGGCCGCACGGTGACGCCGGGGGCGTGCAGGTCGACGATCAGCTGCGAGAGCCCCGCGTGCCGCTTGCCCTCCTCCGGCGGCGAGGTCCGGACCAGTGCGAAGAACGCGTGTGCGCGATGCCCGCCGGAGGTCCACACCTTGGTTCCCGACAGCGACCAGCCGCCGTCGACCTTGGTCGCCCGGCTGCGCACCGACGCGAGGTCGGACCCCGAGTCGGGCTCGGACATGCCGATGCCGAAGTACACCTCGCCGGCCGCGATGCCGGGCAGGAACCGCCGGCGCTGTTCCTCGGTGCCGAAGCGCAGCAGCGACGGACCGATCTGGCGGTCCGCGACCCAGTGCGCCGCAACGGGTGCGCCCGCCGCGAGCAGCTCCTCGGTCACGACGTAGCGGTCGAGCGGGGACGCGCCGTGCCCGCCGTACGCGGTGGGGATCGTCATCCCCAGCCAGCCTCGCGCGGCCAGCCGCCGGGAGAAGTCCTCGTCCCAGCCGGAGAGCCACACGTCCGATCTCGGCGTCCAGGCGCCCGCGGCGCGCTCGGCGGCCAGGAACTCCCGCACCTGCGCGCGCAGCGCGTCGGTGCGTGCGGGGAGCTCGGCCGCGGGCGGCACCATTGCCGGCAACCGCGTCAGGGTCTGCGTCACAGGGCCCATGGTGTCCGAGTCCGCCCGGTTCGGCAGAGGGGCGGTGGGTGTGACGTCCGCCGCTGCTCAGCGCGCGTCCTGCGCGGGCCCCGGGCCGATGGCAGCATCGCGGCCATGACTGATCCGAATCGTGAACAGTCCGTCGTCGACTCCGTGCCCCACCAGCTGCTCATCGACGGCAGCTGGCGCCCTGCGGGATCCGGCGCGACAACCGTCGTCGAGGACCCGGCGACGGAGAAGGCGCTGTGCGAGGTCGCCGACGCCGGTCGCGACGACGGCCTCGCCGCGCTCGCCGCCGCCGACCGGGCGCAGCCGGCGTTCGCCGCGATGGCCCCGCGCGAGCGGTCCGACATCCTGCGCCGCGCCTACGAGGCGGTGCTGGCCCGCGTCGAGGACCTGGCGCTGCTGATGACCCTCGAGATGGGCAAGCCGCTCGCCGAGGCCCGCGGCGAGGTCACCTACGCCGCCGAGTTCCTGCGCTGGTTCTCCGAGGAGGCCGTGCGCGTCGACGGCGGCTTCGCCGTGTCCCCCGACGGCCGCAACCGGTTCCTGGTGATGCGCCAGGCCGTCGGGGTCAGCGTGTTCGTCACGCCGTGGAACTTTCCGCTCGCCATGGGTACCCGCAAGATCGCCCCCGCGATCGCGGCCGGGTGCGCGATGGTCGTCAAGCCCGCCCCGCAGACACCGCTGTCGATGCTGGCGCTCGCGCAGATCCTGCAGGAGGTCGGGCTCCCCGACGGCGTGCTCAACGTCGTCACCACGACCGACGCCGCCGACGTCGTCGAACCGGTCCTGCGCGACGGGCGGGCCCGCAAGCTGTCGTTCACCGGGTCGACCGCGGTCGGCCGGCTGCTGCTGGAGCAGGCCTCGTCGAAGGTGCTGCGCACGTCGATGGAGCTCGGTGGCAACGCCGCGTTCCTCGTGTTCGACGACGCCGACGTCGACCGCGCGGTCGAGGGTGCGATGCAGGCGAAGATGCGCAACATGGGCGAGGCCTGCACGGCGGCCAACCGCTTCCTCGTGCAGCGCGGCATCGCCGACGAGTTCTCCCGGCGGCTGGCCGACCGGATGGGCGCGCTCACCGTCGGCCGCGGCACCGAGGACGGGGTGCAGGTCGGGCCGATGATCGACGGCAAGGGCCGCGACAAGATCGTCGACCTGGTCGGCGACGCGGTGGCGCACGGCGCGGAGGTCGTCCTCGGCGGGGAGCGCGCCGACGGCCCCGGCTACTTCTACCGCCCGACCGTGCTCACCGGGGTGCCCGCGCACTCGCGGCTCAACAGCGAGGAGATCTTCGGACCCGTCGCCCCGATCACCGTGTTCGACGACGAGGCGCAGGCCCTCGCCGACGCCAACGCCACCGACTTCGGCCTGGTCGACTACGTGTTCACCCAGGACCTCGACCGGGCGCTGCGGGTGTCCGAGCGGCTCGAGGCCGGCATGGTCGGGCTCAACACCGGCCTCGTCTCCAATCCGGCGGCGCCGTTCGGCGGCATCAAGCAGTCCGGGCTCGGGCGCGAGGGCGGCACCGTGGGCATCGACGAGTTCCTGGAGACGAAGTACGTGGCCATCGCGACCGCCTGACCCGCGCGCCCACGTCCTGCACATCCGCGGTTGTCGCACATCGTCGCTTTTCGCACATGACTGGCGACAAGGCCGCGGTTCGTGCTTCGCTGTCCATCGCGACGGATTCGTCCGTCCGCCCAGGACCGTTGCACGCGTGAGGAGACCGGGTGAGCAGGCACGTCGCCATGCACATGAGCGACGGGATCGTGAACGCCCCGACGTCACTGCTGTTCGGGGCCGTCGCGATCCTGTTCGTCGGCTGGGCCGCGGTGCGGGCCCGGGCCGACCTCGACGACCGCACCGCGCCGATGGCCGGGCTCGTCACGGCGTTCGTCTTCGCCGTCCAGATGATCAACTTCCCGATCCTGCCCGGGGCGAGCGGGCACCTGCTCGGCGGCGCGCTCGTCGCGATCCTGGTCGGGCCGTGGGTCGGGACGCTGTGCATCACGATCGTGCTGGTCGTGCAGTCGCTGCTGTTCGCCGACGGCGGGCTCACCGCGCTGGGCACCAACGTCGTCAACATGGCGGTGATCGGCGTGTTCGCGGGCTGGGGCGTCGCCGTCGCGCTGCGCCGGTTCGCCGTGCGCAGCCGCGGTGGGCTGCTCGCGACGGCGTTCGTCGCCGCGTTCGCGGGCACCGTCCTCGCCTCGCTCGGGTTCGTCGCCCAGTACGCGCTCGGCGGCGCCGCGGGCGCCACGACGGGGACCGTGTTCGCGCTCATGGTCGGCCTGCACGCGCTCATCGGGATCGGCGAGGGAGTGATCACCGCCGTCACCGTCGGGGCCGTCGCCGCCGTCCGGCCCGACCTCGTCCACCTGCTGCGCACGGCGCCCCGGCCGGCCGCGGTGACGCAGCCGGCCGGCCGCGGCGACGGGAGCGGCGCATGAGCCGCCCCAGCACCGCCGGCCGCCGCCGTTCGCGCTTCCTCGTCGCGTTCCTGCTCGTCGCGCTCGTCGTCGCGGGCGGGCTGTCCTACCTCGCCAGCTCCGCCCCCGACGGGCTCGACACGGTCACCCTGCACGGCTGCGAGGTCACCGAGACCCCGGCCGGGGAGCAGCTCGACGGCACCTGCGTCGCCCAGCACGCCACCGACCACCCACTCGGCTCCGGCCCGCTGGCCGACTACACGGTCGGCGGCGGGGCGGGCTCGGTCGGGATCGCGGGGATCGTGGGCGTGCTGGTCACGGTGCTCGTCGCCGGTGGTCTGTTCCGGCTGCTGCGCCGGCGCCGCGGCCCGTCCGACTGATGGGCGCCGGCCACTCCCACCCGCTGTACCTGCCCGGCACCTCGGTCGTGCACCGGCTGCCGGCCCAGGTGAAGATCGTCGCGGCGTTCCTGACGGTGCTCTGCGTCGTCGCGACCCCGCGGGAGGCGTTCCCCGCCTTCGCCGGCTACCTGCTGCTGCTCGTCGCGGTGTGGGTGGCCGCCCGTATCCCGCCGGGCTGGCTGGCGCGACGGGCCCTGATCGAGGCGCCGTTCGTCGTGCTCGCGGTGCTGCTGCCGTTCACCGGACCCGACCCGCGCATCGAGTGGGCGGGCCTGTCGCTCTCGCACGCCGGGTTGCTCGGCGCCTGGAACATCCTCGCCAAGGGGACCCTCGGTGTCCTCACCTCGCTCACCCTCGCCGCCACGACGCCGATGCGGGACCTGCTGCTCGGCCTGCAGCGGCTGCGGGCGCCCGCGCTGGTCGTCACGATCGCGACGCTGATGCTGCGCTACGCCGACGTCATCGCCGCCGAGGCACGCCGGATGCGGGTGGCGCGCATCGCCCGCGGCCACGACCCACGGTTCCTGTGGCAGGCGGGCGCCACCGCCCGCGGGATCGGCAGCCTGTTCGTCCGGTCCTACGAACGCGGCGAGCGCGTGCACCTCGCGATGCTCGCCCGAGGCTGGACGGGGACCCTGCCGGCCGCGGGTGCCGCCGCCGCGGCGCGGGTCGACTGGGCCCGCGGCCTGGCGGTCCCGGTCGTCGCCGCGGCCGTCGCCGTGACCGCGCTGGTGACGACGTGACCGCGTCGCTCGAGGTCACCGGCCTCGACTTCGCCTACCCCGACGGGACCCCGGCGCTGCGCGGTGTCGACCTGCGCATCGACCCCGGCGAACGCGTCGCCCTCCTCGGGCCCAACGGCGCCGGCAAGACGACGTTCGTGCTGCAGCTCAACGGGATCCTGACCCCGACGGCCGGGACCGTCGCCGTCGGGGGGCTGCCGGTGCGCAAGCCGAACCTGCAGGAGATCCGCAGGCGCGTCGGGATCGTCTTCCAGGACCCCGACGACCAGCTGTTCATGCCGACCGTCCGCGAGGACGTCGCGTTCGGCCCCGCGAACTTCGGGGTGACCGGCGCCGAGCTCACCGCACGGGTGGACGCGGCGCTGGCCGAGGTCGGCATGGCCGGCCACGCCGACCGCTCGCCGCTGCACCTGTCGGGCGGGCAGCGCCGACGCGTCGCCCTCGCGACCGTGCTGGCCTGCGACCCGGAGATCCTGGTGCTCGACGAGCCCTCGTCGAACCTGGACCCGGTGGCGCGCAGGGAACTGGCCGAGACCTTGTTGCGCCTGGACCGGACCCTGCTGATGGTCACCCACGACCTGCCCTACGCGCTGCAGCTGTGCCCGCGCAGCGTCGTCGTCGACGACGGGCGCGTCGTGGCCGACGGCCCGACGCGCGACCTGCTCGCCGACGCCGACCTGCTGCGCGCGCACCGCCTCGAGCTGCCGTTCGGGTTCGCGCTCGCCTGACCCGCGAGGCCGGGGTCAGCGCGCGGGCGGCGGCGCCGGGTAGCCGGGCGGGGGCTGCTGGCCGCCGTCGTCGCCCTGCTCGCGGCCCGGCTCGGCCGGGCGGACCACCGGGGAGCCGCCGGGCGGGGTCGGCACCGAGCTCTCCCCGTTGTCGGGCCACTCCTGCGCACGCTGCTCGTGGCGCGGCTGCGGCGACGGCCGGCCCTGCGGCGCCTCGGCACCCTGCTGCGGCGGCCGGGGACCGGGCGGGGGCGACGGCGGCAGCTGGGGCTGGGCGGCGGCGATGGCCGGCGGCTCCGCGCCCAGCGGCGGGATCTCCTGGCGCGCCTGGGCCTCCGCGTTGGCCACGACGGCGGCGATCTCCGGGCTGGTGCGGGTGTCGAACCAGCCCTCCAGGCCGGGGTCGTCGTCCTCCGGGCGGTTCGTCGGGGCCGACCCGTCGTCGGGGCTGGGCTGGTAACGGAACACCCCGTCCTCGCCCGGCGCGCCGAGCATGCGCGTGAAGCCCTCCAGTGCCTTGCCGAAGTCGCTGGGCACCAGCCACACCTTGTTGGCGTCGCCCTGGGCCATCTGCGGCAGCGTCTGCAGGTACTGGTAGGCCAGCAGCTCCGGCGTCGGCTTGCCCGCCTTGATCGCCGCGAACACCTTCTCGATGGCCTTGGCCTGGCCCTGCGCCTGCAGGTAGCGCGCGGCCCGGTCACCCTGCGCGCGCAGGATGCGCGACTGCCGGTCGGCCTCCGCGTTGAGGATCGCCGCCTGCTTGGCACCCTCGGCGGTGAGGATCTGCGACTGCTTCTGGCCCTCGGCCGACCGGATCGCCGACTCCCGCTCCCCCTCCGCCGTGAGGATCATGGCCCGCTTCTCGCGGTCGGCCTTCATCTGCCGCTCCATCGACTCCTGGATCGACGGCGGCGGGTCGATGGCCTTGATCTCCACGCGCGCGACGCGGATGCCCCACCGGCCGGTCGCCTCGTCGAGCTCACCCCGCAGCTGGGTGTTGATCTGGTCGCGGGAGGTCAGCGTCTCCTCCAACGTCATGCCGCCGACCACGTTGCGCAGCGTCGTCGTGGTGATCTGCTCGACCCCGACGATGTAGTCGGAGATCTCGTAGACCGCCGAGCGCGGGTCGGTGACCTGGAAGTACACGACCGTGTCGATGTTGACCGTCAGGTTGTCCTGGGTGATCACCGGCTGCGGCGGGAACGAGACGACCTGCTCGCGCAGGTCGATGCGCTCGCGGATGCGGTCGACGAAGGGCACCAGGAACGTCAGCCCCGGGGGCTGGGTGGCCTTGTAGCGGCCGAGCCGCTCGATGACGGCGGCGGTGGCCTGCGGGATGATCTGCACGGCCCTGATCAGTGTCACCGCCACCAGCACCACGATCACCAGTACGACGACGAGCGTCACCGTGCCATCCACCCCGATCCCTCCCTGCCCACGGTCACCAGCGACCTTGAAGGGCCGCACCGTATCGCCCGGCGCTCAGTCGTCGGCGAGCACCATCGCGGTCGCGCCGGAGATCTCGATGATCCGCACGCGCGCACCGGCTTCGATCGTCTGCTCGTGGTCGTAGGCCTGCGCCGACCAGACGTCGCCGCCGATCTTCACGCGGCCACCGGTGTGATCGCCCCGGACCGCCGCCACGACGGTGCCGTGCCGGCCCACGAGCGCCTCGGTGTTCGTCGCGTGGTGCTCGATCGCCCGGTCCAGCCGGCGCCGCAGCGCCGGGCGCACCGCGAAGATCAGCAGCACCGACACGGCCGCGAACACCAACGTCGCCGGCAGCACCGACAGACCGAGCAGCGAGCCGAGCGCGGCCGCCAGCGCGCCGGTGCCGAGCATCAGCAGGAAGAACTCGCCGCTGAGCACCTCCGCCGCGATCAGCGCGACTCCGGCGATCAGCCAGATCAGTGCGCCCACGACACCGATCCTGCCAGAGATCAGTCGGCGACCGTGACGAAATCGATCAAATGCTCCACGGCGCCGATCAGGTCGGGCTCCAGGTCCCGGAAGCTGCGCACGGCCCCGAGCACCCGCCGCGCGCCGTCGGCGGGCTCACCCCAGCCCAGCGCGGCGCACACACCGGTCTTCCAGTCCACGCCGCGCGGCACCACCGGCCACTCCCGGATGCCGACCACCGACGGCTTCACCGCCTGCCACACGTCCACGAACGGGTGCCCGGTGACCAGCACGTCGGGTCCCGCGACCGCCTGTGCCGCCCGCGTCTCCTTCGACCCGGCGACCAGGTGGTCGACCAGGACGCCGAGCCGCCGGTGCGGGGCGGGCCCGAAGTCCGCGACCGCCGCGGCGAGGTCGTCCATGCCGTGCATCGGCTCGACGACGATGCCCTCGACCCGCAGGTCGTGGCCCCACACCGTCTCCAGCAGGGTGGCGTCGTGGATGCCCTCGACCCAGATGCGCGACGCGCGGGCGGTGCGCGCCTTCAGGTTCGCGACGGCCACCGACCCCGACGCCGACCGCCCGGGCCCCCTCGGGGCCGCCTTCGGCACCACCAGGGTCGCGGGCGCACCCTCGAACAGGAACGCCGCCGGCCGCAGCGGGAACACCCGGCGCCTGCCGTGCCGGTCCTCCAGCGTCACCTCACGGACGTCGACCTTCACGACGGCGCCGCAGAACCCGCTGCCCGGGTCCTCGACGACCAGCCCGGGCTCGGCCGGCACCTCCGGCACCCGACGGCGCACCGTGGCGCGGGTCCCGTCGCTGCCGAAGGCGCCGCGGTAGTCCTGTGAACGCAGGGGCACGTCGAGGTTGTACCCCGCGTCCGCCGCCGCCGCGGGGTCCGACACGCCGGGGCCGGGACGGCCGCGCGGGTCGACCGGCCGTGACCGGCGGGAACCGTCCGGTCACCCCGGGTGGTCACCGTTCACCCACCCGGCAGTCATGTCGTCGCCCGTCCGCGTTGGTTAGCCTAAGTCCCGTGTCCCGCGCTTCCGCGACCCTGACGGTGTGGGCATCGGCCTGGCTGGCCGGTGCCGCGGCCCCCGACGACGTGCTCGACGCGTTGGCGCCCTGGGCCGACGCGCACGACGTCCTCGCCGCCGACGACGCCGCGGCCGCCGCCACGGACCTGCCCGGTCCCGGCTCCCCCGCCACGTCGGTGACCTTCCTGCTCGCCGCCCTGCGCCGCGCCGCCCCCCGCGGCCAGGCCCGCGTCGTGCTGCCCGTCGCCGGCGACATCCGCGGCCTGCCCGGCCCCGGCGGCTTCTCCGACGCGGCGCTCGCCGCGGGCGAGGGCGTGCTGTTCCCCGACGCCGGGTTCGGCGCGGTCCCGTCCGTGGTCGCCGACGGGGTGCTGCGCTGGACGGTGCACGCGGTGCCCGACCCCGTCCCGCCCGCCGAGCACGTGCCGCTCAACCACGCCGAGTTCGACCTGCGCGACCAGGTGCGGCGGTCCGCGTCCGTGCTGACCTCGCTGGGCGTCGCGCGGCACCGGCCCGGGGTGCGGGAGGAGATCGCCGCCGCGCTGCGGTCCCGGCCCCGCTCGCTGTGGCCCGACGGGATGCCCGGACAGTCGCTGCGGGTGCTGCAGCACGCCGACGAGGTCGACGCGATCCTCGCCGCGGCGTCGGTCGACGAGCCGGGCGGCGCGCTGTCGGCGTCGGCCGCGGGTGCCCGCCGGGACGCGTTGCGCCCCATCGAGGCCGCGGTCCGGGTGGCCCGGCGCGCGGCCGTCGCCGAAGCGGTGCGGGTGCTGGCCACCAGCCCGGCGGTCTGAGGCTCACCAGCCCGCGAGATCGAGGACCTGGAAGGCCAGCCGCGCGGAGAGCAGCACGTCGAGGTCGGCCGGGTCGGTGCCGGTGAGCTCGCGGACGCGGCCCAACCGGTAGCGGACGGTGTTCTCGTGGACGTCGAGCGTCCTCGCCGTGGCCTGCACCTTGCCCTCGGCCGCCACGAACGCCCGCCACGTCGTCAGCAGCGGTCCGTCGCCCGCCTCGTGGGCGCGCACGGGCGCGACCAGGTCGTGGGCGAACCGCAGGGCCTCCTTCACCTGCCCGCTGTTCATCACGACCCGGAACAGACCCAGCTCGTCGACGGTGCGCACGCCCTCGCGCCACCCGAACGACGCGGCGAGCTCCTCGACCTCGCGCAGCTCGCGGTGCGCCCGCGGGAAGTCCGCCGCCGCCCTGCAGACCCGCGACACGACGGCGGTCCGCACGTCGAGCTGCGGGCCCAGCGACGCGACGACCTCCGCGACGTGGTCGCGCAGCTCGGCCGGCCCGCCGGCCCGCCCCCCGAGCCGCACGAGCACGACCACCGCTCCGGGCAGCCCGACCGCGGGCGGCTCGGCCCCGCCGAGCACCGCGGCGAAGCGTCGCACCACCAGCCCTCGTCCCGCCGACGCGCTCAGCTGCGAGACACCCCCGCCCACGGCGAGCCGGACGATCACGTGCGGCTCGGACAGGTCGATGCCGAACTGCGGGCCGCGGCGCAGCAGCTGCGCCTCGTCGCGCGTGCTGCGCAGCAGGTCGGACAGGAAGTCGTCGCGGGCCTGGCCCTCCGCCTCGATCTGGCGCCGCTCGGAGAGGATCTGCAGGGCCAGCACCGTCGCGCCGCTCTCGGCCAGCTTGGCGTCCAGGTCACTGAGACCACGGCCGACCTCGACGACGGCCAGATAGCCGCCCGGCCGGCCCTCGATCGTCAACCGGGTCAGCTGGTGGCGGCGGCCGAACCCGACGGCCGGCAACATCGGCACGACCGTCGACGGGCGGCTCGCCGACAGTGCGGTCAGCGCCGTGCGCACCGCCGGGTGTTCGCGCGTGCGGCGGTCGAGCACGGGCGGCTCGGTCATCCGCAGCGCCGTCGGCGCCGCCCACGCCAGCACGCCGAACGCGTCGTCGTAGAGCACCACCGGTTTGGCGGCCAGCTCGCTGAGCATGGTGACGACGGCGCCGATGTCCGCGCCCTCGAGGACGGCATCGGTGAGCTTGTGGTGGACCGTCGCCAGGTAGCCGAGGACGTTCTTCTGCCGCACCACCTCGGCGGCCTTGGCGGCGAGCCGGCTGTTGAGCACCGCCTGCCGGATGAAGATCGCGGCGAGCCGGCCGAACAGCTCGGCCAGCCCGACGTCGTCGTCGGAGTAGGTGTGCTCCTCCTCGACGTTGTCGACGAAGATCAGCCCGATGACGTCGCCGTCGAACACCAGCGGGACGCCGAGCATCGCGCGCACCCGCCAGTGCTCCATCGTGCGCCGGTGGGGGCGCGGGTCGGCGGGCACGTCGCTGATCAGCACCGGGCGCCGGGTCGCGATGACCTCCTGGCTGAACGCGTCACCGGCGATGCCGGCCTCCTGGGCCTGCACGGCCGCGGAGATGTCGCCCTCGATCTCGCAGTGGCCGGCCGCGCCGGTGAACCGGTCGCCCCGGCGCAGGTAGACCGAGCAGCGGTGCACGGCCAGCAACCGGCACAGCTGCCGGCCGATGAGCTGCAGCAGGTCCTCCAGCCCGGGCGCGGTGATCGCCTCGGTGGTGATCTCCGCGAACGCGGCGATCACCTCGCGTTCCCGGCTGCGCGTGCCTGCCGATGCCACCCCCGACGGATGTGCCACCGAGCTCGTCACGCGCTCCACCTCCGACGTCCGGGGACCGGCCGCGATCCAGTCTGCCTGCGGCGCCGCCGGGACGGAAACGCCGTGCCGCGCCCGTCCCGGCGACCGCGCGCCGCTCAGACCGTGGCGCCGGTGCGCGCCTTCATCTTCTGCAGCTGCGGCACGACCTTCTCGCCGAACAGCTTCATGCTCGCGTGCACCTTGTCGTAGGGCAGCCCGGCGTAGGAGAAGGCGAGGTTGGCCATGAAGTCGCCCATGGCGTCGCGACGCTCCTCGTACTTGCCGATGATCTGCTCGGGCGTGCCGTAGACGTTGGCGTCGACGTAGGCGTTGGCCGCCACCTCCATCCCGGCCTCGCGGATCATGTCCGCGCCGACCTGGTAGGTCTCGTAGCCCTTGGTCTCGCGCCAGTGCTTGCCCGCGAAGTCGTAGTGCTTGATCACCGACAGGAAGTACTTGGAGATGTACTCCGTCGCGACCGCCTTGGCCTCGTCCGGGTCCTCGTGGCAGTAGGTGAAGTCCTGCAGCAGCGGCGGGCCGGGCTCGGTGCCGTGCTTGGCGCGGTGCAGCTCACGCCACCGGTTGACGGCCTCGGCATGGGTCGCGGTGTCGTACTGCATGAACGTCATGAGCTGGGCGCCGAGGTCGGCCACGACGGGGATCGAGTCCGGGGACATCGCGACCCCGAACAGCCGCCCGTCCCAGCTGCGGTCGGGGCTCGGCGCCGGCCGCACGTTCACCCGGGCCTGCTTGTAGATGGGCCCGTCGTTCTCGACGTGCCCGTTGCGCAGCCCCCGGATGATGACGTCGGCGGCCTCGTTGAACCGAGGGCGGGCCTCGTCCATCGGCGTGTTGAAGCCCTCGTACTCCATCTTCGCCAGGCCGCGGCCCATCCCGAGCAGTACGCGGCCGCCGGAGAGGTGGTCGAGCATGACGGTCTTCTCGACGACCCGCAGCGGGTCGTTCCAGGGCAGGATGACCGCCCCGGTCCCCAGTTTCACCCGGGACGTCCGCGCCGCCAGGTAGGTCATGATCTGCAGGTTGTCCGGGCACATCGAGTAGTCGTCGAAGTGGTGCTCGGCCGACCACACCGAGTCGAACCCGTACTGCTCGGCGAGCACGCCGAGCTCCATGTCGCTGGTGAAGACCTCCTCGTCGCTCATGTCCTCGAACCAGTTCTGGAACACGAGCAGCACACCGACGTCCATGACTCTCCTTTGCTGGGGTGACAGTTCTTCGTTGACGTGTCGTGGACCGGCGTCAGCGGGCGAGTCCGCCGAACGAGGCCAGCAGGCCGCCGTCGACCGGGACGACGGCGCCGGTCATGTAGGTCGCCCCGGCCACGGCGACGACCACATCGGCGATCTCCTCGGGATCGCCGACCCGCCCCGCGGGGATGGCCGCGAGGATCCGTTCGCGGGCCGGTCCGCTCAGCCCCGCCGTCATGTCGGTCTCCACGAAACCCGGTACGACGAGGTTGACCCGCACCTGCGCGGGCGCCAGCTCGACCGCGAGCACCTGGGTCAGGCCGCTGAGCCCGGCCTTCGCCGCGCCGTAGGCGGCGTCGCCGGGGAAGCCGCGGAACCCGACGACGGCGCCGACGTTGACGATCGCCGCTCCCGGCGACAGCCGCCCCACCACGGCGCGGCAGATCTCGAAGGCCCCGGTCAGGTTGGTGGCCACGACCTCGTCCCACGCCTCCCGGCTGAGGCTGGAGACCCGCCCGCCGCGGTGCGCGCCCGCGCAGTTCACCACCACGTCGGGGCCGCCCAGCTCGTCGGCGACGCGGGCGACCGCCGCGGCCACGTCCTCGCTGCTGGTGACGTCGCACGGGATCTCCCGGACGAGGTCGGGCACCGCGTACGGGGTGGTCGCGGGTCCGCGGGCCAGCACGGCGACATGCCCGCCGGCCTTCGCGACCTTGTCGACGACGGCCTTGCCGATACCGCGGGACCCGCCCGTGACGAGCCAGGTCATCGCTTGAGGTGACCGAGGAGCTCGACCAGGTAGCGGTCGCGCTCCTCGAGGAACGGCGCGTGCCCGCTCGCGTCGAACGCGACCAGCCGGGCGTCGGGGATCAACGCCGCGGCGGCCTCGGCGCCGTCGAACGGGACGAACGCGTCCTGGCGGCCGTGCAGCAGCAGCACCGGAACGGCCAGCCCGCGCAGCAGGTCGCGCTGGTCGGTCGAGGCGAGGTCGCGCAGCGAGTCGTCGACCCGCGGCCCGGCCGCCATGAACATGGCCCACATCCAGTTGTTCACGTCGTCGCCGACCGGGACGGCGCAGACCGCCTGGGTGACCCCGCGGAACGTCGACGCGCGGTCCGCCGCGGCCGCCCCCAGCACGCCCTCCACGTCGTCGGTGGTCCCGCCGTGGGGCCAGTCCGGCGCCGCGGTGTAGCGCGGGGTGGCGCCGCCGGTGAGGACCAGCCCGCCGGCGGCGTCGCCGAGCCGCGCGACGGCGGCCGCCGCGACGGCACCGCCGAGGGACCAGCCGTTGACCACCGGGTGGTCCAGCCCCAGGTGCTCGCACACGGCGACGACGTCACCTGCCATCGCGTCGATCGACACGTCGGCGAAGTCGAGGTCGGAGCGGCCGCAGCAGCGCAGGTCGAGCACGACGACCTCGTGCCCCGCGCTGCGCAGCGCCGGCGCGACGGTGTCCCAGCAGCGCCCGTTGACCGCCCAGCCGTGCACGAGCACGACGGGGGTGCCGGTGCCGGGATGGTGCTCGAAGTAGATCCGGTGGGATCCCTCGACGTCGAGATGGGCCATGGTCAGCTCCTCACTGGACGGGTGACGGGGGTCGCTCGGGGGCCGCGGCGCCGAACCGGCTCCGCAGCGCCCGCTTGTCGATCTTGCCGACGCTCGTGCGCGGCAGCGCGGCGACGAACTCGACGCGCTCGGGCAGCCACCAGCGCGGCACCTGCTCCGCCAGGTGGGCCCGCAGCTCCTCCCCGGTCGGGGCGGTGTCCGCCGCGGCGACGACGACGGCCAGCGGCCGTTCCTGCCAGCGCTCGTGGGGTACCGCGACGACGGCGGCCTCGCGGACCCCGGGGTGGGTGAGCACCGCCTGCTCGAGCGCGGCCGAACTGATCCACTCGCCGCCGCTCTTGATCAGGTCCTTGGCCCGGTCGACGATCCGCAGGTAGCCGTCGGGATCGATGGTCGCGACGTCCCCGGTCCGCAGCCAGCCGTCGACGAACGACTCGGGTCGCTCGTCGCGGTAGTAGCGGTCGGCCACCCACGGCCCGCGCAGCAGCAGCTCGCCGGTGGCGACGCCGTCGTGCGGGACGTCGCGCAGGTCCCCGGTCGGCAGGGCGTCGGGGTCGACGAGCCGCCACTGCAGACCCGGCAGCAGCCGGCCCTGGGTGCGCACGGCGGCCCGGCGGGCGGCGGGATCGGCCTCGGCCGCCGGGGTCGGCCGGGCGAACGTGCCCATCGGCGAGATCTCGGTCATCCCCCAGCCCTGGAACGTCGGCACCCCCAGCTCGTCGAGCGCGCGCAGCAGCTCGTCGGACGGCGGGGAGCCGCCGAGCACGAGCGCGCGCAGGCCGTGCAGGTCGGTGCCGGTGGCCCGGGCGTGCGCGACCAGGTCGACCGCGACGGTCGGCACCATCCCGGTGTAGGTCACCCGCTCGCCCGTGATCGCCGCGGCGAGGTCGGCCACCGACGGGTGCGGGCCGGGCAGCACCTGGGTCGCGCCCGCCATCAGCGCCGCGAACGGGATGCCCCACGCGTTGGCGTGGAACATCGGCACGACGTGCAGCACGGTGTCGCGCTCGCTGATCGCGTGCCCGTCGGCCAGGCACGCCGCGAACGTGTGCAGGAACAGCGCGCGGTGGCTGTAGCCGACCCCCTTCGGGGTGCCCGTCGTGCCGGAGGTGTAGCAGAGCGCGGCGAGGTCGTCCTCGGCGACAGGCGGTGGCCCGGTGACCGGCTCCCCGCCGGCCACCAGATCCTCGTAGGCCAGCGTGCCGGGTCCGGCGTCGCTGTCGGTGACGACGACACGCATCTCCGGCCGCGCCCGCCGGGCCCGCTCGACCTGCGGGAGCAGCGACGTGTCGACGACCAGCACGGTGTCCTCGGCGTGCCCGACGACATGGCCGATCTCGTCGGGACCGAGCCGGAGGTTGACGGTGTGCAGCACACCACCGGCCAACGGCACCGCCGAGTACAGCTCCAGGTGCCGGTGGTGGTTCCAGCAGCACGTCGCGACCCGGTCCCCCGGCCGCACGCCCAGCTCCACCAGCGCTCCGGCCAGCCGCCGGACCCGGCGGGCGTGGTCGCGGTAGGTGCTGCGGTGCACCTCCCGCCCGCCGTCGTACCCGACGACCTCGGTGCCACCGAACATCTGCTCCGCCCGGTCGAGGAAACCGGTGATCAGCAGCGGGTGCCGCGTCATCGGGGCCCTCACCCGCTCATCATTGCTCGCCCGCTCACCGGATCGCGGGCTCGCGGGCCGCGGCCAGCCGCTCCCGGACCTGCGGGACGACCTTCTCGGCCAGCAGCTCGATCCGGGCGTTGCCGCTCTCCACGCTCTCCCCCGGCAGCTGGGCCCAGAAGTGCACGTCGTCGATCTCGGGACGGTCGAGCAGCATCCGGGTCAGCTCGTCGACCGCGGTGGCCGGGTCCCACAGCGTGTAGGCGCCCGCGGCGACGATCTGGTCCGCGTCGGCGAACGTCGGGACCTGCTCGGGCGGGCCGAACGCACCCCAGCCGATGTACTCGTTGAGCTGGTAGAGGGCGTGCTGCCCGATGCGGGCCCACTCGCGCTCCGGGTCGTCGGCGATGACGGCCCACTGGCCGGCCATGATCCGGCCACGCTCGACGGGGGTGTCGTGCCGGGCCAGCGCGTCGACGTAGCTCTGGTGGTGATGGTTCTGGGTGCTGAGGAACCCGTCGCCCAGGCGCGCGGCGCGGTCGATCGCCACATCGGCCATCGCGCCGATGAGCAGCCGCGGGGTCTGCTCCGGCACCGGGGTCACCGGCACGCCGGGGAAGCTGAAGCGGCGGCCCTCGAACGGCTCGTCCGAACCCGACCACGCGCGCCGGATGAGTGCGATGCCCTCCTCGAACAGGCTCGGCCGGTGCCGCAGGTCGCGGCCGAACGCGGCGAACTCCCGCCCCCAGTAGCCGAGCCCGACGCCCAGGTCGAACCGGCCACCGGTGAGCAACGAGACCGTGGCGGCGTCCTCGGCCACCCGGACGGGGTCGTGCAGCGGCAGCACGATCAGGTTGGTCCCGATCCGCATCGTCGACGTCCGTTCACCGACGGCGCCGGCCAGGGTGAACGGCGACGGCGTGTAGCCGTCGTCGCAGAAGTGGTGCTCGGTCAGCCAGACCGAGTCCAGCCCGAGCCGCTCGGCCCAGGCGATCTGGTCCAGCGACTCGCGGTAGACCGAGCTGAACGGACGCCGCCAGGCGGCGGGATTGCGGAAGTCGTACCAGAGGCCGAAGTTGCAGCCGTCTCTCACGGGGGGCTCCCTCGTCGGTGCGCGTCGTCGCGCAGCGGATCGAGTCGGTGACGCGCCGAGCATGGTCGACGGGCGACGCCCGTCACAGTGCCGTGTCGTCGGGGTGTTGTGGCTCTCCACAAACGCGCGAGGCGGCCGCTCACCGACGCCCGACGGCCAGTCCGGCACACGCCATCGCCTCGTCGAGCAGCGCGGGCACGTCGTGCTCCAGCGCGGCGGCGTACGGGGTGTCGAGCACGCCCGACCGGTACTGCGCGTAGGCGCCCTCGACGATCGCGGCGAGCTTGTAGAGCGCCAGCGCCCGGTAGTAGGCGAGGTCGCCGACGGGCCGGCCCGTCGCACGCTCGTAACGGTCGAGCAGATGCTCGCGCGGCGGTGCTCCGGGCAGCCGCGACACGCCCTGCACCGCGGGCATCGCGACCGTCGCGCACGGCCGGTCACCCCAGAACGCGAGCAACAGCCCCACGTCCAGCAACGGGTCGCCGACGGTCGCCAGCTCCCAGTCGATCACGGCCCGCAACCGCGGCGCGGCCGCGGCGAACAGGCAGTTGTCCAGGTGGAAGTCCCCGTGCAGCAACCCGGTCGGCGAGGCGTCGGGCAGCCGATCGGTCAACCATCGGGCCAACGGCCCCATCGCCGGCAACGGTCGGCACGCGGTCTGCTCCCACTGCGCGTACCAGCGGCCCGGCTGGCGGCGCAGGAAACCGTCGGGCCTGCCGAATCCGGTCAGCCCGACCGCGGCCGGGTCGACGCGGTGCAGGGCGGCGAGGGCGTCGACGAGGTCGTCGGCGGCGGCGGTCAGCGCGCCCGGATGCGCCGCCCAGCCCGGCGGGACGGTGTCGGTGACCGACAGCGCGTCCCCGACGTGCTCCATGACCAGGAACGGGGCGCTCGCCACGGCCGGGTCCTCGCACAACGCGATCGGTCGCGGGACCGGGACCGCCGTCCCGTGCAGGGCCGTGAGCAGCCGGAACTCGCGCGCGACGCCGTGTGCCGACGACGACACGGCCGCCCGCGGCGGGCGCCGCAGGACGTAGCGCCGCCCGTCGCCGTCGCGCAGCAGGTGCGTCTCGTTGGAGTTCCCGCCGGCCAGCGGCGCGGTCCGCCACGGCCCCTGGGCCCCGACGTGCCGGTCGAGCCAGCGCGCCAGCGGCGCCGCGACGTCGGCCACCGCGCCACCGCGCTCGCGCGGTGTCGGCGTCGTGCTCGCGGGCCCGCGCAGTGGAGACCGGCCGCTCACTGGACCGCCTGGGCGTCGAACCGCTCGCGGAAGGTCTCCAGCGCCGCGGCCCGGCGCGTCGGGATGTGCTCGGTGGGCGGCAGCGTCGGCCGGTAGTTCCGCAGCAGCCTGCGCGCCACCGTCACCCGGTGCACCTCGTCGGGGCCGTCGTAGATCCGGGCCGCGCGGGCCCACCGGTACATCTGCTCGAGTGGCATGTCGGTGGAGAACCCCAGCGACCCGTGGACCTGGATGGCGCGGTCGATGACGTCGTGCAGCACCGCCGCCCCGTAGTACTTGATCATGGCGATCTCGGTGCGCGCCGCCGAGGCGCCGACCTGGTCGATCGTCCACGCGGCCTTGAGGGTGAGCAGCCGCGCGGCCTCGATCGCGGCGGCGCTGTCGGCCACCCAGTTCTGCACGGTCTGCTTGTCGGCCAGCGGACCGCCGTGGACGTCGACGCTGACCGCGCGCTCGCAGAGCATGTCGAACGCGCGGCGGCACACCCCGATCCAGCGCATGCAGTGGTGGATGCGCCCGGGGCCCAGCCGCTTCTGCGCCAACGTGAACGCCTCGCCGCGGCCACCCAGCAGGTTCTCGGCCGGCACCCGCACGTCGTGGTAGCCGACCTCGGCGTGCGACCACACCGGCATGTCGTGGTTCGGGTCGTTCATCAGGCCGAGCTCGCGGACCTCGATCCCGGGCGCAGTCGTCGGCACGATGATCATCGACATCCGGTGGTAGGGGTCGGCGTCGGGATCGGTCACCGCCATGACGATGTGGAAGTCGCTGCGCCCGGCGTTGCCGACGCACCATTTGCGGCCCTCGATCACCCACTCGCCGCCCTCCTCACCGCCCTCCAGCCGCGCCGACGTCGTGAGCTGGCGCGGGTCGGACCCGGTGCCCTGCTCGGTCATCGCGAACGCGCTGAGCAGCTCGCCGTCGAGCAGCGGGCGCATCCACCGCTCGCGCTGCGCGGGCGTGCCGGCGACGGCGATCAGCTCGGCGTTTCCCGAGTCGGGGGCCTGGCAGCCGAAGACGAACGGGGCCAGCTCACTGGTCCCCAGTACCTCGTGCAGCAGGCCGAGCTTGAGCTGCCCGTAACCCTGCCCGCCGAGCTCGGGATCGAGGTGCGCGGCCCACAGACCGTTGGCCTTGACCTGCTCCTGCAGCGGCGCGGCGACGCGACGGAACCCTTCGTGGTCGAGGTCGAGCACCTCCAGCGGGTAGATCTCGTCACGGACGAACTCCCGGGCCCAGGTCAGCTTCTCCTCGAAGCCGGGATCCGTGGCGAAGTCCCACGCCATCGATGTCTCCTTCCGTCGCGGCGGAGCCGGGCGGCCCCGCGGCGACGGTAGGGACGCGGCCGCGGCCGGGGCGACGGCCCGACCGGCGACCGGTTGGAGGTCACTCCAAGGACTCGGCCGCCGCGCGGCCGCCGCCCAGGGTGGCGACGAGCAGTGCACGCAGGTCGTCGGGCAGGGCGCGCTCCCGCGCCAGTGCCAGCTCGGCGCGCAGCTCGTCACGTTCCCGGCGCAGCGCGTCGCGCTCCGCGGCCACGTGCACGGACCCCTTCTGGGCGGCCCGCAGCTCGTCGAGCTCGCGGCGGGCCGCGTCGCGCTCGGCGCGCAGCCGGGCCGCGTCGGCCGCGGCGTCGGCGTACCGCGCCGCGGCGTCGGCAACCGCGGCGGCGCGCGCGTCCCGCTCCCGGGCCAGCTCTGCGGCCGCCGCCGC
>NZ_BPRG01000071.1:0-887 GCF_036984265.1 Pseudonocardia sp. D17 | reverse complement strand
GTGAGGCCGTTGGAGGATGTCCGGATCATCTCCCTGGAGCAGTACGGTGCCGGGCCGTTCGGGTCGATGCACCTGGCCGAGCTGGGTGCGGACATCGTCAAGATCGAGGACCCGGGCGTGGGCGGTGACGTGGGTCGGCACGTCCCGCCGTATGCCGAGGACGGTGACTCGTTGTTCTTCGAGTCGTTCAACCGGGACAAGTCGTCGATCACGCTCGACATCCGTACCCCGGGTGGGCGCGAGGTGTTCGAGGACCTCGTCCGGGGCGCCGACGCCGTCTACTCGAACCTGCGCGGCGACGTGCCGGCGAAGCTGGGCATCCGCTACGCCGATCTCGCGCACGTCAACCCGCGGATCGTGTGCTGCTCGCTGACCGGGTTCGGGATGACCGGGCCGCGGGCGGCCGAGCCGGGCTACGACTACGTGCTGCAGGCGCTCGGCGGGTGGATGTCGTTGACCGGCGAGCCGGGCGGGGCGCCGCAGAAGACCGGGCCGTCGCTGGTGGACTACTCGGGTGGGTTCGTCGCGGCCATCGCCTTGTTGGCGGGTATCCACGCGGCGCGGCGCGACGGTGTCGGCACCGACTGCGATGTCAGCCTCTACGACACCGCGGTGAGCCTGCTGACCTATCCGGGCACGTGGCACATGACCGCCGGCTTCGAGCCGGCGCGCACGCGGCACTCGGCGCACCCGTCGCTGATCCCGTTCCAGGCCTTCGAGGCCTCCGACGGCTGGCTCGTCGTGGGGTGTGCGAAGGAGAAGTTCTGGCAGCGGCTGACCGTCGTGATCGGGCGCCCGGAGCTGGCCGCGGACCCGCGGTTCGCCACGTTCGCCGACCGGGCCCGGCACCGCGACGTGATCGTCCCGCTGCTGGAGGAGATCTTCGC
>NZ_BPRG01000070.1:33601-44892 GCF_036984265.1 Pseudonocardia sp. D17 | reverse complement strand
CGGGGGCGCCCCCGACCGTGACGGCCGTCGGTACGAGAACGTCGTCGGCGACGGGCCCGGGCGCGCCGGTCCGCGGCACGGCGGTCCCCGGTACGACGGCCCCGGGTACGGCGGGTCGCGGCACGACGAGGCCGGCGGCCTCGGGCCCTCCGGGTATGCCGGACGTCCCCCGCACGACCGGACTCCGGCGGGCGACGGCCCGTCGGGTCGTCATGCGCGCCCCGGGCGCCACGGCGGCGGACACCCCGTAGCCGACCCCGACGAGGACCGTCCGGCCCTCGCGTTCCTCAACGGCGACCCCACGACGATGTTCGAGGCCGCCGAGGACGACCGCGTCGGCGGGCGCCACCACCGTCCGCGCTGACCCGCGGGGCGAGCTCGCGGCGCGCTGATCCGGGAGGCCGTCGCCGCTCGCCGGGCCGGGTCTCGTCGCCGGCGGGTGGGCCCGGGGGTCCCGCGCGGGCGTCACCGCGGCCCGCGCTGACCCGGGACGCTGTCACCGCTCGTCCGACCCGGTCTCGACGCCTCGCGCGGACGTGGACACGAGCCCGGCTCGGTCCGCCGCCGCCGGGCGGCCCGGCGCCGTCGGGCGCGGGGCGCCGTCATGCCGGGTGCGGGACGCCGTCACCGCCCGCCCGCCCGGCGCGGGCCTCGGCGGCCACGAACGCGGCCGGTCCGGCCCGACTCCGATACCGGGTGCGGCCCGACGCCGCCGGGCGCTTCGACCCCGTCAGGCGCCTCGAGCCGCGGGGCGCCTCGACCCGCCGGGCGCCCTGACGCTGCCGGACGCGGGAGGCCACCGCCGCGTCGGCCCGGTCCGACGCCACTGCCTGGCGCGGCGGCGCGGGTCGCGGGTCGCGGACGGTCCTACACGCGACCGCCGGCACGCAGCCAGCCGAGGACCGCGGCACGGCCGAGGGTCGCCGGATCGGCGCCGACCGCAGCGAGCCGCGCGGTGACGACGCCCGCGCGCGGCAGCAGTTCCGCCCACCGGCGCGCGACCTCGACCGGGTGCAGCGGGTCGTCGAGAAGCGCGGCGATCCCCGCGGGGACCGGGATCCGGGTCAGTTCCGAGGGCGCCGGGCCGGGGGTGCGGGCGGCCTCGTCGAGCGCGTCGGCCAGGCCGGCGCCGTAGCCGGCCCACGCGCGCTCGAGCTCGGCCGTGAGCCAGGGGGGCGCGCCGCCGGCGCGGGCGTCGGCGACCGCGGCGGCCCGGCCGGCCGCGCGGACCCGGGCGGCGGTCGCAGCCGCGGTCACGGCAGCGGGGGCCGCGTCGGCCGATCCGGTCCAGGCCGGCAGCGCGAGCAGGACCCCGGCGAGCGGACGCGGGTCGTCGAGAGCGGCGGCCCACCGGATGGCGACGTGGGCCCCGAGGGAGACCCCGCCGACGAGAAGCGCGGTGCGCGCGGCGGTGGCGGCGCGCAGCGCGTCGTCGAGCGCCGAGAGATAGCCGGCGACGACCGCACCGGACGCCCGCGGCCAAGGTGCGACGAGCCGTATCCCCAGCGCGCCGAGCGGCTCGGCGAAGGACGACCGGACGAACTCCGCATCAGAGCCGGAACCAGGCAGAACGACCGCCACCGTGGCGGCCGGCGGCCCGCACGACACGCAGGGCGACATCACAGCTCACACATCCGACGGAGGCCATCCCGTTCGTCGCACGACCGGACGGTTCCGGGCACCTTTGGTGTTTCCTGCGCGTTACCATCTGCAGGGTAGCGGCCGGATCCCCGGAGAGTCCGTCGGCAACGGCCCGCGCCCTTGCGCCGAGGAGAGACATGGGCAGCACGGACGGTGGGGCTTTCCGCCGCATGCTCAAGAGGCTGACGAGCGACGTCGAGGTGCTCGACGCCGACGACCTGACCGAGGACTCCGAGCGTTCGGGAGCCCAGCGCGCGAGCGAGTGCGCCTGCGGTCAGGAGGTCACGATGCTCGGTAGGCTGCGGTCCGTGGAGTTCTGCCCCCAGGATGCCGACGCCTCCCTCGAGGCCGAACTGTTCGACGGCACCGAGGGCGTCACGCTCATCTGGATGGGGCGCCGGCGCATCCCCGGCATCGTGCCGGGCCGGACCATGCGGGTGCGGGGCCGGCTGTCGATCCGCGACGGCCGCAAGGTCCTCTACAACCCGTACTACGAGATCTGTCAGGGCACGTGACGGGTTCCCCCCGGCACGCGGGACGGGTGCCGGAGCGCCTCGACGCGCTCGGCCGGCCCGACGACGCACCGACCGACACGTTCCCGGTCGTCGGTGGCGGGCCGCGCCCGGACGACCGCCCGACCGACGTGATGCCCCGGGTGGACGGCCCCGCGCCCACCCGCGACGCGAGCGCCGACGCCGGCGGTGCCGCCACCGACCCCGACGCCCGCGCGGCGACAACCGGCCGGATCGACCCGGCCGTCCGGAACGACGCGACGGGCCGGACCGATGGCGTGGACGGCGACGACCCGGCCGACGGCGACGACCCGGCCGACGGCGACGACCCGGCCGACGGCGACGACCGCCCCACGCAGACGCTGCTCCAGCAGATGGGTGGGATCCCCGGCGTCGTCTACTCGACCGTCCCGGTCGCGGTGTTCATCGTCGTCAACATCCTGACCTCGCTGCGGCCCGCGATCTTCGCGGCGCTGGGTGTCGCCGTCGCCATCGCGATCGTGCGGGTCGTGCGCAAGGAGGCGCTGCAGCCGGCGATCTCCGGGCTGATCGGGGTCGCGGTGTGCGCGTTCATCGCGAACCGCTCCGGTGAGGCCCGCGACTTCTACCTGCCCGGGCTGCTGCTCTCGGCGGGACTGGGCCTGGCGTGCCTGGTCTCGATCGTCGTCCGGTGGCCGCTCGCGGGCGTGATCTGGCACGGCATCAACGGCGAGGGTCAGGCCTGGCGTGCCGACCGCCGCCTGTTGCGCGCCTACATGTTCGCCACCGGACTGTGGACGCTGGTGTTCGCGGCGCGGGTCGTCGTGCAGGGCTGGCTGTACAAGGTCGACGAGGCCGACTGGCTCGGCGTCGCGCGGCTGCTGATGGGCTATCCGCTGATGGGGGTGGCGCTGCTCGGGACGGTCCTCGCGGTGCGGCACGCCCGCTCCGGGCAGCCGACCGCGGAGAAGGCCTGACCGGGCCACGCCCTCGGGCGCGGCGCCTGCTCAGTGCCCCAGCGCTGCCCGGATCTCCTCCTCGACAGCGGTCGTCGCCACGAACAGCAGCTCGTCGCCCGGCTCGAGGCCCTCGTCCCCCTGCGGGACGATGACCCGGCCACCGCGCAGGATCGCGACGAGCGCCGAGTCGGGCGGCAGCCGCAGCGAACGAACGGGCTTGCCGGCCAGCGGCGTCGACGTCGGCAGCGTGACCTCGACGAGGTTGGCCTGGCCCTGACGGAACGTCAGCAACCGGACGAGGTCGCCGACCGCGACCGCTTCCTCGACCAGCGCGGCCAGCAGCCGCGGCGTCGAGACGGCGACGTCGACACCCCAGTTCTCCCCGAACAGCCACTCGTTGCGCGGGTCGTTCACCCGGGCGACGACGCGTCGCACCGCGAACTCCGTCTTGGCCAGCAACGAGACGACGAGGTTGACCTTGTCGTCGCCGGTCGCCGCGATGACGACGTCGCAGCGCTCCAGGCCGGCCTCCTCCAGTGAGGCGAGCTCGCAGGCGTCGGCGTGCACCCACTCGGCGGCCTCGACCGTCTCGGGCTGGACGTTGGCCAGGTCGCGCTCGATGAGCATGACCTGGTGGGAGTTCTCGACGAGCTCGAGGGCGATCGAGCGCCCGACCGCGCCGGCCCCGGCGATGGCGACCCGCATGGGGCTCATCCCTCCTGCGGCGGTGCCGCGGCAGCCGCCGTCACGTCACTGACCGTGCCCGACACCGCGGCCACGTAGACGGTGTCCTCGGCCTGGACGGCCGTGTCGGCCCGCGGCAGCACCCCGGTGCCGAACCGCACGATGAACGCGACGCGCGCGCCGGTGGCCTCCTCGAGCTCGCGGATCGGGTGGCCGATCCAGTCCTCGTGGACGGGCAGGGGCAGTACCGCGACGGTGCCCGACGGCTCGCGCCACGCGGACGCCACCCCGTCGGGCAGCAGCATGCGCAGCAGCCGGTCGGTGCTCCACGGCACCGTGGCGACCGTGGGGATGCCGAGCCGCTCGTAGACCGCGGCCCGCTTGGGGTCGTAGATGCGGGCGACGACCCGCTCGATGCCGAAGGTCTCCCGGGCCACCCGGGCGGCGATGATGTTGGAGTTGTCGCCGGAGGAGACCGCGGTGAAGGCGTCGGCCTTCTCGATCCCCGCCCCGGTGAGCACGTCGCGGTGATAGCCCTCGCCGACGACCTGCCGGCCGCGGAACTCCGGGCCGAGTCGCCGGAACGACTGCGGGTCGCGGTCGATCACCGCGACCTCGTGTCCCAACCGCTCGAGTCCGGCCGCGAGCGACGCCCCGACGCGGCCGCACCCCATGATCACCACGTACATCGCGGTGGTCCTCCTCGTCCGCCTGCCGCGGACCGCGTTCGCCGATGTCGGCGAGACGCTATCGCGTGCCGCCCACGAGCACCGCATAGGCTTCCGCTCGTGCCCAAGCTCGCCGTCGCGGTGAAGCGCATCGTGGTCGGCCGGCCGCAACGCAGCGACCGTCTCGCCCATAATCTGCTGCCGAAGCGGATCGCCCTCCCGGTCTTCGCCTCGGACGCGATGTCGTCGGTCGCCTACGCGCCCGAGGAGATCTTCCTGACGCTCTCGGTCGCCGGGGTGACGTCGTTCACCCTCGCCCCGTGGATCGGCGTCGCCGTCGCGATCGTGCTGCTCACGGTGGTGACGAGCTACCGGCAGAACGTGCACGCCTACCCGTCGGGCGGCGGCGACTACGAGGTCGCGACGGTCAACCTGGGCAGGCGCGCGGGGCTCACGGTCGCGAGCGCGCTGCTCGTCGACTACACGCTGACCGTCGCGGTGTCGATCTCGTCGGCCGCGGCGAACATCGGTGCCCTGATCCCGTTCGTCGCCGAGCACAAGGTGACGTTCGCCGTCGTCGCGATCGCGCTGCTCACCGCCGTGAACCTGCGCGGGATCCGGGAGTCCGGGGCGGCGTTCGCGGTCCCGGTCTACGCGTTCATGTTCGGCATCGGCGCGATGATCGTCTGGGGTCTCGTCCGGATCCTGCTGCTCGGCGACCACGTGCAGGCCGCCAGCGCGAACCTGCACCTGCTGGCCGAGGGCGACGCGTTCACCGGCCTCGCGCTCGTGCTGCTGATCCTGCGCTCGTTCACCCAGGGCGCCGCGGCGCTGACCGGCGTCGAGGCCATCAGCAACGGGGTGCCGGCGTTCCGCAAGCCGAAGTCGCGCAACGCCGCGTCGACGCTGCTGATGCTCGGCCTGCTGTCGGTGACGATGTTCCTCGGGCTGATCGCGCTCGCCGAGCTGACCGGCACGAAGATGGCGGCGGACCCGGCCCACCAGTTCCCCGACGCGCCACCCGGCTACGTCCAGCAGACGATGGTGGCCCAGCTCGCCGACGCCGTCTTCCACGACTTCCGGCCCGGGTTCTTCTTCGTCGTCGTGACCACGGCGCTGATCCTCGTGCTCGCGGCCAACACCGCCTTCAACGGCTTCCCGGTGCTGGGCTCGATCCTGTCGCAGGACCGGTTCCTGCCCCGGCAGCTGCACACCCGCGGCGACCGCCTCGCCTTCTCCAACGGCATCCTGGTCCTGGCGGGGTTCGCGATCCTGCTGGTCGTGGGCTTCCAGGCGGAGGTCACCCGACTGATCCCGCTCTACACGGTCGGTGTCTTCGTCTCGTTCACGCTGAGCCAGTTCGGCATGGTGCGGCACTGGAACCGCAAGCTCGCCACCGAGACCGACGCGGCGGCCAGACGCCGGATGCGCCGGTCGCAGGCCATCAACGGCTTCGGCGCGGGCATGACGGGCGTCGTCCTCGTCACCGTCCTCATCACGAAGTTCACGCTCGGGGCGTGGATCGCCATCGCGGCGATGGTGGGCTTCTTCGTGTTGATGCTGGCCATCCAGAAGCACTACACGCGGGTCACGGCCGAGCTCGTGGCCGGCGAGGCCGACGCGGTGCTGCCGTCGCGCAACCACGCGATCGTGCTGGTCTCGACGCTGCACAAGCCGACGCTGCGCGCGGTCGCCTACGCCCGCGCCACCCGGCCGGACGTGCTCGAGGCCGTGACCGTCAACGTCGACGACGCCGACACGAAGCGGCTGATGGACGACTGGAGCCGGCGCAAGCTCCCGGTCCCGCTCAAGGTCGTCGAGTCGCCGTACCGGGAGATCACCAAGCCCGTGCTCGACTACGTCAAGCGCATCCGCGGCGACAACCCCCGCGACGTCGTGACGGTGTTCATCCCGGAGTACGTCGTGGGGCACTGGTGGGAGCAGATCCTGCACAACCAGAGCGCGCTGCGGCTCAAGGGCAGGCTGCTGTTCCAGCCCGGGGTGATGGTGACCAGCGTCCCGTGGCAGCTGGAGTCGTCGGAGCGGGCCGCGGCACGGGGCCCGCAGCTCGCCGCGGGCGCGACGCGCCGCGGCTACCCGTCCATGGAGCAGCTGCCCGGTGAGCAGTCCGGGGCCACCACCGAGAAGCGCCCGGGCAGCCCGTCGGGGAAGGCCCGATGAGCGGGCGGGCGGCGCCCCGCGTCGGCGCCGGCGACCGGAGTGGCACCACGGACTGGACCGACCGCGTGCTCGACCTCGAGATCGGGGCGGTCGCGCACGGTGGGCACTGCGTCGCCCGTCACGACGGTCGCGTCGTGTTCGTCCGGCACGCGCTGCCGGGGGAGCGGGTGCTCGCGGTCGTCACCGAGGACGGCGGGGGCTCGTTCTGCCGGGCCGACGCCATCTCGGTGCGGACGGCGCACACGGGCCGGGTCGCGCCGCCGTGCACATGGGCCCGCGCGGGCGGCTGCGGCGGCTGCGACTTCCAGCACGCGACCCCCGAGCTGCAGCGCGAGCTCAAGACCGTGGTCGTGCGCGAGCAGCTCGCGCGGCTCGCGGGGATCGACAGCGACGTCACCGTCGAGGAGCTGCCGGGTGGCCCGCTGGGCTGGCGCACCCGGGTGCGGCTCGCCGTCGACGGCGAGGGCCGGGCCGGGCTGCGCGCGCACCGCAGCCACGAGGTGCTGCCCGTCGCCGACTGCCCCATCGCCCCCGAGGGCGTCCTGCCGCCGGTCCTCGCGCGCCGGCATCGCCCGGGCGAGGAGTTCGAGATCACCGTCGACGCCGACGGCACCGTGCACGACGAGCGCGACGGCGCGCCCGTCGTCCAGCGGGTCGCGGGGCGGGAGTGGCGGCTGCGGCCCGGCGCGTTCTGGCAGGTGCACCCGGCGCTGGCACCGACGTTGGCCGCGGTCGTCGGGCAGTGGGCCGCGGCGCCGGCCGGTGCGACGGCGTGGGACCTCTACGGGGGAGCGGGTCTGTTCGCCGCGGTGCTCGCCGAGCAGGTCGGGCGCGACGGTGCGGTGACGGTCGTCGAGTCGGCGGCGGGCGCGGTCGCCGACGGCGAGGCGGCGCTGGCCGACCTCCCGCAGGTCGAGTGGGAGGTCGGGCGCGTCGAGCGGGTGCTGCCCGCGCTCGCCGACCCGGACGTCGTCGTGGCCGACCCGCCGCGCTCCGGGCTGGGCCGCGCGCTGGTGGAGGCGATCTGCGCGCGGGGGCCCCGCCGCGTCGTCCACGTGGCCTGCGACCCGGCTGCACTGGGTCGCGACGTCGGCCTCTTCGCCGCACAGGGCTACCGGCTCACCGCGCTGCGCGCCTTCGACGCCTTCCCGATGACGCACCACATGGAGTGCGTGGCCCTGCTCGAGCCCTGAGCCGGCCGGCTGCTAGAACCGGAACATGGCAGCGAACGAACTGGCCGAGCACGTCGCCGACTGGGCACCCGGGCCCGTCGAGGAGACCGATCGGATAGGCGCCTGGGCCGCGCGCGCGTTCGCCGACGTCCTCGACCAGCCCTCACCCGTGGAGCCGGCCGGGGTGGGCGGCACCGGGCCCGTCGATGGGGCGGCGCTGCCTCCGCTGTGGCACCGCTTCCACTTCCTGGAGCGGGCCGCCCAGCACGAGCTCGGGGAGGACGGGCACGTCCGGGAGTCGCACTTCCTGCCGCCGATCCCGGACCGGCGCCGGATGTTCGCGGGCGGTCGCGTCGAGTGGCACTCGCCCGTCCGCGTCGGCGACGAGGTGGTGCGGCGGAGCGAGATCGCGTCGCTGACGCCCAAGAGCGGGCGCAGCGGCGAGATGCTGTTCGTGACGTTGCGCCACGAGTTCCGCCGCGACGGCGAGCTGCTGCTCGCCGAGGAGGAGGACCTCGTCTACCGCACGCAGAAGCCGGGGGAGGAGCGCCGCGTCGCCGTCGCGGCGCCGGCCGAGCCCGGCCCGCACACCGCCGACGGCCCGTGGACGGCCCGGCTCGAGCCCGACGAGGTCCTGCTCTTCCGGTTCAGTGCGCTGACCTACAACGCCCACCGCATCCACCACGACTTCCCCTACGTCACCCAGGTCGAGGGTTTCCCGGGGCTCGTGGTGCACGGACCGCTGCTCGCGTTGCTGCTGCTGGAGCTGCCACGCCGGCACGCGCCCGACCGGACCGTGCGCAGCTTCGAGTACCGGCTGCGTGCACCCGTGTTCGCCGGGACGACGGTGCTCGCCGCCGGCGGCCCGGTCGACGGCGACCCCGACCGTGCCGACCTCGCGGCCGGCACCGCCGACGGCCCGCCCTCGATCACGGGCACGGTCCGCTTCCGGTGAGCGGACCGCGGCCCCCGGTAGCGGATTCCCGGTCCGCACCGTCGGGTGACCCGGCGGTGACCCGTGGTGCCCCGTTCGCGACGATGGTCACGTGACGGACAAGGCAGCTTCGGTACAGCAGCGGATCGCCGACGAGCTCGGCGTGCGCCCGCACCAGGTCACCGCCGCGGTGGACCTCCTCGACGGCGGCGCGACCGTGCCGTTCATCGCCCGCTACCGCAAGGAGGCCACGGGAGCGCTCGACGACGCCCAGCTGCGCACCCTCGAGGAGCGGCTGCGCTACCTGCGGGAGCTCGAGGAGCGCCGCGAGGCCGTCCTCGAGTCGATCCGCGGCCAGGGCAAGCTCGACGAGGCCCTCGAGGCGCGCATCCTCGCCGCCGACTCGAAGGCCCGGCTCGAGGACATCTACCTGCCCTACAAGCCCAAGCGCCGCACCAAGGCGATGATCGCCCGCGAGCAGGGCCTGGAACCGCTCGCCGACGCGCTGCTGGCCGACCCGGCGCTCGACCCGACCGCCACGGCGGAGCCCTACGTCACCGGCGAGGTCGCCGACGCCGCGGCCGCCCTGGAGGGTGCCCGCTCGATCCTGGTCGAGCGCTTCGCCGAGGACGCCGACCTGATCGGCGGGCTGCGGGAGCGCATGTGGAACCAGGGCCGGCTGGTGTCGAAGGTGCGCGAGGGCAAGGAGCACGACCAGGCCGCCGCGAAGTTCGCCGACTACTTCGACTTCTCCGAGGCGTTCACCAGCCTGCCCAGCCATCGCATCCTCGCGGTCTTCCGCGGCGAGAAGGAGGAGGCGCTCGACGTCGCGCTGGAACCCGCGGCCGAGCCCGCCGAGCCGGGCGTGCCGACGGAGTACGAGCGGCTCATCGCCGCCAACTTCGGCATCGCCGACGAGGGCCGCCCGGCCGATCGCTGGCTCTCCGACGTCGTGCGCTGGGCCTGGCGCACCCGCATCCTGCTGCACCTGGGCATCGACATCCGGGTCCGGCTGCGCACCGCCGCGGAGGAGGCCGCCATCGGCGTGTTCGCGATGAACCTGCGCGACCTGCTGCTCGCCGCACCCGCGGGCACGCGCGCGACGATGGGCCTCGACCCGGGGCTGCGCACCGGGGTCAAGGTCGCGGTCGTCGACGCGACGGGCAAGGTCGTCGCCACCGACACGATCTACCCGCACGCGCCGCGCAACGACCGCAAGGGCTCGCTCGCGACGCTGACCCGGCTCGCGGCGGCGCACGAGGTCGATCTCATCGCCATCGGCAACGGCACCGCCTCCCGCGAGACCGACGCGCTCGCTGCCGAGCTCATCGCCGCCAACCCCGGCCTCAAGCTGACGAAGGTCATGGTCAGCGAGGCCGGGGCGTCGGTGTACTCGGCGTCGGCCTACGCGTCGGCCGAGCTGCCCGACCTCGACGTGTCGCTGCGCGGCGCGGTGTCGATCGCGCGCCGGCTGCAGGACCCGCTCGCCGAGCTCGTCAAGATCGACCCGAAGTCCATCGGCGTCGGTCAGTACCAGCACGACCTGCCGGAGTCGTCGCTGTCGCGCTCGCTCGACGCCGTCGTCGAGGACTGCGTGAACGCCGTCGGCGTCGACCTCAACTCGGCGTCGCCACCGCTGCTGCGCCGGGTCTCGGGGATCAGCGAGTCGCTGGCGGCGGCGATCGTCGCGCACCGCGACGCCAACGGCCCGTTCCGCACCCGCACCGCCCTGTCCGACGTGCCGCGCCTGGGCCCGAAGGCCTTCGAGCAGTGCGCGGGCTTCCTGCGCATCCGCGGCGGCGACGAGCCGCTCGACGTCTCCGGCGTGCACCCCGAGTCCTACCCCGTGGTCCGGCGCATGGTCGAGGCCGCGAAGACGCCGATCGGCGAGCTGATCGGCAACACCCGGGTCCTGAAGACGTTGCAGCCCAAGCGGTTCGTCGATGACACCGTCGGCTTGCCGACGGTCACGGACATCCTCGCCGAGCTGGAGAAGCCGGGCCGTGACCCGCGCCCGGCGTTCCGCACCGCGACGTTCGCCGAGGGCGTCCACACGATCGGCGACCTGCGGCCCGGGATGCTGCTGGAGGGCGTGGTCACCAACGTCGCGGCGTTCGGCGCGTTCGTCGACGTGGGCGTGCACCAGGACGGCCTCGTGCACGTCTCGGCGATGTCGACGAGCCTCGTGTCCGACCCGCGCGAGGTCGTGAAGTCCGGCGACGTCGTGCGGGTCAAGGTGCTCGACGTCGACGAGCCGCGCAAGCGCATCTCGCTCACGCTGCGTCTCGACGACGAGCCCGGCGCGGGCCGCACCGGCGGTCGGCGCACGGGCGACGGCGGCCGGAGCGACGGCGGTGAGCGGGGTGGCCGCGGCGGTGACCGGAGCCAGGGGGACCGGAGCCAGGGGGACCGGCGCCAGGGCGACCGGCGCGGCGGGGACGTGCGCAAGGGTGACCAGCGCGGTGCCCGCGGCGGCGACCGGCGCGGCGGCGACCGCGGCGGCAACGACCAGCGAGCTGGTCGTTCCGGCGGGCAGGCGCGGCCGCGCCAGGAACCGGCCA
>NZ_BPRG01000070.1:11535-33454 GCF_036984265.1 Pseudonocardia sp. D17 | reverse complement strand
GTCCGGCGGTCCGGGGCGTTGATCCCTGACGGAACCACGTGACCGGCGAGACCCGGCCCCGGCGTGATCGTCGGGAACGCGGCATGGGACACTGGTGCGTCGGTCCGCCGCTCATGGCGGTCCGAGAGCCCCAGATGGTCCACGTATGCACGCCGCAGGGCCCCGCGGGCTTCCGTGAGTGATCTCCGTGAGTGCCCGCGTCCAGAGTGGGACGCGCTCACCCTGCCGCGACAGAGGACGTGTGTGACTACCCTGCTCGACCTGCCCGAGAACGACCACCCCGAGACCCCTGAGTTCGACGACGCCGCGCTCGCGGCCGAGATCGACTCGGTCGAGGACGTCGCCCCGACCGACGCCTCCCACGACAGCGACTCCGACGAGTCCATCGGCGACTCCGTCGAGTCCACCGGCGACGTCGACGAGTCCGCTGACGACTCCGCCGAGGACTCGAACGACGAGTCCGACGACTCCGACGACTCCGACGACACGGACGACCCCGACGAGGGCGGCGTGCGCTTCGCCGACCTCGGGCTGGCTCCCGAGCTGCAGCGCGCGCTCGACGAGCTCGGCTACGAGCGGCCCAGCCCGATCCAGGCCGAGGCCATCCCGTCACTGATCGACGGCCGTGACCTCATCGGCCAGGCCGCCACCGGCACCGGCAAGACGGCGGCCTTCGCGCTGCCGATGCTGCAGCGCCTGGCGCAGGAGCGCCGCGGCAGCCGCGGCACCGCCCCGCTCGGCCTGGTGCTGGCCCCGACCCGCGAGCTCGCGATGCAGGTCACCGAGGCGATCGCCCGCTACGGCAAGGGGCTGCGTGCCCGGGTGCTGGCCGTCTACGGCGGCGCTCCCATCGGCCCGCAGCTCGGTGCGCTCAAGCGTGGCGTCGACGTCGTCGTCGCCACCCCGGGCCGCGCGATCGACCTGATCAACCGCGGTGCCCTGAGCCTCGACGAGCTCGAGGTCGTCGTGCTCGACGAGGCCGACGAGATGCTCGACATGGGCTTCGTCGAGGACATCGAGACGATCCTGCAGGCCACCCCCGACACCCGGCAGGCCGTGCTGTTCTCGGCCACCATGCCGCGGCGCATCGAGGTGCTCGCCCGCACCTACCTGACCGACCCGGTGCTGGTGCGCATCCAGCGCGAGGAGGTCCCGGAGGGCGAGGCCCCCCGGGTCCGCCAGACCGCCTACATGGTGCCGCGCAGCCACACGACGGCGGCGCTGGGCCGCATCCTCGAGCTGGAGCGGCCGACCGCGGCGATCGTGTTCTGCCGCACCCGTGCCGACGTCGATGCCGTCACCGAGGCGCTGACCGGTCGTGGGCTGCGTGCCGAGGCGCTGCACGGCGGCATGGACCAGGAGCACCGCACCCGCGTCGTCGACAGGCTGCGCAACGGGCGGACCGACCTGCTCGTCGCCACCGACGTCGCCGCCCGCGGCCTCGACATCGACCAGCTGACCCACGTCGTCAACCACGACGTGCCCAAGTCGCCCGAGTCCTACGTGCACCGCATCGGCCGGGTCGGCCGGGCGGGCCGCGAGGGCGTGGCGATCACCCTGGTCGCGCCCGCGTCGGTGCGGCACCTGCGCAACATCGAGCGGCTCACCGGCACGCCGGTGCCCGTCGCCCCCGTGCCGACGGTGGCCGACCTCGCCGGTGCGCGCGTCGAGCGGACCAAGGTCGCGCTGCGGGAGCGGCTGCTGACCGACCGGCAGTCGGCCGGCCGCGGCGCCGACGACGGTGTCGCCGCGATGATCGCCTCGCTCGCCGAGGAGTTCGACGCCGTCGAGGTCGCGGCCGCCGCCGTGCGGATCGCCCGCGACGTCTCCGGTGCCCCCGAGGACGAGATCGACATCCCGGTGGTGTCGGCGCCGCGCGAAGGCCGTCGCGAGCGCGACGGCCGGGGCGGCCCGGCCGGGCGGCGCGAGTTCGGCGGCAGCCGCGGCCAGGGCCCGCGTCCGCCGAAGGCGGGTACCACCCGGCTGTTCGTCTCCGCCGGTCGTGCCGCGGGTGTGCGCCCGCAGGACATCGTCGGCGCGCTGGCCAACGAGTCCCGGCTCTCCGGTCGCGACATCGGCGCCATCCAGATCCACGAGCGGCACGCGCTCGTGGAGGTGCCCGAGCACGCCGCCGACGAGGTGCTGCGCGCGCTGCGCGGCGTCACCACGCTCAAGGGCCGCCGCGCCAACGTGCGCCGCGACCGGGCGACGGCCCGCCCGTAGCGGTACGGGAACGCCCCACGAACGGCGACGGCCGGTCCCCGGGTACGGGGGCCGGCCGTCGTCGTGTCCGCGGCGTGGTCAGTGGACCTGGACCTCGTCGCCGACCTGCAGATAGTTGTAGAAGGTGACGGCGTTGTCGTGCGCGAGGTGCACGCACCCCGCCGACGGGTTCTGCGGGTTGCCCTGGTGGAACGCGATGCCCCCGGGGGCGAAGAACACCGCGTAGGGCATCGGCGCGTTGTTGAACTCCGCGCTCTTGTGGTCCTTGTCCTTCCACTGCACCTGGAAGGTGCCGGTGGGGGTCTCCTCGCCCTGGCCGCCGTGGCTGATGCCGACGGGCCCGACGGTGACGGCGCCGTCGTCGAGCAGCCACGCCTTGTTCGCGGCGAGGTCCACGCACGCCTTCGCCGTCACCGTGCACGGTGTCCCGGCGACGAGCGCGCTGCCGTCCCCGCCACCGGTGTGATCGGCGGCCAGCGCGGTGCCCGTGAGCACCCCCGCCGCGACGACGCCGACCCCGATCAGCGCACCGACGCGTGCGACACCCCGGAACCGGGGTGTGCGTCGTGTGCTGTGCTCGCCCATGAGTGTCCTTCCGAATGGTCGTCCGCAGCAGCCAACGAGCAGCAGATCGGGAGGTGACGGGCGGTGCCGGGGGTGTCCCGAACCCGTCGCGAGTCCGGGACGGGGGGTTCGCCCGGCGCGTCCCGAGTTGTCGGCGCGACGTCCGCGGGGTAGAAGCGCAGGGCGTCGTCGGGGGGCGGCGCGGTGCCGACCGCGAGGAGAGACGCCCGTGTCCGCAGCCGAGCCCGAGCCGGGGGCCGTCACCACCCCGACCGAGGGCGCGATCCGCAAGGCGATGTGGCGGCTGCTGCCGCTGCTGGGCCTGTGCTACCTGCTCAACTACGTCGACCGGGTCAACGTCGGGTTCGCGTCGGTGACGATGCGCCCCGACCTGGGCCTCTCGGCGACCGCCTACGGCCTCGGGGCCGGGCTGTTCTTCATCGGGTACTTCTTCTTCGAGGTGCCGAGCAACGTCATCCTGCACCGCGTCGGCGCCCGGCTCTGGATCGCCCGCATCATGATCAGCTGGGGGATCATCGCGTCGGCGACGGCGTTCGTGCAGGGCCCGACCAGCTTCTACGTCGTGCGGTTCCTGCTGGGCTTCGCCGAGGCGGGGTTCTTCCCCGGCATCATCCTGTACCTGACGTACTGGTTCCCGAGGGTGCAGCGGGCCCGTGTCGTCGCGCTGTTCTTCCTGGCGGTGCCGCTGTCGTCGGTGGTCGGCGGGCCGCTGTCGGGGCTGCTCATCGACCACGGCGAGGGCGTCCTCGGGTTCGACGCCGGCTGGCGGTTCATGTTCTTCCTCGAGGGCCTGCCCGCGTTCCTGCTGGGCATCGTGGTGCTGTTCGTGCTGCCCGACCGGCCGCGCAAGGCCCGCTGGCTGCGCCGCGAGGAGGCGGCGGCGCTGGAGGACACGATCGCCCGTGAGGACGCCGCGGAGGTGCCGCACGCGCCCGGGCTGCGCGCGGCGCTGGCCGACCGGCGGGTGATCGCGCTGTCGGTCGTCTACTTCGGTGTCGTGTTCGGGCTCTACGTGCTCGCGTTCTTCCTGCCCCAGGTCGTCGACGAGCTCTCGACGTCGCTGTCGGCCACCGTCATCGGGCTGGTGACGGCCATCCCGTACGCGGTCGCGGCGGTGGTCATGGTCGTCGTGGCCCGCAGCTCGGACCGCACGGGGGAGCGGGTGCTGCACGTCGCCGTGCCGGTGCTGCTCGGCGCCGCCGCCGTCGCCGTCGCCCTCTACCTCGACTCGCCCGCGCTCGTGATCGCCGCGGTGACGGTGTGCGCGTGCGGGGTGTTCGCCGCGATCCCCGTGATCTGGCAGCTGCCGCCGACGTTCCTCACCGGTGTCGGCGCGGCCGCGGGCATCGCGCTGATCAACTCGTTCGGCAACCTCAGCGGGTTCGTCGGGCCGTACCTGACCGGCTGGCTGGAGGACCTCACCGGGTCGCTGCGTGCGGGGATGTGGTGCGTCGCGGGGTTCATGACGTTGTCGGCGGTGATCGTGCTGCTACTGGGCCGCTCGGTGCGGGAGGCCGGGCGGCCCGCGGCTGCCGGGGCGGGCGGCGGCGGGGATAGGTTGGTCGCGCCCGACCACCCCGGCACGCGACCCCCCGCCACGTGACCCGCACCGACTGGAGCGCCGAATGACCGAGCTCGCGGACCGGTCCGCCCCTGCGACCGCCGACCTCAAACCGCGCAGCCGCGACGTCACCGACGGCATCGAACGCACGGCCGCCCGCGGGATGCTGCGCGCCGTCGGCATGCGCGACGACGATTTCGCCAAGCCCCAGATCGGCATCGCGTCGAGCTGGAACGAGATCACCCCCTGCAACCTGTCGCTGCAGCGCCTCGCCCGGGCCGCCAAGGAGGGTGTGCACGCCGCGGGCGGCTTCCCGATGGAGTTCGGCACGATCTCGGTGTCCGACGGCATCTCGATGGGCCACGTCGGCATGCACTACTCGCTGGTCAGCCGGGAGATCATCGCCGACTCGGTGGAGACGGTCGTCCAGGCCGAGCGCCTCGACGGCACGGTCCTGCTCGCCGGCTGCGACAAGTCGCTGCCCGGCATGCTGATGGCCGCCGCGCGGCTCGACCTCGCATCGGTCTTCGTGTACGCCGGTTCGATCCTGCCCGGGCACGTCGACGGCCGCGAGGTCAACATCTCCGACGCGTTCGAGGCCGTCGGTGCCTGCATCAAGGGGCTCATCACCCGCGACGAGCTCACCGAGATCGAGCGCAACATCTGCCCCGGCGAGGGCGCGTGCGGCGGCATGTACACCGCCAACACCATGGCCAGCGCCGCGGAGGCGCTCGGCATGGCGCTGCCGGGGTCGGCCAGCCCGCCCGCCGTCGACCGGCGTCGCGACGGCTCGGCCCGCGCCTCCGGGGAGGCCGTGATCGGCATGCTCGCCCAGGGCATCACCGCCCGCGACATCCTCACCCGCGAGGCCTTCGAGAACGCGATCGCCGTCGTGATGGCGTTCGGCGGCTCCACCAACGCGGTGCTGCACCTGCTCGCCATCGCCCACGAGGCGCAGGTCGAGCTCACCCTCGACGACTTCAACCGCATCGGCGACCGCGTCCCGCACCTGGCCGACGTCAAGCCGTTCGGGCGCTACGTCATGTCGTCGGTCGACCAGGTCGGTGGCGTGCCCGTCGTGATGCGTGCGCTGCTCGACGCGGGACTGCTCCACGGCGACGCCCTCACCGTCACCGGCAGGACCGTCGCGGAGAACCTCGCCGAGATCGACCCGCCCGATCTCGACGGCACGATCGTGCACGCCCTGTCCGACCCGATCCACCCCACCGGTGGGCTGACCATCCTGCGCGGCTCGCTCGCACCCGACGGCGCCGTGGTCAAGAGCGCCGGGTTCGACTCGGCGACCTTCACCGGCACGGCCCGCGTGTTCGACGGCGAGCAGGGCGCGCTCGACGCCGTCGCCGACGGCACCGTGACCGCGGGCGACGTCGTGGTCATCCGGTACGAGGGCCCGCGCGGCGGCCCGGGCATGCGCGAGATGCTGGCCGTCACCGGGATGATCAAGGGCGCCGGTCTGGGCAAGGACGTCCTGCTGATCACCGACGGTCGCTTCTCCGGCGCCACGACCGGCCTCTGCGTCGGGCACATCGCCCCCGAGGCGACCGACGGCGGCCCGATCGCGCTGGTCCGCGACGGCGACCCGATCACCCTCGACATGGCCGCCCGCACCCTCGACATCGGGGTCGACGACGCCGAGCTGCGCAGGCGGCGTGCGGAGTGGACGCCGCCGGAGCCCCCGCGTCGCACCGGCGTGCTGGCCAAGTACGCGAAGCTCGTCGGTTCCGCGGCCGGCGGCGCGGTCTGCGGCTGACGGGATGGCGCGCAAACGGCCTCCCGGACAGCGGCGGGCGGACAAGGTCGCGGCGCGGCGGCGGCGTGGCGGCGGGGTGTCGCGGCCCGCCGGTGGGCTGCGGCCGATCCTCACCCTGCCCGGCCTCGACGGCTACGGCCCCGACGACCTGCCCGACGTCGAACGCACCGACGGCGTCCCGGAGCTGCGGCTCGCCCTGGCGCAGGCCCGCGTCGAGCAGGAGCTGGGCTACCGCATCCCGCCCGTCGCGGACCCGGCGGCCCACCCGCAGGAGCAGCTCGTCGAGTGGACGGCGGCGGTGAACCGGCACCACACGGCGATCCTCGCCGCGGACCTCGACGAGCACGCCTGCGTCGTCGACCTCGTCGACCACCGGCTGGAGGCGGCGATCGCGGCCACCGTCGCGACGCGGTCGGCCGAGCCCGCCCGCGAGGAGGTCGCGATCCTGGTCGCGGTCGACGGCGGCCGCACCGGACGTGCGGTCGGGCTGGCGGCCGAGGTGCTGCGGGAGCGCTCGGCCGAGGGAGGTCCGGCCGCCGGCCCGACCGCCTCCGACCGGGCGCTCGCCTGGGTCGCGGCGCAACTGGGCGCCGACGCCGCCGCGCAGGCCCGGGCCGCAGTCACCGTCCCCACGGCCCACGCCGACGCACAGACGGTGACGGCGCTGATCTGGCTGGCCGCCGGCGCCGCCGGCTGACGGCCGAGCCGCGGCCCGGAGCGCTCCGGACGGGCGGGCGCGGCCGGGCCCAGGGCCACGCCACGTCAGGCGCGCGTCAGCTTCACCAGCTCGGTGACGGGCGTGTCCGGCAGGTAGGCCCGGGTGATCGCGACACCGATCCGGGCGAGGTCCGCCTCGTCGCGGTACACGAGGTGCATGGGCTCGTAGCGGGGCTGGAACTTCGCCTTGAACGCGTGCAGCGAGCGGAACCCGTAGAGCGGCTCCAGCACGTCGCCGATCTGGTCGAGCACCCGGGCCAGCCCGTGCACCGGCCCGTCGCCCTCCGACCGGGCGAGCGGCGCGCCCGACAGCGAGGCGATCTCGACGCCCTCGTCGCGGAACGTCGCGCAGCTCTGCGCGATCAGGAACTCGACGACCGGGCGGAACCCGTCGGGCCTGCGCAGCATCAGGTCGAGCGTGCGGCCGTGAATCCGGCCCCCGGGGCCGTACACCGGCAGCCACGACGTCACCCCGTGCAGCGTGCCGTGCGCGTCCTGCGCGATCCCGACCCGCACGTCCCGGTCGAGCGCCTCGTCGACCCCGCCGAGCGTGAAGCCCATCTCGGGCAGGCTCTTGTCGCCGACCCATTCCTCGCTCATCCCGCGGATGCGCTCGACGAGCGACCAGGGCTCGTCGGCGAGGGTCACCATGCGGAACTCGATCCCCTCCTTCTTCGCCCGGTTGATCGCCGACCGGACGTTCTGCCACGGCTTGCCCGTGAAGGCGAGGCCAGGCAGGTCGATGAGGGTGTCCTCGGCGACCTGGACGTACTTCCAACCGATCGTCTCGGCGGCGGCGGCCGTGGCGTCGCCGACGGAGAACATGCAGGGGACCAGCCCGGCGCGGTCGGCCATCCGGGAGAACGCGGCGACGGCGTCGATGTGCGAGCCCGCGGGGCCGATGGGGTCGCCGAGGCCGATCGCGACGCCCGCGTGCGCCTGGTAGGCGATCACGATGCCCGGGTCGGGTTCCGCGGCGTCCGGGGAGTCCGCGGCGTCCGGGGAGTCCGAGGCAGGGTCCGGTGCGGCCGCGTCCGCGGTGTCGGGAGCGGCGTCGGACGGGGTGCCGGAAGCGCTGTCCGCGGGGGCGTCCGAGGCGGCATCGGGGCGGGGGTCCGCGGCCGCGACGACCTCGGGCGCGGCGGAGGGCTCGGGCGCGGCGGAGGGCTCGGCCGCCTCGGGGCCGGCGTCGGTGTCCTCGACCGGGCCCGTGCCGAACCAGCGGTTGGCCGGCCACGTCGCCATCCACGAGATCGTGCCGCCGCCGTAGCGGTGCAGGGCGGCGATGGCGTCGGCGCGGTCGGCGGCGAACTCCCGCCGCTTGCGGATGCGCCGTCGGGACGGGGTGCGGAACGCGTGCCGGCCGACGATCAGCACGACCAGCAGGATCAGCCACAGGAGCCGGTCGGCGATGAACAGCGGCCCGCCGACGATCTCCCACGGCTCGCCGAGCACGACCGCGACGATCACGACGACCGCCACGACCAGCCCCAGCACGACGTTGAGGATCCCGATGCCGACCCCCCACCGCCAGGCCGTCCGCTTGCCCTTGCGCAGGCCGTTGACGAGGAGCAACGCCAGGACCAGCGTGATGAGGACGTCGACCCAGTCGCTCTCGGTGTCGCCCGTGGGGCCGAGCGGCCCGTCCGACGGGATGAGCCACGACAGGACCGTGCCGAGCAGGATGACCAGGACGCCCGCCACCGCGAGCAGCCGCCACTCGCGGCGGCTGGGCCGGCCGGTGCGGGGGGTGCCCAGGTCGCGGGTGACGACGTGCCCCGCCAGCAGACCCGCGCCACCGGCGACGAAGTGCTCCAGGTCCGCGAGGTTCCCGCCGTAGATCAACGCGACGAGCAGGTAGATGCCGATGCCCAGGCGCAGCCGCAGCCGCCACGGCGAGCGCAGCGTCGACGCGGTGACGCCGAGCGCGGCGAACGCGCCCGCGGAGAACCCGGCGTCGAGCTCGCCCCCCAGCATCTGCGCCCACGGCCAGCCGGTCGGCCGCGTGACCAGCAGGATCAGGGCTGCGCCCGCGATCCCCACGATGTGTCCGACGATCGTCACCGCCGCCGCGCGGCCCGTCCCGATCCGCCACTCCGCCCAGCCCACGAAGAGCACGAACGAGAGCACCATCGGGACGTAGAAGACGGGACCGACGGCGAAGAACGGGCCGGTCAGCAGCGTCCAGACGTGTCCGTCGAGCAGGCTCGGCAGCCCGTATCCGACCTGGGGGTACCAGGAACGGTCCTCCACCGCCGACCACAGCGTGCCGGTCGCGAGGCCCACCACGATCATGAGCACCGCGCACGTGGCGGTGAACGGCACCCGCCGCAGGACGCCGAGCACGCCCGGCGCGGTCGTCGCCGGCGACGGGCCGCCCGTCGTGTCCGGCTCCTGCACCGCGGCCTCGGACATTCCCGCCCCCTCGTCGTACACCGGCGACGTCGCCGGACCCGGTCGGGCGACGTCAGGGCACTCGTGCCGGGCCGATCTCTCCGCCAGGCAGCGTGCCGCGTGTGCGGCGTGGCGGCAAGGTCCCCGGGCGGGACTCGCCACCACCCGGGCGACCGTTACGCCCGATCCGGTCCACGCATTTTCCCCATGGTCCGGGTCCGGGTCCGGGGCGCGGGCCGCCCCTCCGCGCGCAACCTCACTGCTCGGATTCGTGCTCGGCGCGACCGTGAGGTTGCGCTCGGGGGCCGGCAGAGGCCTGGGCCGGGTCCGGGGTCCAGGCCGGGTCGAGGCCCGGGGGCGGCTCGGGGCTGGGTGCAACCTGATCGTCGTCGTCGCGCTCGGGTGCGACGGCGAGGTTGCGGCCGCCCTTCCGCGTGCAACCTCACTGCTCGGATTCGTGCTCGGCACGACCGTGAGGTTGCGCTCGGGGACACCTGCAGGTGCCTGGGCCGGGGGTCGGTTCGCGCGCCGGAGGCTGCGTCACGCCGACGGCGCACGACCCATCCGTGTGCGCACCGGCTCCGGGCGCGCACCTTAACCGCCCACGGTCGACGACCGGGAGGACCGCCAGCGACGCCTGATCAGCTGCCGGGTGGCGCGGGCACGTTCTCGGCATCCTCGAAGATCAAGAAGGTGTGGGTGGCGAGCACTCGTGCGCGGCGTGCAGCCGGGCGGTGGCGAGCACGCCTGCACCCAGCGTGAGCGCGGGGATGTCGTCGATCGTGATCTCGTCCAAGTCGGCTCCTGACCTCCGGGTTCCCCAGCGAAGCAGGCGTCGCATGCTGCCTTCATCGGGCAGCTCGCACAACGGCGGACTCGTCGATGTACGGAATGCACATGTGCGGCGATCCCGCCGGACGCGCACGGGTGTCGCACCGGCACGGATGCGGGGCCGGCAGCCGGGTCCGCGGCCCGGCCGGTCCGGGGTCTCCGGTCGAGGGCTCTCCGGTCCACGGCGGCGGCGCGTGGCCGGGTCGTGAGTGGTGATGGTCGCCCCGGCGACTATCGCCGCTCACGGGTGAGGTCGTGGCGCGACGTCGAGCGGACGACCCGGCCGTCGTCGAGGACGAGCAGCGGCCGGCCGTCGTCGGGGACGCGGGCCAGCGCCCCGGCGACGGACTCGCCGATCCCGATCGTCGCCAGCGGCTCCAGCAGGTGGTCGGCGACCGACCCGTCTGCGGGAGCGTGCCGCAGCGCCGACACCGAGACCGACCCGACGACGTCGCCCGAGGCCCGGTCGGCCGAGGTGGTCTGCCGGTCGGCGACGACGGGGCGGAGGTCGGGGCCTGGGGGCAGCGCCGCGGCGACCTCGCCGACGCGGCGCCCGAGCGGGACGACGGCGAGCCCGGGCGCGACGGGCGGCAGGACGTCGCGCACCAACGGGCCGGTGGCGGCGTCGACGAACCCCAGCCGCGCGCACCAGTCGTCGTCGAAGTACTTGCTGAGGTAGGCGCGACCGGAGTCGGGCGCGATCGCGACGACGACGTCGCCGGCCCCGAGGTCCGCCGCGACCTGCAGCGCCGCGACCAGCGCGGTGCCCGCCGAGCCGCCGAGCAGCAGGCCCTCCTCGCGGGCGACGCGGCGCACCAGCCGGACCGCGTCGCCGTCGGCGACCCGCACGAACTCGTCGACGACCGTCGGGTCGTAGGTCTCGGGCCACTCGTCGTCGACGGTGTCGGGGTGCAGGTAGTGCCCGACGGCCTCGACGGTGTACGGGCTGCCGTCGCCGCCTGAGTAGCGCGACGTCGCCGGGTCGGCGGCCACGATCCGCACCCGGCCGCCCGCGACCTCGCGCAGGTGCCGGGCCGTGCCGGTGATCGTCCCGCCGGTGCCGACGCCCGCGACGAGGTGGGTGATCCGCCCGCCGGTCTGGGCCCAGATCTCGGGGCCGGTCGTCCGCTGGTGGACGAGCGGGTTGGCGGGGTTGGTGTACTGGTCGGCGAGCCACCCGCCGGGGGTCTCGGCGGCGATCCGTTCGGCGAGGCGCCGGACGTGCCGGGGGTCGTGCTGCGGGACCGTGCCGGGGGTGAGGACGACCTCGGCGCCGTACGCGCGCAGGAGCGCGATCTTCTCGGCGGCCGTGCGGTCGGGCACGACCAGCACGCAGCGGTACCCACGGCGCGCGGCGACCATCGCGAGGCCGATCCCGGTGTTGCCCGACGTGCCCTCGACGACGGTCCCGCCGGACCGCAGCCGGCCGTCGCGTTCGGCCGCGGTGACCATCGCGAACGCCGCGCGGTCCTTCACGCTGCCACCGGGGTTGGCGTACTCGGCCTTGACGTGGACCTCGGCGGCGATGCCGGCCACGACGCGGTCGAGCCGGACCAGCGGGGTGGCCCCGATGCCGTCGGTGAGCGACTGGTGCACGGCGCCGGGCGACGCGGTCCGTTCCACCCGCCCGATCCTGCCCGACCACTAGGCTTCCCGGCATGTCCGACGCGCTCCCCGACGACTGGCGGCGGTGGCGCCGGGCCGTCGACCTCGACGAGTACGAGGCCCGGTGGGCGCGGATCGAAGCCGAGGGGGGCAACCCGCACGGCGAGGCCGACCTGGTCGTCGCGCTGCTGGCGGGCCGCACGGGTGCGCCCGTGCTCGACGGCGGGTGCGGCACGGGCCGGGTGGCGGTCGAGCTGGCCCGCCGCGGCGTCGACGTGGAGGGCCTCGACCCCGACGGCGACATGATCGCGCTGGCGCGCGGCAAGGCTCCGGAGCTGACGTGGCGCCAGGAGGGTCTGCAGGACCTCGCCGACGAGAGCCGGTTCGGTCTCGTGCTGCTCGCCGGCAACGTCGTGCCCTACGCCGACCCGGCCGACCGGCCGGGTGCCGTCGCGGCGTGCGCACGGGCGCTGCGCACGGGCGGGCTGCTGGTGGCCGGGTTCACGCTGCGGCCGGGCTGGCCGTCGGTCGCCGACTACGACGGCTGGTGTGCCGCGGCGGGGCTGGTCCTCGACGCGCGCTGGTCGACCTGGACGCGCGACCCGTACGCGGGCGGCGACTACGCGGTGTCGGTGCACCGGCGGCCCTGAGTCACCGGCGGGGCTGGCGGCCGGGGGAGTTCGGAAGATCGGCTCTTGCGGCGGGCACCGCGGACGGTCGACGATCACCCGGGTGGACGTCGTCGAGTACCGACCCGAACGTGACCAGTACGTGTGGACCTTCGGCGGCGTCGCGCCGAGTCACCGGATCAGCCCGGGGACGCTGCTGCGGCTGTGGACCGAGGACGCCTTCTCCGGGCGGCTGACCCGGGTCACCGACCGGCCGGGCGACGTGCTGGACATGACCGAGGTCAACCCGCAGACCGGCCCGTTCTACGTCGAGGGCGCCGAGCCCGGCGACACGCTGGCCCTGCACATCGTCGACCTCACCCCGGCCCGCGACTGGGGCGCGTCGTCGACGATCCCGTTCTTCGGCGCGCTGTCGACGACCGACCGCACCGCCCTGCTGCACGACCCGCTGCCCGAGCGGACCTGGATCTACCAGCTCGACCGGGCCGCCGGCACCGTGCTGTTCGAGGCCACGAGTGCCGACGTGCGCCTCGAGTTGCCCTGCAACCCGATGCTCGGCACGGTCGGCGTCGCGCCCGCGGGGCGCGAGGTGCGCTCGAGCCTGGTGCCCGACATGTTCGGCGGGAACATGGACACGCCCGAGATGAAGCCGGGCGTCACCTGCTACCTGCAGGTCAACGTCGAGGGCGCGCTGTTCTCGGTCGGCGACGGGCACTACCGGCAGGGCGAGGGCGAGAGCTGTGGCACCGCCGTCGAGGGCGCGATGGACGTGACGCTGCTCGTCGAGCTGATCAAGGGCGCGCCCGCGCCGCTGTGGCCGCGGATCGAGTCCGACACCCACTACGTCGTGGTCGGGTCGTCGCGGCCGCTGGAGGACGCCTGGCGGGCCAGCCAGGTCGGCATGATCGGCTGGCTCGGCGAGCTGTACGGTCTGGACCGGCTCGACGCCTACCAGCTGCTCACCCAGATCAGCGAGTCACCGCTGGCCAACGTCGTCGACACCAACTACTCGGCCGTCACGAAGGTCCCGAAGGCACTGCTGCCGGCGGGTCGCGCGTACAACGGCATGCACACCCACCTGCGCGAGCAGGCCGCGACGCTGTGACGCGGCCCGCCGACCGACCCCTCTAGGGAGATCGAATGGACCTGCAGCTGACCGGTCGCAAGGCGCTCGTCACCGGCGGGACGCGCGGCATCGGCGCCGCGATCGTCGAGATGCTCGCCGCCGAGGGCGTGCGCGTCGCGTTCTGCGCGCGCTCCGAGGAGGAGATCCTCGCCCGGGTGGACCTGCTGGGCGGCAAGGGCTACGACGTCGCGGGCCGGGCGCTCGACGTCGGCGACGGGGAGGCGCTCGCCGCCTGGGTGGCCGACGAGGCGGCGGAGGCCGGTGGGATCGACATCGTCGTCGCGAACGTCAGCGCGCTGGCCATCGGCCCCGGCGAGGAGAACTGGAAGGCCAGCTTCGAGGTCGACCTGATGCACACGGTGCGCATGGTCGAGGCGGCGATGCCGCACCTGGAGGCGTCGGACGCCGCGTCGGTCATCGCGGTGTCCAGCGTGTCCGGCCGCGAGATCGACTTCGCCGACGGGTCCTACGGCGTCATGAAGGCCGCGCTCGTGCACTACGTCTCCGGGCTCGCGCTCGACCTGGCGCCCAAGGGGATCCGGGCCAACGCCGTCTCCCCGGGCAACACCTACTTCGACGGCGGGGTGTGGCAGGGCATCGAGCAGGGCAACCCCGAGCTCTGGTCGACCGCGCTCGGGCTCAACCCGACCGGCCGGATGGGCACGCCCGAGGAGGTGGCCTATGCCGTCGTCATGCTGGCGAGCCCGCTGGCGAGCCGGATCAGCGGCACGAACCTCGTCGTTGACGGTGCACTGACGCGCGGCGTGCAACTGTAAGGACGTGCGCGAGTACCGCATCGAGACGCCCCAGGCCGACCTCGACGACCTCCGCGACCGGCTGCGTCGCACCCGCTGGCCCGACCCGGCGACCGTCGACGGCTGGACGCAGGGCGTCCCGCTGGACTACGTGCAGGAGCTGTGCGCGTACTGGGCCGACGGGTACGACTGGCGGCGCTGCGAGGCCGAGATCAACTCGTGGCCGCAGATCCGGACCGTGCTCGACGGCGGCGCCGACGACGTGGTCGACGTGCACGCCCTGCACGCGCGGTCGCGCCACGAGGGCGCCCTGCCGCTGATCCTCACCCACGGCTGGCCGGGCTCGATCGTCGAGTACCTCGGCGTGATCGACGCCCTGGTCGACCCGCCCGACCCGGCCGACGCCTTCCACGTCGTCGTGCCCTCGCTGCCCGGCTTCGGGTTCAGCGGCAAGCCGCGGGTCCCGGGCTGGGGCGTCGAACGTATCGCGACGGCATGGGCCCAACTCATGGACCGGCTGGGCTACGAGCGCTACGGCGCCCAGGGTGGCGACTGGGGCTCGATCATCACCGCGACGCTCGGCACCGGGGCCCCGGAGAACGTCGTCGGCATCCACCTGACCATGCCGCTCGCCGACGTGCCGCCGCCGGAGGAGCGCGGCCGGCTCACGCCGGAGGAGAAGCGGGCCGTACTGGACTCGAAGCGGTTCAACCGCTTCGGCGCCGGTTACTCGGCGATCCAGGCGACCCGGCCGCAGACACTCGGCTACGGGCTCACCGACTCGCCCGCCGGGCAGTGCGCCTGGATCGTCGAGAAGTTCTGGGACTGGACCGACTGCGCGGGCCATCCCGAGAACACGATCCCGCGCGACCGACTGCTCGACAACGTCATGACGTACTGGCTCACCGGGAGCGCGGCGTCGTCGGCGCGGCTGTACTGGGAGAGCTACGGCAAGACGCGCTTCGACCCGGTCGAGGTGCCGACGGGTGCGACCGTCTTCCCGCAGGAGATGCGCCGGTTGCCGCGCAGCTGGCTGGAGCGCCGGTTCACCGACCTGCGGATGCTCAACCATCCGGAGGCGGGCGGGCACTTCGCCTCGCTGGAGCAGCCGGAGGTGTTCGTCGACGAGGTCCGGACCTTCTTCCGGATGGTCCGATGAGGATCGCCTCGCTGCTGCCCGCGGCGACCGAGATCGTCGGCGCGCTCGGTCTCGCCGACGACCTGGTCGCGGTCACCTACGAGTGCGACGAGCCCGCGGGCGTCCGGGACCGCTGCGCCGTCGTCGTCGACACGGCGTTGCCGGCGGGGCTCGATCCCGCCGGGGTCGACGCCGTGGTCCGCGACCGGGCCGCGCGCGGGCTGCCAATGTACGCGCTCGATCGCGCGGCCCTGGCCGCGGCGGCGCCCGACCTCATCCTCACCCAGGACCTGTGCCGGGTGTGTGCCCTGCCGTCGGACGACGTGGTGCACGCCCTGGCGGTGCTCGGGTCCGACGCGGACGTGGTGCGGGTCGACCCGCACACCGTCGAGGAGGTGCTGGCCGCGGTCACCGAGGTCGGCGTCCGGGCCGGGCACCCACGGGCGGCGTCGGCGCTGGTGGCGGGGCTGCGGGCGCGGCTGGACGCGGTCGCGGCCGCCGTCGCCGGGCGCGCACGGCCGCGGGTCCTCGTGCTGGAGTGGACCGATCCGCCGTACCTGCCGGGCCACTGGGTGCCCGAGCTGGTGCGCCGCGCCGGGGGACTCGCCGCCGGCGGCGCCGAGGGTGCCCGCAGCGTGGCCGTCACCTGGGACGAGATCGACGGGCTCGGTGCGGACCTGACCGTCGTCGCGCCCTGTGGCTACGGGCTCGACGACGCGATCGCCCAGGCCCACGACGTACTCGAGACGCTGCCGCCGGGACCGGTCGTGGCGATCGACTCGGCGTCCTACGTCGTGCGCGGCGGGCCGCGGCTCGTCGACGGCATCGAGGCGCTCGCGGCGGTCCTGCACCCCGGGGCGGTCCCCGAGCCGCCGCCGGGGCGGGTCAGTCGCGTCCAGTAGTGCCCCAGCGCCGACCCGCGAGCCGGGCCAGGAAGGGCGCGATGAGCAGCATCAGCACCACCCGCAGCACCTGCATCGCCACCACGAACGTGACGTTGGTGCCCGCCGAGATCGCCGTCGCGAGGACGGCGTAGATCCCGCCGGGCGTCGTCGCGAGATAGCCCTCGAGCAGCGTCGCGCCGGTGAGGTGCGCGAGCACGACGCCCAGCGCCGCGCACGCCCCGATGATCACGACGATCAACCCGATCGCGAGCGGCAACACCCGGGCGACCGTGCGCAGGCTCTCCCGGGTGAAGCGGACGCCCGCCTGCCAGCCGATCACGGCATAGGCCACGTCGACGACCAGCGACGGTGGGGTCGACCCGAACGACCAGCCGGTCAGCGCGAGTACCAGCGCGACGACCATCGGCCCGAGCAGCGCGCCCGCCGGGACCCGGGTGAGCACCCCGAGCGGGACGCCCACCGCGCAGCAGAACGCGAGCACGCCGAGCCCGACGTACCAGGGCGCCGACGCGGCGGTGTCGCCGCCGGGAGCGCCGTGCCGGGCGCCGAACGCGAGCGCCGCGACGACCGGCATCGTCGCCGTCACCAGCCCCACCCGCAGGTACTGCACGACGGCGACGACCCGCTCGTCGCCGCCCAGCTCACGGCTGATCGCGACCAGGCCCGACGCCCCGCCCGCCGTGAGCGCAAGCATCCCGGTCAGCGGCGACACCCCGCGCTGCACGCCCAGCAGCAACCCGGCGCCCATGCTCGCGAGCAGCGTCGCGAGGCCGATGCCGAGGACCGGCAGCCAGTCGCGCGCGACCGCAGCCAGCGTGTCGCTCTGGGCGATCAACCCGATCACCACGCCGATGACGGCCTGCGCGCCCGTCGTCGCGGGCTGCGGGACCGCCCGCGGGGCCCGCCCCAGCAGCGCCAGCACCGTCCCGACGAGCAGGCCCGCGAACAGCGCGGGCGAGGGCACCGACACCGCGCCGAGCCCGACGGTGACCGGGATGGTGAGGCCGACGATCAGCGCCCAGCGCCGCCACGCCACCGCGCGCACCCGCGCCCCGAGCGCCGGCCGGGGCGGCGCCGCGGCCCGGGCCGCTTCCTCCGGACAGACCGATCCCACGCACCGACCCTGTCACGCGCGACCCGCTGTGGCGCCTGGCAGGCTGGGCCGGCCGGTCGGCGTGTGGCCGGTTTCACCGAGGGGGCGCGATGTGACCGGGGCGAACGACGCAGGCGTGACGGTGGGGACGAGCCCCGCGGGCGACCGGATCGGGCGCCGGGTGTGGGCGCTGTTCGGGCCGCACCGGTGGGCGCTCGCGGGAATCCTCACGGCGGTGCTCGTCTCGAGCGGGCTGGGCATCGTCACGCCGTTCCTGACGCAGGCGACGTTCGACAAGGCCCTGTTCCCGCCGGACCACGTCGTCGACATCCCCCTGCTCGTGTGGCTGGTGGCCGGGATGGTCGCGATCCCGGTCGTCTCGGCGCTGATCGGGGTGTGGCAGACGTGGCAGACGACGCTGCTCGGCAACCGCGTCATGGCCGACCTGCGCGGCCGGCTCTTCGAGCACCTGCAGCGCATGGACCTCGCGTTCTTCACCGCCACCCGGACGGGCGCGATCCAGTCCCGGCTGGCCAACGACGTCGGCGGCGTGCAGAGCGTGCTCACCGAGACGGCGACGTCGATCCTGGGCAACGTCGTCACCGTCGTCGCGGCACTGGTGGCGATGCTGCTGCTGAGCTGGCAGCTGACGCTGGTCGCGGTCGCGCTGGTGCCGGTCTTCGTGCTGCTGCAGGTCCGCGTCGGACGGGTCCGCCGCAGGCTGGCCGGCCGGACCCAGGAGTCGCTCTCGGACATGACGGCGATCACCGAGGAGGCGCTGTCGGTGTCGGGGGTCCTGCTGGCCAAGGTGTTCAACCGGCAGGCCGACGAGGTGCGCCGCTACCGCGAGGAGAACGCCAACCAGGTCGGGCTGCAGGTACGCCAGGCCATGACGGGACAGACGTTCTTCGCGGTCGTGCAGACGTTCCTCGGCGTCACGCCCGCGCTGGTCTACCTGGTCACGGGCCTGCTGATCGCCGCGGGCGGCGGGCTGAGCGCGGGCACCGTCGTCGCGTTCACGACGTTGCAGACCCGGCTGCTCTTCCCGACGGTCAACCTGCTGCGGGTGTCGCTGGACGTGCAGACCTCGCTCGCGCTGTTCGGGCGCATCTTCTCCTACCTGGACCTGCGGCCGCGGATCGTCGACGCCCCCGGCGCGCGGGTCCTCGACCCGACGGCGGTGCGGGGTGCGGTGACGCTGCGCGACGTCTGGTTCAGCTACCCGCTCGCCGACCGCGACGACCCCACGCCGCCCGGGACCCCGGTGCGGCCGTGGGCGCTGCGCGGGGTCAGCGCGCAGCTGGCACCGGGCACGCTCACCGCGATCGTCGGACCCAGCGGCTCGGGCAAGACGACGATGTCGTACCTGATCCCGCGGCTCTACGACGTCGACCGCGGCGCGGTGCTGCTCGACGGCCAGGACGTCCGGGAGCTGACCCAGGCGTCGGTGCGCGCGGCCGTCGGCATGGTCACCCAGGACACCCATCTGCTGCACGCGACGATCGCCGCGAACCTGCGCTATGCCGCGCCGGACGCGACCGACGCCGAGCTCGAGGCCGCCGCCCGCGCCGCCAACATCCACGACCGGATCGCGAGCTTCCCCGACGGCTACGACACCGTCGTCGGCGAGCGTGGCTACCGGCTCTCCGGCGGCGAGCAGCAGCGCCTCGCCATCGCCCGGGTGCTGCTGAAGGACCCGCCCGTGCTGATCCTCGACGAGGCCACCAGCGCACTGGACACCGCGAGCGAGCGGCTCGTGCAGCAGGCGCTGGAGACCGCGACGCAGGCCCGCACCACGATCGCGATCGCCCACCGGCTCTCGACGATCCTGGGTGCCGACCAGATCCTCGTCGTCGACGGCGGGGAGATCGTCGAGCGCGGGACGCACGAGGACCTCCTCGCGCGCGGTGGCCTCTACGCGCGGCTCTACACCGAGCAGTTCGCCGACGGGAAGGTCGAGGTCCGGTGCGGCAACGGCGTCGTCTTCCGCGACGGCCACACCCTGCTCGACCCGTCCCCGAGCTGACCGGCGGTCCCCGGATCAAGTGCCGCCGACGCCTGCGTCGTCGCCGGCACCGGATCCGCCGCGGCGACGAGGACCGCGTCAGCCGGACAGGTCCTCGACGCGGGCGCGGGCGCGTTCGACCTCGGCCGCCGCGGTCCGCAGCCGGCTCGACGAGTCGCGCAGCGTCGCCGCCGCGGACCGTTCGGCCTCGGTGGCGTCGCGCTGCGCGGCGCGGGCCTGCTCCAGCTCGGCGACCAGGTCGGCGACGCGGTCCTTGGCCTCGGTGAGGCGACGGGCCGCGTCGTCGTGCTCGTCGCGGTCGACCTGCTCGCGTTCGCGGGCCTCCGACTCGGCGGCGACGGCGTCGTCGAGGGCGCGCCGCGCGTCGGCGAGCTCGCGGGCCCGGCGTTCGGCCTGCTCGTCGCGCGCGACCTCGTCCTGCCCGGCCTCGTCGCCGTCGGCCGGCGCCGGTTCGTCGGCCGGTGCGGGGCGACGCGGTGCCGGCCGTGGTTCGGCGCCGGCGAGGGCGTCGGGCCCGAACCCCGAGTAGCTGACGGTGCGGTGCAGCCGCCCGGACCGGACCTGGTCGGCGATACCGGGGTCGGCGAGGGCCGCGTCGAGGATGCCGCGCAGGTCGCGCTCGGTGCTCTCGGCCACGCGGTGCCCGTCGCGACCGGCCAGCGCCCTGGCCTCCCTGGCCATCGCGGCGACGAGCTTGCCGCGCTGCGCCGACAACGTCCGCAGCGCGGCCCCGTCGAGCGTGCGCTGGGCGTCGGTGAGGTCGGAGGCGAGCGAGAGGAGCCCGTCGAGCTGCTGGGCGCGCTCGCGGGCGAGCAGGTTCGCCAGCCACGCGGCCTGGGTGGGCCGGCGCAGCCTGCCGATCGCCTTCGCGGCCTCGCGGTCGCCGGCCTCGCGTGCCGCGGCGACGAGCTCGTCGCGGACCGGGACGAAGTCGTCCGGTGGGACGCCGTACAGCTCCTCGGCCGCGGCTTCCACCCGATCGGGGTCCTCGTCGCTCATCGTGGTGCATCCAGCTGGAGCACTGCGCGCCTCCAGGTACCATCGAGTGTGACAGACATCACAGCATCGAACCGTATGAACGGGTTGTGACGGGCAGCGTCCGGGCACTCGGACGCATGGACACGACCCTCATCGTAGTGATCATCGTCGTGGTGGTGGTCCTCGTCGCGATCGGCGTGGCGGCCTACCTGGTCGGCGCCCGGCGGCGCAGCGCACGGTTGCGTGAGCACTTCGGACCGGAGTACGAGCGCACCCTCGCCGAGACCGACGACCCGAAGGCGGCCGAGCGGCGCCTCGCCGAGCGCGAGAAGCGGCACCGCAGCCTCGACCTGCGCCCGCTCGGCGAGCACGAGCGCGCCGAGTTCCAGAACCGCTGGCTCGGGGTGCAGAGCGGGTTCGTCGACGACCCGGACCGCGCGGTCGAGCGCGCCGACGGTTTCGTTACCGAGGTCATGAGCGCGCGCGGCTACCCCGTCGCCGACTTCGACCGCCGTGCCGAGGACGTCTCGGTCGAGCACCCGATCGTCGTCCAGCGCTACCGCGAGGCCCGCGAGATCTCGCGGCGCAACGCCCGCGGCGGCGTCGACACCGAGGAGCTGCGCCGGGCAGTGACGTCCTACCGCGCGCTGGTCGAGGCGCTGCTCGACGAGAGCGATGACGGCCGCCGTGGCGCCGGTCGCAACGGCGACCGCGGGAACCGCGCCGCGGAGGCCGGCGACCGCGTCGACGGCCACCGGACCGACGGCCACCGGGTCGACGGCCACCGGGCAGGGGACCGCCGGACCGAGGAGACGACCCGATGACCCGCGCCGACGAGCACGACGCGCGGCACGCGACCCACGGGGAGGACGACATGGAGCACCGCACCGACGACCGTGCCGACGCCCGGCACGACGGGCGCATGCAGGACCGCATGGCGGACGGCATGCAGGACCGGGTCGACGACCGGCACGCCGACCGTGGCGACCCCGTCGACGACCGGGCCGGTACCGACCGCGACGGCGGGACCTGGGGTGACGGAACCCGCAGCGAGGATCCCGGGGCGACCCGCGACGGCTGGGGCACACCGCCGGCCGAGCACGACGGAACCCGGGACACGACCGCGGGAGGCAGCCGCGCCGAGGCGATGCGGAGCGACGCCCGGGAGCACCACGGCGCGGACGGGCCTCAGAGGGACGGCTACGGCGGGGACGGCTACGGCGGGGACGGGTATGGCGGGGCCGGGTACGGCCAGGGTGAGCCGGACGGCGTTCCGGCCGGCCACGACCGCGGCGCGCCCGCGGGAGCCGGCGGCGGACTCACCCGCCGCGACGTCGGGGACGACGACCCCAACCGGCTCGTGCCCGCCCGGCGTGCCGCCGACTACCAGCAACGCTGGGAGTCGCTCAAGGCCCACTTCGTCGACGAGCCGCGCACCGCGGTCCGCGGCGCGAACGAGCTCGTCGGCGAGGTGCTCGACGACATCGAGGCGATGTTCCGCCAGCAGCGCGGCGAGCTGGAGCGCGACCTGCACAACGACGCGGCGTCCACCGAGGACCTGCGCCTGGCGCTGGGCCGCTAC
>NZ_BPRG01000070.1:0-11396 GCF_036984265.1 Pseudonocardia sp. D17 | reverse complement strand
GCGCCGTGCCGGCCGTCCGGGGCCGTCAGGCCAGGGCGAGTGCGGCGTCGGGCTCGACGACGCGGAAGGTGAAGCTCTCCTCGAGGTAGAGGCTCACGGTGTCGGCGTCGTGATGGCTGTATCCGATCGAGAGGTCCTGGCCGACGTCGAGCAGGAAGTCGCCGCCGCGGGTGCTGGCGACGATCGCCCCGGCCACCCCCGGCGCCCACACGATCGACCCGCCGAGGATGCGCGCCAGGTGGTCGAAGAGCAGGTAGCCGCCGTGCTCGGTGGTCTCGACGATGCGGGTGTAGCCCTCCGGACCGATCACCAGCGAGTACGGGCCCTCGATGCCGTTGCGGCGCAAGGTGTCGACGGCGCGGGCGACGATACCGGGGTAGGCGTTGCAGTCCTCGCCGAGGGTCATCGCCGGGTAGGGGGAGGCTTCGCTGATCCCCGCGATGCCCGCCGCGGCCCAGCCGTGCAGGATCGCCCGGTTCTCGATCTCGGCCGCGAGCCGGGCTGCCCGGTCGAGGTCGTCGAACTCGGGGTCCGCGGCGCCGCGCTGGATGTCGTCGATCTCGGCGCGCGAGACGGTGAACGGCACGCGCACCTCGGCGAGGGGCAGCACGCGGCGGCGGCGGGTGCGCACGCCGTCGGGCGCGACGCCCTCGGGCGGGCCGAGCAGGTCCTCGGTGCGCCCGAGGCCGACGGCGGAGTGCTTCCAGCCGCCGGGGCCCTCGAAGTCGGCCAACCTGCGGCCGGCGAGCAGCGGGGTGAGCCGCTCGCGGGCCTCGTCGTCGATCTGGGACCACGCCTCGGCGGGGATGGGGGCGTGCCCCCGCAGGAGGTGGTCGGCGGGTGTCGTCATGGACGGCTCACTTCCCCTTCAGGCTGCCGATGCCGAGCGAGCCGTCGAGCCGTGCGGTCTCGTCGGCGTCTCCGGCGCTGATCCTATTGCGATCCTCGACCTGTTCGACGTAGGTGGCGGGGTCCTTGTCGCCGACGTCGATCCCGCGTGCGTCGCGGTGGCGCTGGATGAACGCCCTGAACTGCCGGCCCAGCGCGTCGCGCAGGCCGGGGGCGGCGTGCAGCCGGAAGTCGGGGAGCCCCTCGTTCTCCTCCTCGGCCATGTGCTCGTCGTTGGCGTCGCGTGCCTGCTGGACGGCGTCCCACCACGCGTCGGTGCCGATCGGGTGGCGGGCGGCGGCGTGCACCCCGTCGCGGATGTCGTTGTGGTCGCCGATGGCGTCGAGCGTCTCGTCCTCGGCGTCGTCGCCGCCGCGGCGCAGCAGCTGCGGGTAGAAGATCTCCTCCTCGGCGACGGCGTGGACGTCGAGGTGGTCGGCCAGCGGCTGCCACACGTCGCGTAGGGCGGTGGGATCGACGGGGGTCGACCTGCGCAGCTCGTCGAGCACGGCGAACTGGCGACGGAACCACTCGTGGTCGTCGAGTATCAGTTCGGTGATGTCGGGCACGGTCGGGACGCTACGCGGGAATCACGGGCGCGTCCTGACGAGACGGTCACGTCCGTCCTTTCCGGGCCCGCCGTGCCACGTGCACGCCGGGGTGGCGCAGCGGCAGCGCGAAGGGGTCCCACGGCCGCATCCGGCTCGCCGAGGGCGCGAGCACGACGTCGCCCGCGAGCCGGGCGGGGTGGGGGAGCGGCGCACCGGCCTCGTGGGCGGCGAGCAGGTCGTGCATCCGCTGCCCGACGCGGCGGTAGAAGTCGAGCTGCGTACGCCGGCCGAACACCTGGAACCCCGTGCGCAGCACCGGGTTCTCGATCGGTGCGCGGCGCGAGTAGGCGTCGAGGCGGAAGCAGACGACGCCCGTCGTCAGGTCCTTGACGACCTCGTAGGTCAGCTTGCCCTGCTCGAGGTGGCCGTCGAGGGTCTGGTAGGTCCAGCCCCACACCCGCTGCGGGCCGTCGGGGCACTCGCGGGTGCCGTCGACGACCGCCGTGACCCGCACCCCCAGGTAGAACCGCAGGAACAGGAACCGGCCCTCGAGCAGCATGTTCCGGCCGAGGAGCTCGTCGGCGGGCCGGAACACCCCGCGGATCAGCCGGTGGTCGGAGAACTCGTAGTCGCGCACCAGCACGCAGGCCGATTCGAAGATCCCGCCCGGCACCGGGTCGCCCGGGGGTTCGGTGCCCAGCTGCGCGGAGGCGACGTCGACGTGCCAGTCCGGGTCGTCGGGGCCACGGGGGGCCTCGGACTCGTCGTAGTTGACCGCCAGCTCCGCGAGCCGGTCGAGCTCGGTGACCAGGCCGCGGGCGTTCATACCCGGCGCCCGCGGAGCGGCGTCCGCTCCTCGTGCCGGCGCACCGACTCCCCGATCAGCCAGAACATGGGTGGCCAGAGCCCGACGAACAGCGCGCGGCGCTCGGCGTTGCCGCGCTCGTCCTGGTCGACGGTCTTCGCGCGCAGCCACAGCCCGATGCACAGCGCGATCGACCCGAGCGAGGTCGTCTGCAGGTGCAGGGCCCGGATCCCCATGCGGTGGAGCAGTCGTCCGACGGTCACGACGAGCACGTTCCCCGGGAGCCGTGTTCTCATGCGGACATGGCCGTGCTGAGTCGGAAGGCCGCGACCGGGTCCCGTCGACACCGCCGGGTCGCCGCTCTCGTGCGCTGGCCCGTCGGGCTGGCCGCGGTGAGCTGGCGCTACATGTGGCGGACGGTGCCGCTGCACCGCAGCGAGGTGGAGGGGGACGACTCCGACGAGGCGCCCGCGCTTCCCGAACGCCATCGCGACGACCGGGTCCAGGAGGTCGCCGACGGCCACGGCGACCTGCTGCACCGGCGCTACACCGTGCGCATCGGCGGCTCCGCGCTCGACGCGCGCGAGCTGATGGCAGACCTCGTCCGGGACCTCAACGGTTGGTTCCCCAGCGGCGTGGCCGTGTTCCGGCGTACCCGCGGGCACCCCGGCGCGATCCGCGACGGCGACGAGTTCCTGATCCGGCTGCCCGGCCCGTGGGACGGGCCCGTGCGGGTCGTCGCGGCCGACGACACGAGCTTCCGGTTCGCGACGCTGCGCGGGCACCTCGAGGCGGGCCAGATCGAGTTCCGCGCCCACGACGAGGACGACGGCGGCCTGGTGATGGGCATCGAGTCGTGGGCGCGCCCGGGCGACGCCGTCTCGCGCGTCCTCTACGACACGTTCCGCGCCGCCAAGGAGATCCAGCTGAACCTCTGGACCGAGGTGCTGCTGCGGATCACCCGGCGCGCGGGCGGCCGTCCCGTCGGTGGGGTCACGGTGCGCACCCGGCGGCTCGCCGCCGGCTGAACCGGTCCTGCCGTCCCCGAGAGTGCTGCCGTCCGGTGGGTGCTCAGTCCCCCGAGAGTCAGGAGACCCGTGTCCACCTTCGCCCGCGTGCTCGGCGCGCTGACCACCGCATACGGCGTCGCGACGATCGTGCGCCCGGCCGTCCTCACCGGCCCGACCGGGCTCGGCCCGCGCGGGGGCGACCCGTCGCCGCCGGTCCCGACCCTGGTGCGCGCCGTCGGCGTGCGTGACGCGGTGTCGGGGCTCGCGGTGGCGCTGGCGCCCCGGGGCCGGGCCCTGCAGCTCGCACTCGCCGTGCGGGTCGCCGCCGACGTCGGGGACGCCGTCACGCTCGGCACGGCGATCTCCGACCGCGACGCGGCCCGCAGGACCGTCGCGGTCGCCGGTGGCTGGGCGGCGCTCAACGCGCTCGCCCTGGCCACCGCTCGTCCCTAGCCGGTCGGCCCGCGAACCGGTCGGCCCGCAACCGGTCGGGACCGGGCCGCTCGGCCCGCGGCTACTCCTTGATCTCGTAGATCGGGGTGATCGTCGCCCGGGCGAGGGTGTGGGAGAACAGGTTGAAGCCGAGGAAGGCGTTGCTGGCCTCGGCGGGGATCCCCAGCGACGGCACGTCGACCGCGTGCACGACGAAGAAGTAGCGGTGCGGCCCGTGTCCTGCGGGCGGCGCGGCGCCCAGGTAGTTCTTCAGGCCGGCGTCGTTGGCGAGCTGGAAGGCGCCCTCGGGCAGCTCGCCGTCGGCGGCACCGGACTCCAGCGAGGTCACCGACGCGGGGATGTCGACGAGGGCCCAGTGCCAGAAGCCCGACCCGGTCGGGGCGTCGGGGTCGAAGCAGGTGACCACGTAGGACTGGGTGCCCTCGGGGGCGCCGCTCCACGACAGCTGCGGGGAGCGGTCCTCGCCGCCCGCGCCGAAGATCCCGCTGACCTGCGGCATCGGCAGGGTGCCGCCGTCGGTGATCTCGGTGCTGGTGACCTCGAACGTCGGCACCTGCGGGAGGTCGTCGTAAGGGTTGTGCGCCATGGGTTCTCCCTCGTGGTCGAGCGCCCACCGCGATGCGGGCGCCGTCGTGGGTGGTCGGCCGGATCGGCGGTCGGGGTCACCGTAACCACCTCGGGTGGTGATCCGCAGCGGGCACCGCCGGGGTGGGCGCCGCCGCCGCCGTCGTACGGCACGCTGTCGGACGTGGAGCTGCTGCTGCTGATCGTCGCGCTGATGCTGGCCGCGGTGGTGCTCGTCGGGATCGGCGACCGCCTGCACCTGCCCTGGCCCGCGCTGATGGTGGTCCTCGGTGCCGTGGTCGCGTTCGTGCCGGGGCTGCCCGACGCGTTCGAGATCGAGCCCGACCTGATCCTCCCGCTGTTCCTGCCACCGCTGCTGTTCGCGACGGCCCAGCGCACCTCGTGGGCTCTGTTCCGGGCGCGGTGGCGCAGCATCGTCACGCTGGCGGTGGCGCTCGTGGCCGTCACGGTGGCGGTCGTGGCGGGCACCGCGACGGCGCTGATCCCGGGCATCGGGCTCTCGGCCGCGGTCGCGCTCGGTGCCATGGTGGCCCCGCCCGACCCGGTGGCCGTCGAGGCCGTCGCCGGATCCGTGCGGATGCCGCGGCGGCTGCTCGCGGTGCTGCAGAGCGAAGGTCTGTTCAACGACGCGACCGCCCTGGTGATCTTCCAGACCGCGGTCTTCGCGACGGTGAGCGGCGCCGAGCTGCGCGTGACCGAGCTGCTGTGGCGGTTCGTCCTGGGTGTGGTGGCGGCCGTCGTCATCGGGGTCGTCGTGGCACGGGTCGCCCGGTGGCTGTCGGACCGGGTCGCCAGCACGACGGGCCGCAGCGCACTGACCGTGGTGCTGCCCTTCGCCGTCTACCTGCTGGCCGAGGAGGTGCACGCGTCGGGCGTGGTCGCGGTCGTCGTCGTCGCGCTGCAGCTGCGGGTGCACGCCGACGCCGACGAGGCGGCCGAGCGGCTGGTGCAGCGCTCCTTCTGGGACGTCGTCGAACTGCTGGTCACCGGGGTGGCCTTCGGCCTGATCGGGCTCGACCTGCGCCAGGTCGTGTCCGACGCGGGCGCGGACCTGCCGCGGATGCTGGTCCACGCGCTGATCGTGTGCGCGGCGGTGGTGGGGCTGCGGGCGGTCTGGATGACCGTGGCGACGGTCAACCTGCGCCGGGGCGGCGACCCGTCGGCGGCGCCCCGCACCGGCCGGGAGGCCGTCGTGCTCGCCTGGTGCGGGATGCGCGGGCTCGCGACGCTCGCGTTGGCCCTCGCGCTGCCGGCCGTCACCTCGACCGGCGCCCCGTTCCCGGCGCGCGCCGAGATCGTCGTGGTGGCCTGCTCGGTGCTGGTCGTGACGCTGCTGCTGCCGGGGTTCACGCTGCCGCTGCTCGTGCGGATGCTGGGGATCGCCGAGAACGCCGAGGCCGAGCACGCCGCGGAGACGGTCGTCGCCCGCCGGGCCTGGAAGGCCGCACTGGACCGCCTCGTCGAGCAGGAGCGGGCGGCGGATCTGCCCGAGGAGGTGTCGGCGGCGCTGCACCAGCGCATCGGCAGGCTCGAGGCGATCCTGCGCGGCGACACCGTCACCGACGAGGACCGGGAGCGCCTCGCGGCGCTGCGGGCGCGCAAGCAGACCCTCGACGCCATCCAGGCCGACGCGCTGGCCGCGGCGCGGGCCGAGGTGCTCGCGGCGCGCCGGGAGCCCGGTGTCGATCCGGAGGCGGTCGACCGGGTCCTGCGCCGGCTGGACCTGCGGACGGTCCTGCTCGACTGACCCGTCGGTCGGGAACCGCGACTGCCTGCGACGACGCCGAGGACGGAGCCGATCGGCCCGTTGACGTGACCTGGGTCACGAGGTAGCGTCCCGCGATGACAGCTCCGACACGGAGCCTTCCCAGACAGCGGCCCACCAGGCCCGCGACGCAGCCACCCGCACTGCAACCACCAGACCTCGATCGGCCCGGCCACTCGGACTGGATCACCCCAACCGGCGCCGTCGGCTCCACCTCGTGAGCCGGCGGCGCCGTGTCGCGTCCGGGGACTCCCCGTGCGCTCCCGTCCGGAAATGCGACGATGCCCGGGCAGGGTCGCGACCGGCACGGCGTCGCGGCGGGCGAAGGGATTCCGGGCATGACTCAGGGGCGCGTCGCGATCGTCACGGGGGCCGCGAGGGGGATCGGGGCCGCCACGGCCGCCCGGCTGGCCGCGGACGGGTTCGCCGTCGCCGTGCTGGACCTCGACGAGGCCGCCTGCAAGGCGACCGTGGACGGCATCGAGTCCGCCGGCGGCCGGGCGCTCGCCGTGGGCGCGGACGTCGCCGACGAGGCCGCCGTCGCCGCGGCCGTCGAGCGGGTCGCGGCCGATCTCGGGGCGCCGACGGTGCTGGTCAACAACGCCGGCGTGACCCGCGACAACCTGCTGTTCAAGATGACCACCGACGACTGGGACACGGTCATGAACGTGCACCTGCGCGGCTCGTTCCTGATGACGCGCGCGGTGCAGAAGCACATGGTCGACGCGAAGTACGGCCGCATCGTCAACCTGTCGAGCACGTCGGCGCTGGGCAACCGCGGCCAGAGCAACTACTCGACCGCGAAGGCCGGGCTGCAGGGCTTCACCAAGACGCTCGCCATCGAGCTGGGCAAGTTCGGGATCACCGCCAACTGCATCGCGCCCGGCTTCATCGTCAGCGACATGACGAGGGCGACGGCCGAGCGGATCGGCGAGGACTGGGACACCTACGTGGCCGCTCGTGCCGCGCAGATCCCGGTGGCCCGCGCCGGGCAGGTCGAGGACATCGCGCACACCGTCTCGTTCCTCGTCAGCGAGGGAGCGGGGTTCGTCTCCGGGCAGGTCATCTACGTCGCGGGCGGTCCGAAGGCGTGATCGGGCCGCGGCCGGGCCGGTAGCCTGCGCCGATGAGCCGCGCGACCGACGAGGGCGCTGACACCCGGACGCGGTTGCTGCGCGCCGCGGAGGAGCTGTTCGCCGAGCGTGGCAGCGAGGCCGTCTCGCTGCGCGAGATCGGCCGGGCCGCGGGCGCGCGCAACGTCATCGCCGCGCAGTACTGGTTCACCGACCGCGACGGCCTCGTGCAGGCGTTGCTCGACCGCCATCTCGCCGACGTCGAGCAACGCCGGCACGCCATGCTCGACGCGTTCGAGGCCGGCCCGCACGCGGCGGCCGTCGCCGGGGGTCCGGGCGCGGACGAGGCGGTGCACGCGTTGGCCGCCGCCCTCGTCGAGCCGCTGGCCGCGAAGCTCGACGAGGGGGCGCCGGGCGCGGGTTACCTGCGCACCGTCGCCGACCTGCTCACCCGCCCGGTGCCCTCGACCGCGCCGCTCGCGCTCGACCGGCCCGGCGCGAGCACGGCCCGGTGGCGGGCGCTGCTCGAGCCGCTGCTGGAGCCCGAGGCGCTCGAGCTGCACCGGCGCTTCCTCGCGATCCGGTTCGTCGCGGTCGAGGTCGCGCAGCGCGCCCGGTCCGGTCGCGACGACCATCGGCTCTTCGTCAGCCAGCTGGTCGACGCCGCGGCGGGGCTGCTCGGCGCCACGGTGTCGGCGCGGACCCGGGAACTGCGCGAGCAGCGCCGCTCGGCACCCCGCTGAGGTCCGCGCCGGCCGGGTGGCGGCCGCGGGTCACACCGGCGCGGGCAGCCGGTGGGCGCGGCGGTACCAGCCGTCGCGGGCCAGCAGGTCGGCCGGTCGGCCGCGCTGCACCACCCGGCCGTCGACGACGACGTGCACGGTGTCCATCCGGTCCAGCCGCTCGAGGTCGTGCGTGACGAGCAGGACGGCGCGCTCGCCCGCGGCGTCGAGCAGGTCGGCGAGTACGGCGTCGCGGGTGTCGGGGTCCAGGTGTGCGGTCGGTTCGTCCAGCACCAGCAGCGTGGCGTCGGTGAGCAGCGCCCTGCCCAGGGCGAGCCGCTGGCGCATGCCGCCCGAGAGCCGTTCGCCGTGCTCGCCGACGTCGGCGTCGAGCCCGCCGGGCATCGCGGCCACGTCGCCGTCGAGCCGGACCCGGCGCAGCACGTCCCACAGCGCCTCGTCGGTGGCGTCGGGCCGGGCGAGCAGCAGGTTCGCCCGCACGCTGCCGGTGAACAGGTGCGGGTGCTGCGGCACCCCGCTCACGACGGTCCGCGCCGCGTCGGCGGCGACCGACGTCAGCGACGTGCCGCCGATCTCGACGGTCCCGGCGTCCGGGTCGAGGAACCGGAACAGCACCGCGGCCAGGGTGCTCTTGCCCGACCCGCTCGGCCCGACGACCGCGACCTTCTCGCCCGGCGCGACGTCGAGGTCGAGACCGTCGAGGGCCCAGGTCGCGTCGGGGGCGTAGCGGACCCGCAGGTCGCGGATCCGCAACGCCCCCGGCACGAGCCGCCCCGCACCCCCGGGGTCGCGCACCGCGGGTGGGGTGTCCAGGACGTCGAAGAGGCGCGCGCCCGACGCGCGCACCGCACCGAGGCGGGCCGCCGCGGCAGGCAGCGGCGCGACGATCTCGAACGCGGCGAGCGCCGTGAGCGCCAGCACCGCCATGGGGATCGGTCCGAGCGATCCGTGCTCGACCGCGACCACGCCCAACAGCAGCGTCGCCCACAGCGTGAGCCCGGCGACCAGCGCCGATGCGCCCGCGCCGAGCCCGAGCAGGCCCGCGTCCCGGCGGGCGGCCGCGGTGAGCGCCGCGTCGGCGGCCTCGACCCGGGCGACGGCGCGGGCCGTCGCGCCGTTCGCGGCGAGGTCGGGGGCACCGTGCAGGGTGTCGACGAGTGCCGTCGTCAGCTCGGCGCGGGCCGCGGCCTGCCGGGCGCCGGTGGCCCGGCCCAGCGCCGCCGCGACGACCGGCACGACGAGGCCCCCGAGCACCAGGCCGGCGGCGAGCACGAGCCCGCCCGGGACGAGCAGCGCCGTCGCGAGCGCCACGGCGCCGGCGCCGGTCAGCAATGCCGCCAGCGGCGGCGTCAGGCCACGGACGAGCAGGTCCTGGGTCGCGTCGGTGTCGCTCACCAGCCGGGTGACGAGGTCGGGGGACCGGAACCGGCGGATCGGCTCGGTGCGGGCGAGTCGCTCGTAGACCCGCACCCGGACGTCGGCGAGGGTCCGCAGCGCGGCGTCGTGGGTGACCAGCCGCTCCAGGTAGCGGGTGAGGCCGCGGGTGACGCCGAGGGCGCGGGTCAGCACGACCGCGACCGACAGCGCCGTGACCGGCGGGTGCGTGGCCGCGGTGGCGATGAGCCAGGCGGCGAGGCTGAGCAGGCCGGCCCCCGACGCCGTCGCCACGGCACCGGCGAGCACCCCCAGCGCGAACCGGGTGCCCCGCGGCCGGGCGAGGGAGAGCATGCGGCGCAGTGGGTCCCTCACGACGCCACCCCCTGTGAGTGGCGATGGTCGCCATAGCGACCATCGCCGCTCACGAGCGCCGCGGGTGCGCGCTCGGCGAGCCGGCCGTCGGTGAGCACGACCGTCTCGTCGACGGTCTCGCGCCAGCCCGCGTCGTGCGCGACGACGATCCCCGTGCGGCCCTCCAGCAGCCGCGCGGTGGCGGCGCGCACGAGGGCGGCGTTGTCGGGGTCGAGGTGGGCGGTCGGCTCGTCGAGCAGGACGAGGTCGGGGTCGCGGACGAACGCGCGGGCGATCGCCACCCGCTGCCGCTGCCCGGCCGACAGCCGCGCCCCGCCCTCGCCGAGCCGGGTGGCGGTGCCCTCGGGAAGGGCGGCGACGACGTCGGTGAGGCCCGCCGCCGCCAGCGCCGCGTCGACCTGGGCGTCGGTGGCGTCGGGGGCTCCGAGCCGGACGTTGCCGGCGAGGGTGTCGTCGAACAGGCGCGGGTGCTGCGGGACCCACGCCACCCGCGCGCGCCACGCCGCGGCGTCGAGCTCGCGCACGGGCACCCCGTCGGCGCGGATCGTGCCGGTGTCGGGCTCGGCGAAGCGCAGCAGCAGCGCGAGCAGCGTGGACTTCCCGGCGCCGCTGCGTCCGGTGACGAGAACGCTGCGGCCCTCGCCGACGGCGAGCGTGAGACCGTCGAGGACCGGGGCGTCGCGGCCGGGCCACGCGAAGCCGACGTCGTCGATGTCGAGGGCGACCGTCCCGCGCCGGGCCGTCGGCCGCGAGCCGGGCACGACCGGACGCGGCGACTCCAGCACGACGAACGCCGACTCGGCCGCCGCGACCCCCTCCATGCTCGCGTGGAAGCGGGCGCCGACCTCGCGCAGCGGCAGGTACGCCTCCGGGGCCAGCACGAGCACGAGCAGCGCCGTCGTCAGCGACAGCTCGCCGTAGAGCAGCCGGAACCCGACCTCGACGGCGACGAGCGCGACCGCGAGCGTGGCGAGCAGCTCGAGCACGAGCGCCGAGAGGAACGCGATCCGCAGCGTGCCCATCGTCGCCTGGCGGTGGTCGTCGGTGACCCGGCGGACGAGCGCGGCCTCGGCCTTCGCGCGGCGGAACAGCGCGAGCGTCGGCAGCCCCTCGACGACGTCGAGGAAGTGCCCGCCGAGGCGCTGCAGCAGCGTCCACTGCCGTCGGGTGCGTGCCTGGGTGTGCATGCCGACGAGCGCCATGAACAGCGGCACCAGCGGCAGGGTCAGCGCGATGACCAGCGCCGACACCCAGTCGGCCGACGCGACGACGGCCAGCACGGCGAGTGGGACGAGCGCGGCGAGCACGAGCTGGGGCAGGTAGCGGGCGAGGTAGTCGTCGAGTGCGTCGAGCCCGCGGGTGGTCAGGGTCGCGAGCTCGCCCGCGGTGGCCGGGCCGCGCGCCGGACCGTCGGTCACGTGGGCGACGATGCGCCGCCGCAGCTGCGACTTCGCGCTCGCGGCACTGCGCACCGCTGCGGTCTCGGCGCCGTGCGCGAGCAGCGCGCGCCCGACGGCGACGACCGCGACCCCGGCGACGAGCGGGCCGAGCTCGGCGAGCCCGCGACCGTCGGCGACCCCGCCGACGATGTGCGCGACGAGCCAGGCCTGCACGAGGATCAGCCCGGTCAGGGCCACGCCGCAGACCGCGGTGACCGCGAGGTGGGTGCGGACCGCGCGGGCCGCCCGCAGCAGCCGGGGGTCGAGTGGTTTCACGGCTCTTCACAATCCAGGGTGTAGCCGCGGCCGGAAGCCGCCGGCCTCCAGTAGCGATC
>NZ_BPRG01000069.1:0-26490 GCF_036984265.1 Pseudonocardia sp. D17 | reverse complement strand
GAGCACTCTCTACCTACGCACCACGCCGAACCCACACCAAGCCCGGTGGATTCAGGCTCAGCCGCGCGCGGGGCGGCGCATCGGGACGTGCGCGACGCCGTCCCAGTCGTAGGCCGGCCCGACGGGCTCGAAGCCGTAGCCGCGGTAGAAGTCGGCGAGGTGCTCCTGCGCGTCGAGCACGCACTCCCCCGACCCGACCTCGGCGAGCGCGGCCTCGACGAGTCGCCGGCCGAGGCCGCGTCCGCGCACGTCACGAACGGTGCAGAGACGTCCGATGCGATACCCGCCCCCGGGTTCCTTGAGCAGCCGGATGGTGCCCAGCACGGGCTCGGGACTGCCGTGACCCGCCAACCAGTAGTGCCGCGCCCGCGGCTCCAGATCGCGGCCGTCGAGCTCGCCGTAGGCACAGGCCTGCTCGACGACGAACACGTCGACGCGCAGCCTCAGCAGCGCGTACAGGGTGGCGGCGTCGAGGTCGAGTGCCCACGCCCGGCGCACGGTCGCCGCGGTGGCGTCGCCCGGACGGCCGTCGCGGTCGGTCTCACTGCTCACGGCGTCTGCCTACCAGACAACGGGGCCGTCCGCGCCCGGCAGCTAGCCTCGGAACCGTGCGTCATCACGATCTCGTCGTCATCGGCAGCGGCTCCGGCAACAGCATCGTCGACGATCGCTTCGCCGATCTCGACGTCGCGATCATCGAGCACGGCACGTTCGGCGGCACGTGTCTCAACGTCGGCTGCATCCCGACGAAGATGTACGTCTACGCGGCCGACGTGGCCGAGGCCGTCCGGCGGGCGCCCCGCTACGGCGTCGACGCGACGCTCGACGGCGTGCGCTGGGCCGACATCCGCGACCGCGTGTTCGGCCGGATCGACCCGATCGCCCAGGGCGGCAAGGAGTACCGGCTCGACCCGGTGCGCACCCCGAACGTCACGACCTACCTGGGCCACGCCCGCTTCACCGGCGACCGCACGCTCTCGATCACCCCTGTCGACGGCGGCCCGGCGCAGACGGTGACGGCCGACCGGATCGTGGTGGCCGCGGGCGGGCGCCCGCACGTGCCCGACCCGATCCGCGACTCGGGGGTGCCCTACGAGACGTCGGACACCGTCATGCGGCTGGAGAAGCTACCCGAACGGGTGGTCATCCTCGGCGGGGGCTACATCGCCGCCGAGTTCGCGCACGTCTTCTCCGCCTTCGGGGTCGGGGTGACGCTCGTCGCACGCGGCGAGCGCCTGCTGCGCTTCAGCGACGACACCGTCGGGCACGCCTTCACGACGATCGCGCAGGAGCGCTGGGACGTCCGGCTCGGCACGGTGGCCGACGGCGCGCGCCTGCTCGACGGGGGCGGCGTCGAGCTCACGCTCACCGACGGTTCGACGGCCAGCGGCGACCTGCTGCTGGTGGCAACGGGCCGGGTGCCCAACAGCGACCTGCTCGACGTCGCCGCCGGCGGCATCGCGACACACCCCGACGGGCGCGTCGTTGTCGACGAGACCCAGGCCACGACCGCGCCGGGGGTCTGGGCGCTCGGCGACGTCAGCTCGCCGTTCCAGCTCAAGCACGTCGCCAACCACGAGGTGCGGGTCGTGCAGCACAACCTGCTGCACCCCGATGCGCCGCGCCGCTCCGACCATCGATTCGTGCCGTCGGCGGTGTTCACCGAGCCGCAGCTGGCCGGCGTCGGGCTCACCGAGCGACAGGCCCGGGAGCAGGGCCTCGACGTGGTCACCAAGGTCCAGGCCTTCGGCGACGTCGCCTACGGCTGGGCGATGGAGGACACCACCGGCCTCTGCAAGATCGTCGCCGAGCGCACCACCGGCCGCATCCTGGGCGCTCACCTCATGGGCCCGCAGGCCTCGACGCTGATCCAGCCGTTGATCCAGGCGATGACGTTCGGCCTCGACGCCCGCACGATGGCCGTCGGCCAGTACTGGATCCACCCGGCGCTGCCCGAGGTCGTCGAGAACGCGCTGCTGGGCCTGCCGCTCGAGCTCGACGAGGCCTGAGCCCCGCGCGTCCGGGGAAGGCGACCCTTAGCATGGAGATCGATCCGGCCCGGGGCCCGGCGTCGAACCCTGACACCGCCCCGTGGTCCCCCCTGCGGATGTGAGGAAGCCCATGACCGTTGCCGACAGCCCGGCCAGGCCGGCCGAGAGCGACGGGGCCGCCGGCCCCGGCCCGAAGCCGATCCTCGACGGCACCCGCGGACTGCCCCAGCAGATCGGCGTGTACGTGTTCGTCATGGTCCCGCTGCTGGCACTCGTCGCGGCGATCCCGCTGGCTGTCGGGTGGGGGCTGCTCGGCTGGTCGGACGTCGTGATCGGCCTGGTGTTCTACGTCGTCAGCGGGCTGGGCATCACCGTCGGCTACCACCGCTACTTCACCCACGGCTCGTTCAAGGCCAACCGGCCGCTGCGGATCGGGCTGGCCGTCGCGGGCAGCCTCGCGATGCAGGGGCCCGTCATCGACTGGGTGGCCGACCACCGCCGCCACCACGCGTTCTCCGACAAGGAAGGCGATCCGCACTCGCCATGGCTGCACGGCTCGGGCCCGCTCGGGCTGGCGAAGGGCTTCTGGCACTCGCACATGGGCTGGCTCTTCGACCGCGACCAGACCAACGAGGAACGGTTCACCCCCGACCTGCTGGCCGACACCGACATCCGCCGCGTCGACGCGCTGTTCGGGCTCTGGAGCGTGCTGACGCTGCTCGTCCCGGCGGGGCTCGGGGCGCTGGTCACATGGTCGTGGCAGGGCGCGCTGACGGCCCTGTTCTGGGCGGGCCTCGTCCGGGTGGGGCTGCTGCACCACGTCACCTGGTCGATCAACTCGATCTGCCACATGTGGGGCGACCGCCCCTTCGCGGCCCGCGACCGCTCCGCCAACGTCTGGCCCCTGGCCATCGCCTCCTTCGGCGAGTCCTGGCACAACCTGCACCACGCCGACCCGACCTGCGCCCGCCACGGCGTCAAACGCGGCCAGGTCGACATCTCCGCCCGGGTGATCCGGACCTTCGAGAAGCTCGGCTGGGCGACGGCGGTGCGCTGGCCCACCGAGCGCCGGCTGCAGCGGATCGCCCGGGAGGCCTGAGGGCCGCTCAGCTCGCGGCAGCCGGGCGCTCCGGGCCCGGGTCGTACGCCGCGTCGGGAGCCTGCTCGCCGCGCAGGTCGGCGACCAGCTTCGTGATGTCGGTCATGATCGCTGCCGTGGCGGCGTCGAGGTTCGTGCGGGTGCGCGGCTTGCCGACGAACGCCGAGAGGTCCACCGGTGGCCCCGCGACGACACGCACCCGCCTGCGGGGGAACAGCCGCGGCAAGGCCCCCGGCGGCAGCGCCTCCTGGGTGCCCCAGTTCGCCACCGGGATCACCGGGACCCCCGTGACGACGGCGATCCGCCCGATGCCGTTCTTCGCCTTCATCGGCCAACCGTCGGGGTCGGCGGTGTAGGTGCCCTCCGGGTAGAACGCGACGACCTCGCCGCGGTTGAGGGCCTCGACGGCGTCTCGGTAGGCGTCGGTGGCGCGGCTCGTCGCACGGTGGACGGGGATGTGCCTGCCGCCGGCCAGCACCGACCGCACGACCGGCACCTTCCACAGCTCCGACTTGGCCAGGTAGCGCGGCATCCGCCCGTTCGCGACGACGAACGCCGTGTCGAAGATCGGGTCGGCGAACGACACGTGGTTGAGCGCGAGCAGCGCGCCGCCCGAGCGCGGGACGTGCTCGCCGCCCCGGAAGACGATCTTCGGGAGGAACATCGCGAACGGCCAGATCAGCTCGATGCCCAGCCCGTACCAGAACCCCGAGCCCGAGCGGCGTCGCCGCAGGGTGAGCCGCAGCTTCTCCCGGACGGTCAGGGGGCGGTCGGTGTCGGCCATCGCAGGTCCTCCAGGCGCTCCGGGCCCGGGCAGGGGCCCTCGCCCGGCGGGTCGGATCGGTCTTCTCCCCCGATCTTCGCCCATGGTCGACGCGCGGAACGCGCCGCACCGGGTGAGGATTCCACTGTGACGTCCACGCAGGACGGATCCGGCTCCGCCCACGGGCCGAACACCTGGTGCCGCCGCGGCGCGGCACCCGTCGAGCGAGTCCCGGAGGTCTCGTGCCCGATCCGTCCGACGACGAAACCCTCCCGCGGCTGGAGACGTTCGGGCCGGTCCCCACCGCGCCGGACGGCGTCGTCCTCGTCCTGCACGGTGGCCGCTCGGTCAGCCGTGACCCGGCCCGGCGCGGGCTCGCGTACCTCCGGATGCTCCCGTTCGCCCGCGCCGTCGGAACCCCGCGGACGGCGGTCCACCTCCTGCGTTACCGCTACCGCGGGTGGAACGGCCCCGCCCGTGACGCGCTGCACGACGCCGAATGGGCCGTCGCACAGGCCGGTCGCCTGCACCCGGGTGCGCCGATCGTGCTGGTGGGGCACTCGATGGGCGGTCGTGCCGCACTCGGGGCCGCGGGCGGCCGGGACGTCGCCGCGGTCTGCGGACTCGCCCCGTGGCTCGGCGCCGACGACCCCGTAGACCAGCTCGCCGGCCGGTCCGTCCTCATCGCCCACGGCGACCGCGAACGCACGACCGACCCGGCCGAGTCCTACGCCTACGCGGTCCGTGCCGCGGCCGTGACCGACCGGATCTGCCGCTTCGAGGTCCACGGCGACGGCCACGCCATGCTCCGCCGCGCCCGCGACTGGACCTCGCTCGTGCGCCGGTTCGTGCTCGGCGAGCTGGGGATCGAACCGGAGGACCCGGAGATCGCGAACGCCATGCAGGAGCCGCCCCCCGGTGGGCTCGCCAGGGCGCTGAGCAGGACACCGATCGGAGCGGCGAGATGAACCACCCGTACGACGGCGCCCGGCCGACCGTCGCCGTCGTCGGCGCCGGCGTGTCGGGGCTGACGGCCGCGCACGTGCTCCGGCGCTCCCACGACGTCACCCTCTTCGAGGCCGACGACCGCCTCGGCGGCCACGCCCACACCCATGAGCTCGCGGGTTCCGACGGCGCGGTGCGCGGCGTCGACTCCGGGTTCATCGTCCACAACACGCGGACCTACCCGACGCTGCTGCGGCTGTTCGCCGAGCTGGGCGTGACGACACAGGACGCGGACATGTCGATGAGCGTGCGCTGCGACGGCTGCGGCCTGGAGTACGCGGGCGCCCGCCGCGGCCCGGGGCTGTTCCCGCAGGCGTCGAACCTGGCCCGCCCGGCCTACCTGCGGATGCTCGGTGAGGTGGTGCGGTTCCACCGGCATGCCCGGCGGCTGCTCACGACGGCCGACGCCGATGCCGACGCGGTCACTCTCGGCTCGTTCCTCGCGATCGGCGGGTACTCGCGCTACTTCGTCGACCATTTCATGGTCCCGATGGTCGCGGCGGTGTGGTCGGCGGGTGCGGCGGTGTCGTTGCGGTACCCGGCGCGCTACCTGTTCACGTTCCTGGCCCACCACGGGATGCTCGGCATCGGCGGCTCCCCGCAGTGGCGCACCGTGACCGGCGGCTCGCAACGCTACGTCGAGCGCATCGTGAAGAACCTGCACGTGGTCCGCACGGGCACCGCGGTGCGCGCCCTGCGACGCACCGCCGGCGGCGTCGAGGTCCACGACGCGGCCGGCGCGTCCCGGCGATTCGACAAGGTCGTCGTCGCGACGCATCCGGACCAGGCACTCGCCCTGCTCGCCGACCCGACCGCGGACGAGACCGCCGTCCTCGGCGCGTTCTCCTACTCGCACAACGAGACCCGGCTGCACTCCGACGTCACGGTGCTGCCGCGGCGGGCGGGCGCGCGCGCGTCGTGGAACTACCTCAAGCCCACCTGCACCGCCGACGACACCGCGGGGGTCCTCGTCAGCTACGACATGAACCGGCTGCAGCGACTCGACTTCGCCGACCCCTACGTCGTCACGTTGGGCGGCGCCGACCGGATCGACGAGACCCGGGTCATCGCAAAGATGTCCTACGAGCATCCGATCTACACCCCCGAATCGGTTGCCGCGCAGCGGCGCCTACCCGAGCTCACGACCGCCGTCACCGCCTATGCCGGCGCCTACCACGGCTGGGGCTTCCACGAGGACGGCGCCGCGTCGGGCGTGCGGGCCGCCGCCGCGCTCGGGGTGACCTGGTGACCCGCACCGCCCGCCCGGACGCACAGGCCGCGACCGGGACCGTCGTCCCCGCGGTCTACGACGCCAGGGTCCGGCACGTGCGACGGGCCCCGGGAATCGCGAGCGGCCGGTCGTTCGACCACGCTGCGCGCACCTGGCTCGTCGACGTCGACGACCTGCCGGTGCTCCCACGGCCGCTGCGCGCCCTCGCCCGCTTCGAGGCGCGCGACCATCTCGGCGACCCGCGACGAACCATCCGCGAGAACGTCGACGGGTACCTCGCGACCCACGGGATCGACCTCCGGGGCGGCCGGATTCTCATGCTCGCCTGCCCGCGCGTGCTCGGGCACGCCGTGAACCCGCTGTCGGTGTTCTGGTGCCACGACCGCGGCGGCGCACCGGTGTGCGCGATCGCCGAGGTGCACAACACCTACGGCGAGCGGCACTGCTACCTGCTGCGCCCCGACGAGCGCGGGCGCGCGGAGGCCGACAAGGCCTTCTACGTCTCGCCCTTCCTCACCCTCGACGGGCGCTACCGGATGCGGTTGCCCGTCCCCGACGAGCGGTTGGCGATCGCCGTGACCCTCCACCAGGGCCCCGGCGTCGCGTTGGCGGCCACCCTCAGCGGCACCCGGCGTCCGCCCGCGTCCCACGTGCGGAGCCTGCTGCGGCATCCGCTCGCCACCCGGCGGACCTCCGCCCTGATCCGCCGGCACGGCATCGCGCTGTGGCTGCGCGGCCTGCCCGTCGTCCCCCGTCCGTCGCACCCGTCCCAGGAGGGCGTCCAGTGAGCACCGAACCCGTCCACCGCCCGACGCCGGCCGCCCGCGCGCTCCCCCGTCCCCACGAGGGCGTCTGGCCGGGGCTGGCCGAGGTCCCGGTCGCCCCGCTGCGCGCCCGCGTCGCGGAGTCGCTGTTCCGCCGGGCCGTGCGGACGCTCCCGGTGACCGTCGTCATGCCCGACGGGGAGACCCTCGGCACCGGCGGCCCCCGGATGGACATCAGGCGGCCCGACGCGTTCTTCGCGCGGCTCGGCACGTCGTCGAAGGTCGGTTTCGGGGAGGCCTACATGGTCGGCGACTGGACCTCGCCCACGCCCGCCGACCTGCTGACCCCCTTCGCCGCCAGGCTCGCGCAGCTCGTCCCGCCCGCGCTGCAGCGGCTCGGGCGCCGCTGGGTCGAGGCCCGCCGACCCGACGACGAGGTCAACACGCTCGAAGGCGCCCGGCGCAACATCCACCGGCACTACGACCTGTCCAACGACCTGTTCGCGCTGTTCCTCGACGAGACGATGTCGTATTCCGCGGCGTGGTTCCCGCCCGGTGGCGACGACCTCGCGGCGGCCCAGCGGCGCAAGATCGACGGCATCCTCGACATGGCCGGGGTGACCGAGGGGATGCACGTCCTCGAGATCGGCACCGGCTGGGGCGGCCTGGCGGTGCGGGCCGCGCGGCGCGGCGCCCGGGTCACGACGCTGACGATCTCGGCAGAGCAGGCCTCGCTCGCCGAGCGGCGGATCGCCGAGGCCGGCGTCGCCGACCGGGTGCAGGTGCTGCTGCGCGACTACCGCGAGGCGCGGGGCAGCTACGACGCCGTGGTGTCCGTCGAGATGATCGAGGCCGTCGGCGAGCGCTTCTGGCCCACGTACTTCGCGACCCTCGACCGGCTGCTCCGGCCGGGCGGCCGCGTCGGGCTGCAGTCGATCACGATGCCGCACGACCGGCTCATGGTCTCGCGCGGCGACCACACCTGGATCCACAAGTACGTCTTCCCCGGCGGGCTGATCCCGTCGGTCGAGGCGATCGAGGCCAACCTCGCCGCGCACAGCTCGCTGCGGATCGCGCGCCGGCGCAGCCTGGGCCAGGACTACGCGCGGACGCTGGCGCACTGGAACGCCCGCTTCCAGGAGCGCCGGGCATGCGTCGCCGCCCTCGGTTTCGACGAGACCTTCCGCAGGATGTGGGAGTTCTACCTCGCCTACTGCGAAGCCGGCTTCCGGGTCGGCTACCTCGACGTCTTCCAGTTCTCCCTCCACCGCCGGTGAGCGGCGCCACCGGTCCTGGCCGGCAACGCCACCCACGACCCCTCTCGAAGGAGCACACGTGCCGCGTCCCGTCGCACCCCAGCTCGTCGACCTGCTCGAACGCGTCATCGGTGCCGCGCTGCCCATCCGCATCCGCGCGTGGGACGGCAGCGAGGCCGGAGCGGCCGACGACCCCGCCGCGCCCGTCGCCGTGCTGCGGCACCGCCGCGGCCTGCGCCGGCTGCTGTGGGCCCCCGGCGAGCTCGGCCTGGCCCGCGCGTTCGTCGCGGGCGAGCTCGACGTCGAGGGCGACCTCGCCGACGGCCTGTCCCGGTTCTGGGCGCTCGCCCGCGCGCACGGCCTGTCCGGTGTGACGCTCTCGGCCTCCGACCGGATCGCGGCCGCCGCGCTCGCGGCCCGGCTCGGCGCCGTCGGACCGCCGCCCCGGCCCCCGGCCGCGGAGGCGCGCCTGCGGGGCACGATGCACACCCGCCGGCGCGACCGGGCCGCGATCGCGCACCACTACGACCTGTCCAACGAGTTCTACGCGTTCCTGCTCGACCCGCGGATGACCTACTCGTGCGGCTACTGGACACAGGAGCCCGGGCCCGGGTACCGGCTCGTCGACGCCCAACGCGACAAGCTCGACCTCGTCTGCCGCAAGCTCGGCCTCGCGCCCGGGATGCGGCTGCTCGACGTCGGCTGCGGATGGGCGTCGCTGCTGGTCCACGCCGCGCAGCACTACGGCGTCACCGCCGTCGGCGTGACGCTCTCCGCGCGCCAGCGCGACCTCGGCGCCGCCCGCGTCGCCGAGCTGGGCCTGGCGGACCGGATCGAGATCCGGCTGCAGGACTACCGCGGTGTCGACGACCCGCCCTTCGACGCCATCGCGTCGATCGAGATGGGCGAGCACGTCGGGGACGTCAACTACCCGACCTACGCCGCCCAGCTGCACCGGCTGCTGCGCCCGCACGGCCGGCTGCTGCTGCAGCAGATGTCGCGCGGCGCGGCGGGCCGCGACGACAACCCCGGCGGCGGCGCGTTCATGGAACGCTACGTCGCGCCCGACATGTCCATGCGCCCACTGGGCTCGACGCTGAACCTGCTCGAGGCCGCCGGGCTCGAGCTCGCCGACGTCCACTCGCTGCGCGAGCACTACGTGACGACGGTCCGGCCGTGGCTGGACACGTTGCAGGACCGCAAGGCCGAGGCGATCCGGCTCGTCGGCGAGGAGCAGTACCGGGTCTGGCTGCTCTACCTCGCGGGCGCCTCGTCGGCGTTCGCGGAGAACCGCATGGGCGTGCACCAGATGCTGTTCGTCCGGCCGGGCGCCGACGGCACGTCCGGCCTGCCGCGCAGCCGGGCCGCCGTCCTCGGCCCGGACCCGGCACTCGACCGGCTCGCCGCCGACGTGCGGCCGGGTGAGCTCACCGCAACCGTCGCTCCGACACGATGACCGACGTGGGTGCCTTCCCCTGGTCGCAGTTCCTGACCAACCTCTGGGTCACGGCGGTGGCGGTGCTCGTCGTCATGCTCGCGGCACTGGCCGTCGCGGCGCTGCGCGGGGGCCGCCACGACGGGATCGACGTCGTCTGGGGCGCCGGGTTCGCCGTGGTCGCGCTCGTCACGCTGGTCATGTCGGCCGGCGACGGCGAGACCTGGCGCCGATGGCTCACCACCGCGCTGACGGTGGTGTGGGGGCTGCGGCTGGCCTGGCACATCGGCCGTCGCAACCACGGCAAGCCCGAGGACCAGCGCTACGTCGCGCTCATGAGCCGGGCGCCCGGCAACCCGTACGTGTACGCGTTCACCAGGATCTACCTGACCCAGGGTGTGGTCATGTGGGTCGTGTCGCTGCCCGTCCAGCTCGCCCAGTACGGCACCGGCGGCGGCCTGCTCGGCACGGTGACGGCCGTGCTGGGCGTGCTGTCGTGGTGTGTCGGGTTCTTCTTCGAGACCGTCGGTGACGCCCAGCTCGCCCGTTTCACCGCGGACCCGCGCAACAAGGGCACGGTGCTCGACCGCGGGCTGTGGCGGTACACCCGCCATCCCAACTACTTCGGCGACGCCGCGGTCTGGTGGGGGCTGACGCTGCTCGGGCTGCACCAGCTGCCCGGCCTGGTCGGACTCGTGTCCGCCGCGATCATGACCTTCCTACTGGTCAGGGGCACCGGCGCGAAGCTGCTCGAGTCCTCGATCGGCGAGCGGCGTCCCGGCTACGCCGACTACGTCCGGCGCACCAGCGGGTTCATCCCGCGGCCACCACGCGAACCGGCCCGCTCCTGAACCGACCACCCCGCACCGTCCGTCCCTGAGTGGGGCGCCCGGCCCCGCCCGAGCGAGAGGATCCCGATGAAGTCCGGAGACATGGTCGACGAGTTCGAGCTGACCGACGAGACGGGAGCCACCCGCACCCTCTCCGGCCTGCTCGCCGACGGCCCGATCGTGCTGTTCTTCTACCCGATGGCCTCCTCCGGCGGCTGCACGAGGGAGGCCTGCCACTTCCGCGACCTCGCCGCCGAGTTCGCGGAGCTGGGCGCCACGCCCGTCGGCATCTCGGGTGACGACGTCTCCGCGCAGCACACGTTCGCCTCCGCGCACTCGCTGGGCTACCCGCTGCTGTCCGACCCCGGCCACACCGTCGCGAAGCGCTTCGACGCCTACCGGCGCTGGCTGCCCGGCGGGCTGCACACCCGCCGCCGGACGTTCGTCATCGGTACCGACCGGCGCGTCGTCGCCGAGTTCAGCAGCGAGACCAACTTCGACGCCCACGCCGACGAGGCGCTCGCCGCGCTGCGCAGGGTCCGGGCCGCGTGAGTGCACCCGGCCCCGGCACACCGCGGGCTGCGGCGCACCATCCGCCGATGCGTCGCCGCGGTCAGTCGCCGGCGGCGGCCCGCGCCGGGATCGCGGGCAGGCCGTCGAGGCTGTGGGTGTTCTTCGCCTCGCGGTAGGCGCGCATGGACGCGTCGTCCTTGCGGTCGGTCCACGAGTCGAGCAGGTCGCGCTCCCCCAGCAGCTCCATCGTCGGCACCGCGTACCCGCAGGAGTCCGACACCCGCGACACGTCCACCGTCACGACGGCCCGCACGCCGAGCCGGCGTCGCTCGGCGGCCTCGCCGAACGGCGCGAGCGCCTCGTCGAACCCCGGCTCGCCGACCAGCACGACGCGGCCCGTCCCGTGCAGACGGACGATGTCGGGCCGCTCGTCGAACGACACGAACATGACGCAGATCCGGCCGTTCTCCCGCAGGTGCGCGACGGTCTCGGCGCCGCTGCCGGTGAGGTCGGCGTAGGCGAAGGTGTGGTCGTCGAGGACCCGGAACGTGCCCCGCATGCCCTTGACCGAGACGTTGACCATGCCCCCGTCGGACAGCGGTGCCGTCGCGACGAAGAACATGGGCTGCTCGTGGATCCAGTCGGTGATGCGCGCCGTGATGCCCTTGTAGACCTTGGCCACGTCGGGGCTCCTCAGAGAAGGGTGAGGATCTCGGCCCCGTCGCCGGTCACCAGCACGGTGTGCTCGAACTGCGCCGTGCGCTGCCGGTCCTTCGTGACGACGGTCCAGCCGTCGTCCCAGATGTCGTAGTCGACCGTGCCGAGGGTGACCATCGGCTCGATCGTGAAGGTCATGCCCGGCTCGAGGACCGTGTCGACGTCGGGCTGGTCGTAGTGCAGCACCACCAGACCGCTGTGGAACGACCGGCCGATGCCGTGCCCGGTGAAGTCACGGACGACGCCGTAGCCGAACCGGCGGGCGTAGGACTCGATCACCCGGCCGACGACGTTGAGCTCGCGGCCCGGGCGGACGGCCTTGATCGCGCGCATCGTCGCCTCGCGGGTGCGCTCGACGAGGAGCCGGTCCTCCTCGGAGACCTCGCCCGCGAGGAACGTCGCGTTGGTGTCGCCGTGCACGCCGCCGATGAACGCCGTGACGTCGATGTTGACGATGTCGCCGTCCTGGATGACGGTGGAGTCGGGGATGCCGTGGCAGATGACCTCGTTGAGGCTCGTGCAGCACGACTTCGGGAAGCGCCGGTAGCCCAGCGTCGACGGGTAGGCGTCGTGGTCGACGAGGAACTCGTGGACGACCCGGTCGACCTCGTCGGTGGTGACGCCCGGCTTCACGGCCTCGCCGCCCAGCGCGAGCGCCTGCGCCGCGATCCGCCCCGCGACGCGCATCGCCTCGATCACCTCGGGCGTCTGCACCCACGGCTCGGTGCTGCGCGACGGCGCGTCCTTGCCGACGTACTCCGGCCGCGGGATGTGCGCCGGGACCGGACGGGTCGGCGAGACGGTGCCAGGGGTGAGCAGCGTGCGGGCAGGCATGGCGTCCAGCTTAAGCGCTTCGCCCGACCACCCGGCGGCCCCGCGGGCACTCACCCTCCGCCGCGCAGGGTGCGCACGAACGCCGCAACCTCACGTCCTGCCCGGCCCCGGATAGGACGCCCAGGTTGCGCACCAACCACCGGCCGCGACCTCACCGTCCCGGCCAGCCGCCGGAACGACGCTCAGGTTGCGCACGACCATCCGGCAGCGACCTCGCGGCGGCGCACGGGCAGGCGCCGGGACGCCACCTCACGGCTGCGCCCGGGATCGTCGGCGTCCGGGATCGTCGGCTGCCGGGGGATCGGCGGCGCCGGGGTCAGCGGCCGGTGCGGGCGCTGCGGCGGAGGGCGGTGGCCGCGACGAGGGCCGAGACCCCGCGCCAGCCCAGCAGCAGCACGGCGAGTGCGGCCAGCGTGACGAGCGCGAAGGTGAGCGGCAGCCGGCCGAGGAACGCGGCGCGCAGCCCCAGCCCGACGACGACGGTCGCAGCCAGCACGACGACACCGGCGCGGAAGCCCTGCGGGCGCGCCCGCACCCACGGCGTCGCCCAGGCGACGAGCAGCCCCACCAGGAACGGCGCCGTGACGGCGAGGATGCCGACGATGCCGTCGGACTCGTCGTGGCTGGCACGCCCGATCGCCGCGAACACGACGACCGCGACCACGTCGGCCACGGCCGACAGCGCGAACACGCGGGGGAGCCGGATCGTCGTCGCCACGCACCCAGCGTAGGACGCGGACCGCCCGCTCGGGCACACACCCGGGCCGTCGACCGCGGCCGGCTCAGCCCAGCGCCGCCAGGAACCGCTGCGCCACCCCGACCGCCGGCCCCGACGACCCGCCGTCGACGACCAGCACGGCGAAGGCGACGTCGCCCCGGTAGCCGACGAACCAGCCGTGCGCCCGGTTCGCACCGTTCGCGCTGTACTCGGCCGTCCCGGTCTTGCCGAAGACCGCGCCGGAGCGGGCCAGACCGGTCGCCGTCCCCTCGGTCACGACGGCCCGCATCATCGTGCGCAGCTGGTCGAGGACCGGCTGCGGCGGCGGGGCGGTGGCGGCCTTCGGGACGTCGGTCGGCCGGCCGCGAATGAGCTGCGGCACGACGGGCGCGCCCTTCGCGACGGTCGCCGCGACCAGCGCCATCCCGAACGGCGTCGCGATCACGTCGCCCTGCCCGAACCCGTCCTCCGCCCGCTGCACCCGCTCGGCGGCGGGCGGCACCGCGCCGGTGACCGTCGTCAGGCCGGGGACGGTGAAGTCGGCGCCGAACCCGAGCTGCAGCCCCGCCGCGGGCAGCGCGTCGGCGGACAACTGTGCGGCGAGCTGGGAGAACGTGGTGTTGCAGGAGTTGGCGAAGGCCTTGGTGAGCGGGACGGTGCCCAGGTCGAAGCGGTTCTCGTTGGGGACGAGCCGGCCGTCGATCGTCGTGGTGCCCGGGCACGGCTGCGGCGTGGTGGCGGTGACGCCGAGCGTCTCGAGCGCGGCGGTCGCCGTGACGATCTTGAACGTCGATCCCGGCGGGTAACGGCCGGTGAGCGCGATGGCACCCGCGGCGTCGGCAGGGGCGTTCTGCGCGACGGCGAGCACGTCGCCGGTCGACGGCGCGATCGCGACCAGTGCGGCCTGCTGCGGCAGCGTCTCGACGGCGTCCTCGGCCGCGGCCTGGACGGCGTGGTCGAGGGAGAGCGTGACCGTCGAGCCGGGCGTCGCGGGCTGGTCCTGCAGCGTCGCGATCGTCGCGCCGCTGCCGCCGACGACCTGCACCGACCACCCGGCAACGCCGCTGACCTGGGGCGTCACCTCCGTCCGGACCGGGGCGAGGACCTGGCTGCCGAACCCCGCGGACTGGGCGAGCAGCCGGGTCTGGGTCGCGAACCGGACGCCGGGCAGGTCGTGGATCGCGTTCTTGACGGTCAGGTAGTCGGTCTGGCGCAGCACGGCGACGGAGTAGCCCTGGCCCGCGGGCACCCCGGCAGCACCCTCGGCGATCGACTGCGGGGTGATGCCCGGGACGAGCGGGGCCAGCGCGGCCGCGAGCGCCCCGGTGACGGCCCCGAGGTCGCCCGCGGCGGTCCGGTCGAGCAGCACGTTGACCACCGGCGTGGGCGTGAGCAGCGGCGTCCCTCCGCGGTCGACGACGGGCGCCGGTTCGGGGGTGTCGACGACGAGCGCGAGCCGCTGCCCGGCCCCGAGCCTCGGGTGCACGACCGCGGGCGACCAGTGCACGACCCATCCCGCGTCGGTGTCGGGCGCCGCGCGCAGGGTGATCTCGTCGAGGTAGGCGAAGCGGCGGTTCTGCCCGAGGTCCCACGCGACGTCGACCGACGCCGTCGCCGCGTCGCCCGTGCTGCGCACCTGCGCGACGCCCGCCGACAGCCCGGCGGGGGCCAACGACGCGCGCACGGCCGCCAGCAGGGTCTGCGCCGCGGCCGGGTCGTCGGTGAGTGTCGCGGCCGCCGCGTCGTCGCCCCGGGTCCAGGCGTCGAGGTAGGCCTGGACGGCCTTCTGTTCCGAGCTCGGCCCGAACAACGCGCAGCTCGCGCCCACGAGACTGAGCACGAGCACCCCGGCGAGCAGCACGAGCCGGAGGCGGCCCGGGACCCGACGGGGAGCGGTCACGGACCCGAGTATGCCCATGCGTGCCGACATTCCCGGCGATTCCGGGACGACGCGACGGCCCAACGGCACGTTCGGGGGACGCCGCACGCGCCCCGCGAGTTCGGCCCGGCGGTCAGAACAAGACCGTCGCGAAGCTCGCGACCTGCGTGAACCCGATCCGCCCGTACACCGAGCGGGCCACGTGGTTGAACCCGTTGACGTACAGGCTCGAGATGCGGCCCATGGCGGCGAGCCGGTCGGCCACCGCGGCGGTGCCGATCGTGCCGTAGCCGTGCCCGCGCCGCGACGGGTGCACCCACACGCCCTGGATCTGGCCGACCTGCGACGACAGCGCGCCGATCTCGGCCTTGAACACGACCTGCCCGTCCTCGAACCGGGCGAACGCCCGACCGGCGCCGACGAGCTCCGCCACCCGGGCGCGGTACCCCGCGCCGCCGTCGCCCGCCCGGGGATCGACGCCGACCTCCTCGGTGAACATCGCGATCGCGGCGGGCAGGTAGAGGTCGATCTCGTCGGGGCGGACGGGCCGCACCAGCGGGTCCGGCGTCACCGCCGGCGGCCCGGCCAGCACCATCAGCGGCTGGTCGGGACGGACCTCGCGGGCCGGCGCCCACGCCGGAGCGAGGTCGTCCCACAGCGGGAGGACCAGCTCGGCGCGGCCGACGAGCGACGAGCACCCCCTGCCGTGCCGGCGGGCACGGTCGGCGAAGCTGCGCAGCGCGGACCGCTCGCCGCGCAGCGGGACGAGGTTGGCCCCGGAGAAGCAGAGCCCGTCCAGGCGCGGGCCGACGGCCCAGAGCTCGCCGCCGAGGCGCCACGGGTCGAGGCCGGCCACCTCGATGCGCGCGGCGACCATGCAGGCCGCAACGGGATCGGCATCGAGGGCCGCCCGGACGCCGGCGCGGTCACGGTCGTCGAGCAGTCGAGCACCCGCGACTCTGAGCACCCTCCTACGGTGCCACACCTGTGGGCCGATGCCCACGTGAGGGCCGGTTTCGGCTCGGTCTCGGATCACGGCACGCGCCCGGTCCGCCGCGGGCCGCGTCAGCCGACGACGACCTCGGGCTCGCCCTCGCCGGCCATCGTCTCGGCGATCTTCATCGCCTCCTCGATCAGCGTCTCGACGATGGCGTGCTCGGGGACCGTCTTGATGACCTCACCCTTGACGAAGATCTGGCCCTTGCCGTTGCCGGAGGCCACGCCGAGGTCGGCCTCGCGGGCCTCGCCCGGGCCGTTCACGACGCAGCCCATGACCGCGACGCGCAGCGGGACCTCCATGCCCGTCAGGCCGGCGGTGACCTCGTCGGCCAGCTTGTAGACGTCGACCTGGGCGCGCCCGCACGACGGGCAGGACACGATCTCGAGCCGCCGCGGCTTGAGGTTCAGCGACTCCAGGATCTGGCGGCCGACCTTGACCTCGTTGACCGGCGGGGCCGACAGCGAGACCCGGATCGTGTCGCCGATGCCCTGCGAGAGCAGGGCGCCGAACGCGACCGCGGACTTGATCGTGCCCTGGAACTCCGGGCCGGCCTCGGTGACGCCCAGGTGCAGCGGGTAGTCGCACTGCTCGGCGAGCAGCTCGTAGGCACGCACCATCACGACGGGGTCGTTGTGCTTGACCGAGATCTTGACGTCGTGGAAGTCGTGCTCGGCGAACAGGCTCGCCTCCCACAGCGCCGACTCGACCAGCGCCTCCGGGGTGGCCTTGCCGTACTTCTGCAGCAGCCGCTTGTCGAGCGAGCCCGCGTTGACGCCGATGCGGATCGGGATGCCGCGGTCGCGCGCGGCCGCCGCGATCTCCTTGACCTGGTCGTCGAACTTGCGGATGTTGCCCGGGTTCACGCGCACGGCGGCGCAGCCGGCCTCGATCGCGGCGAACACGTACTTCGGCTGGAAGTGGATGTCGGCGATGACGGGGATCTGCGACTTCCGCGCGATCGCCGGCAGCGCGTCGGCGTCGTCCTGGCTGGGGCAGGCGACACGCACGATGTCGCAGCCCGCCGCGGTGAGCTCGGCGATCTGCTGCAGGGTGGCGTTGACGTCCGCGGTGAGGGTGGTGGTCATCGACTGCACGGAGATCGGGTGCTCACTGCCGACGCCGACGGGGCCGACCTGCAGCTGCCGGGTCTTCCGGCGAGGAGCGAGGGTCGGGGCGGGTGCGGCGGGCATGCCCAGGGAGACGCTCACGAGGGCCAGTATCCTCCGCGCCGCCCGCCCGCGCCGCGCGCGTGTCACGCGCCACGCCGATCGGGTCCCGGGCTGCGGCGGACGGGGAACGCGCGGCTGAACGGCCGGTTACGTCCGGCCCTTGCGCTCCTGCGCGTCCTGCAGCGTCGAGGAGTGCGGCAGCCACGTCGCGAGCTCGACGGGCCAGCCGTCCTCGACCAGCACCCGGACGACGGCGGGATCGTCGTCGAGCACCGAGGCGACGGTCCGGGTCTGCGCGAGGTCGCGCAGGACCTCGCGCTTCACCCAGCGGGCGGGCCGGTAGTCGTCGTCCTCGCGCATGTACAGCGGGCCGGTCGGCAGGCCGTGGCGGGCGAGCCAGCGCTCGGTGAGCCGCCGGTTCCGCTCGGGCCGCCCGGTCAGGTAGACGACGTCGTGGTCGACCATGGCCGCCCGCAGCCGGCGGGCACCCTCGTCGAGCAGCGGGTCGCGGTCGGCCGCGGTGAAGAACCGCTCCCAGCGCCCGGTGTCGAGATGGTGCAGGCGGTGGCTGACGTCGGCGAGCACGCCGTCGATGTCGAACACGGCCAGCGGCCGGTCCGGGAGATCCTGTGCCGACACCGCTACTCGAAGGGCCGGATCGGGTTGACGATGTCGGCCGTCAGCGTGAGCAGACTGACCGCCCCACCGATCAGGATGACGACGTAGGTGAGCGGGAGCAGCTTCGTGTAGTCCACCGGCGGCATCGGCACCTTGCCCAGCCGCGAGCGCACCCAGTCCCGGACCCGTTCGTAGAGGTTCACCGCGATGTGCCCGCCGTCGAGCGGGAGCAGCGGCAGCAGGTTGAACACCCCGACGAACAGGTTCAGCACGACCAGCAGCTGGACGAACACCTGCCAGAGCCCGCGCTCGGCGAGGTCGCCGCCGATGACGCTGGCCCCCACGACGCTGACCGGCGTCTCCAGGTCGCGCTGGCCGCCGCCGATCGCGTCGATGAGGCGCGGCACCTTCTCCGGGAACATCAGCAGGCCCTGCCACACCTGCGCGAACATCTGCCCCGTGTAGGAGAACGTCGCCGGGACGGCGCTCAGCGCGTTGTAGTGGAACACCAGCTGCTGGGAGACCCCGATGGCGCCGACCTCGCGCGGCCGGCCGGTCTGCGGGTCGAGCCGCTGGACCTTCGGGATGTCCATGGTCAACGTCAGCCGTTGCCCGTCGCGGTCGACGACGATCGGCGTCGGGCCGCCCGAGGCCTGGATCGCGGCGACCGCGGCGGTCCAGTCGGGCGTCGGCGTCCCCGCGACGGAGACGATCGTGTCGCCGCTGCGCAGGCCGGCGTCGGCGGCGGGCGTGGCCACCCCGGGTCCGCAGGGCTCCAGCGCCGACGGCGACGTCTGGTTGGCGGCGCAGCTGATCTGGCCGGCCACCGGCGTGTCGGACACGTTGGGCAGGCCCGAGGTCAGCGACAGCGCATAGATCAGCACGATGGCGATCAGGAAGTGCGTGATCGAGCCCGCGGACAGCACCACGACCCGCTGCCACGTGGGCTTGCGGAAGAAGGCGCGCGGGCGTTCCTCCTCGGTGACCTCGTCGAGCGCGGTCATCCCGGCGATGTCGCAGAACCCGCCCGCCGGAATCCACTTCATGCCGTACTCGGTCTCGCCGCGACGGAACGAGAAGATCTTCGGGCCGAAGCCGATGAAGTAGCGGCGGACCCGCATGCCGAAGGCCTTGGCCGTGACCATGTGCCCGGCCTCGTGCAGCGCGATGGAGATCGCGATGCCGAGGGCGAACACCACGACGCCGAGCGCGAATGCCACCTGTCAGAGCCCTTCTGAGCCGATCGACACCGCGAGCTCCCGGGCGCGGGCTCGCGCCCAGCCCTCCGCGGCCAGCACGTCGTCCACGGTAGCGGGATCGCCCGACCAGCCGTCGGCCGCCGCCAGCGCCCGCTCCACGACCTCCGTCACACCCAGGTACGACAGCGTCCCGGCGACGAACGCGGCGACCGCCTCCTCGTTGGCCGCGTTGAACACCGCGGGCAGGCAGCCGCCCGTCGTCCCCGCGGCGCGGGCGAGCCGGACCCCGGGGAAGGCGTCGTCGTCGAGCGGCTCGAACGTCCAGGACTGCGCGGCGTCCCACGTGCACGCCGCCGCGGCGCCCGGCACCCGCGCGGGCCAGCCCAGCGCCAGCGCGATCGGCAGCCGCATGTCGGGCGGGCTCGCCTGCGCGATCGTCGAGCCGTCGACGAAGGTGACCATCGAGTGCACGATCGACTGCGGGTGCACGACCACGTCGATGCGGTCGTAGGGCACGTCGAACAGCAGGTGCGCCTCGATCACCTCGAGGCCCTTGTTGACCAGCGTCGCCGAGTTGATCGTGACGACGGGGCCCATGTCCCAGGTCGGGTGCTTGAGCGCCTCGTCGAGCGTGACGTGGGCGAGCTCCTCGCGACGCCGACCGCGGAAGGGCCCGCCCGACGCCGTGAGCACGAGCCGGGCGACCTCGTCGGCCGTCCCGCCGCGCAGGCACTGCGCCAGCGCCGAGTGCTCGGAGTCGACCGGCACGATCTGCCCGGGCTTCGCCGCTCTCGTGACGAGCGGGCCGCCCGCCACCAGCGACTCCTTGTTGGCCAGCGCGAGCGTCTCCCCCGCGTCGAGGGCGGCGAGCGTCGGGCCGAGGCCGCGGGAGCCGGTGATGCCGTTGAGGACGACGTCGGCCGGGGTCGTCGCCGTCAGCTCCGTGGCCGCACCCGGACCGTCGAGCACCTCGACGCCCGGCAGCTCGGCCCGCAGCCGCGCCGCGGCCTCGGGGTCGGCGACCGCGACCCGGCGCACGTGGTGCTCGCGGGCCTGGGCCGCGAGGAGTCCCACGTCGCCCCCGCCCGCGGCGAGCCCCGCGACGGTGAACCGTGCTCCGCCGGGGCCCCTCGCCGCCGTCACGACGTCGAGTGCCTGGGTGCCGATCGAGCCGGTGGAGCCCAGCACGAGCACCGACCGCGGCGCCGTCCCGGCGGCGCCGGGGTGTTCGGACCTGTCGCTCATCGCTCTCCCTCGCTCACCACCACACATCATCCCCGGCGCCGCGTTGTGCGAGGATGTGGCCCGCAGGCACCGCATTCAGGAGGACGGCGTGGCGAGTAGTTCCCGGGAGCTGGAGAAGCGGCCGCAGGTCGACCCGCTCGACGAGCCGTCGGCCGAATGGGGCTGGCACGGGGGCTTCCCGAACGGCGCCCGGGTCGCCGGTGTCGTGGTCGCGATCCTGCTGCCGCTGCTCATGATCGGCCACCCGACCAACTGGACCGAGATCCTCTGGATGTGCATCCCTGCGGCGCTCATCCTGCTCGGTGTGATCGGGGGCACGATCCGCAGGCGCAACGCCTGGCGCCGCTGAGCCCGGGCGGTCCGTCATCGCCGAGCGTTCGAGCCCGGCCGTCGAGCTCGAGGTCGGCGACCGGACGGTCCGCATCTCCAACCCCGACCGGGTCTACTTCCCGGCACGCGGGGAGACCAAGCTCGACCTGGCGAACTACTACATGGCCGTGGGCGAGGGCATCGTCCGCGCCCTGCGCGACCGCCCGTGCATGCTGCACCGCTTCCCGACGGGCGTGACCGGGGAGAAGGTCCACCAGAAGCGGCTCCCCCGCGGCGCGCCCGACTGGGTGCCGACGGTGCGGGTGCACTTCCCCCGCTTCGACCGGCACGCCGACGAGCTGTGCGTCGCCCACGTCGCCGACGTGGTGTGGGCCGTGCAGATGTCCACGGTCGAGTTCCACCCCTGGAACTCGCGCGCCACCGACACCGAGAAGCCCGACGAGTGGCGCATCGACCTCGACCCGATGCCCGAGGCCCGGTTCGACGACGTGCGCCGCGTGGCCGCCGTCGCCCAGGAGGTCCTCGACGAGCTCGGCGCCACCGGCTGGCCCAAGACCTCCGGCGGCTCGGGCATGCACGTCTACGTGCGGATCGAGCCGCGCTGGGGTTTCTCCGACGTCCGGCGCGCCGCCCACGCCTTCGCCCGCGAGGTGGGCCGCCGGGCCGGGGATCTCGTCGATCTGACGTGGTGGCGCAAGGACCGCGACCCGGCGTCGATCTTCGTCGACTACAACCAGAACGCCCGCGACCACACGATCCGCAGCGCCTACTCGGTGCGCGGTGTGCCCGAGGCCGTGGTGTCGACGCCGATCCGCTGGGACGAGGTCGCCGACGTCGATCCGCGCGACTTCACGATCGCGACGGTCCCGGGCCGGTTCGCCGAGCTCGGCGACCTGCACGCGGGCATCGACGACGCGGTGTTCGTGCTCGACGAGCTGCTGGAGTGGGCCGACCGCGACGCCCGCGACACCCCCGACGAGGAGCCCCCGGACCTCGACGAGCTGTGAGTGACTGCGCGCGTCCCGGTGCCGGCCGGCGCGAGTTCCGGTGCCGCGGGGTCAGCCGACGGGCGTCGTCAAGCGTGCGGTTCCCGGCCCGTCGAGCAGCGGCTGGGCGACCGCGCCGCGGCCGGTGACCAGCAACAACAGCGCACCGGCCGGCCCGCGCACCTCGTCGCCGTCGCCCACGGCCCAGTCGGCGTCCGTCGCGACCAGACGCAGCCCCCGCAGGCGTCGCCTCGCCCAGAACGGCCAGCCCATCCGCCACACCCGGTCCAGCCCGGCGACGGTCCCGTCGGGCGGCATCGGGACGCCCCGCCCCAGCGGCAGCGCCACGTCCTGGACGTGCACGATCGTGTCGAACAGCAGGTTGCGCCAGGTGGTGATCGCCGGCCGGCTGCGGTTGTCGGCGTCGGCCCGCAGCCCGGCGACGAGCTCGGCGGTCGGCCGCGCGGCGTAGCGGACGGCCATGTCGTGGTTGAGCCCGTCGAAGTCCCCGCGAGCGCGCAGGCCCTCGTAGAGGATCCGGCCGATTCCCGGCGAGTGCGGGGTCATCGCCAGGTGGGCGGCCACGTCGCGGACCCGCCACCGCTCGCACAGCGACGGCGCCTCCCACTCCTGGGGGGTCAGGTCGTCGAGGAGGTCGGCGAGCGCGCGGCGCTGCTGTGCGATCACGACCCAGGCCTGGTCCTGCTCCACCACGCACCTCCAACTCGTCAGAGAATCTGACCATTAAGTCAGAATCTCGTACTATCGTCAACCCGTGCCGAACGACGCCCTCAACCTGGGTCTGCTGATGTTCATCCCCTACCGCGCCATGGAGGACCGCGTGTTCGACGAGCTGGCGGCGGCGGGGTACGACGACATCACCCGCGCCCAGGGCCGCATCTTCCAACGGATCGCGCCCGGCGGCAGCAGGCTCACCGACCTCGCCCGGCAGAGCAGCGTCACCAAGCAGACCGCGGGCTTCCTCGTCGACCAGCTGGAGGCGGCCGGCTACGTCACCCGCATCCCCGACCCCTCCGACGGACGCGCCCGGCTCGTCGTCGTCGCACCGCGCGGCGCCGCAGCCGTCGCGCGATCGGCCGGTGTCGTCGCCGAGGTGGAACGGGAGTGGACCGCGCACCTCGGCGCCGAGCGCACCGCCGTCCTGCGGGAGCTGCTCACCGACCTGCGCGCGGCCACCGACCCCTACGCCTGAGCGTCTCCCGACGCCTGCGCGGCCTCGGCCGCCTCACGCAGCCGGGCGAACTCCTCGGCCATCGCCGCGCGCGACCAGTGCGCGTTGAGCCCGCTCGGGTTCGGCAGCACCCAGATCCCGGTGTCCCCCAGCGTCCTCTCCTGGGGGCCGACGGCCGCCCTCGGAGCCGCGAACGCGACCCGGTAGGCGGTCACGCCGACGACGGCGAGCCAGCGCGGACGCTCCGCGGCGACGAGCTCGCGCAGCCGCTCGCCCCCGGCACGCAGCTCGTCGTCGGAGAGCTCGTCGGCGCGGGCCGTCGTGCGCGCCACCATGTTCGTGATGCCCAGGCCGAGGCCGCGCAGCTCGTCCTGCTCGGCGGGCCGCAGCAGCCGCGGGGTGAAGCCCGCGTCGTGGAGCACCGGCCAGAACCGGTTGCCCGGGCGCGCGAAGTGGTGCCCGGTGGCCGCCGACACGAGCCCGGGGTTGATGCCGCAGAACAGCACCCGCAGCGGCGGGTCGCCGGGGGCCGGGAGGACGTCGTCGATGGTGCGGTCGCGGGCCGCCGCCAACTCGGCCGCGCTGAACCGTGACGCCATCGTGGACCCCTTTCCCGCTCGATCCTGTCGGAGTAACCCGGCAGGATGGGCCACGTGGACCTGCCCGTGATGCCCCCGGTGAAGCCGATGCTGGCCAAGCCCGTCGCCGCGATTCCCGACGGCAGGCACTACGAGCCGAAGTGGGACGGCTTCCGGTCGATCATCTTCCGCGACGGCGACGAGGTCGAGATCGGCAGCCGCAACGAACGGCCGATGACCCGGTACTTCCCCGAGGTCGTCGAGGCCGTGAAGGCCAACTTCCCGGAGCGCGCGGTGATCGACGGGGAGATCGTCGTCGTCGACCGGGAGCGCAACCGGCTCGACTTCGAGGCCCTGCAGCAGCGCATCCACCCCGCCGACTCACGCGTCCGGCTGCTCGCCGAGCAGACCCCGGCGAGCTTCGTGGCGTTCGACCTGCTCGCCCTCGGCGACGACGACCTCACCGGTTCACGGCTCGACGAGCGCCGCGCGACGTTGGAACGCGTCCTCGGCGACGCGAAACCGCCCGTCCACATCACCCCCGCGACGCAGGACCCGGTGCTGGCCGAGCAGTGGTTCCGCGAGTTCGAGGGCGCGGGGCTCGACGGGTTGATCGCCAAGCCGCTCGACCTCACCTACCAGCCCGACAAGCGGGTCATGGCCAAGATCAAGCACGAGCGCACGTGCGACTGCGTGGTGGCGGGCTACCGCGTCCACAAGTCGGGCCCCGACGCGATCGGCTCGCTGCTGCTCGGCCTCTTCGACGAGCGCGGCGTGCTGGCCTCCGTCGGCGTCGTCGGCGCGTTCCCGATGGCCCGGCGCCGCGCGCTGTTCACGGAGCTGCAGCCGCTCGTCACCGAGTTCGAGGGCCACCCGTGGAACTGGGCCGCCCACGAGCTGGGCGAACGCACCCCGCGCAAGAACGAGGGCAGCCGCTGGAACGCGGGCAAGGACCTGTCGTTCGTGCCGCTGCGTCCCGAGCGGGTCGTCGAGGTGCGCTACGACTACATGGAGGGGCTGCGCTTCCGGCACACCGCGCAGTTCGTCCGCTGGCGCGACGACCGGACGCCCGAGTCGTGCACCTACGAGCAGCTCGAACGGCCGGTCAGCTTCGACCTCGGCGACGTGCTGGGGCTGCCGGACTGACGTCAGCGGTGTGTCGCGGCCAGCTGGCCGCACGCCGCGTCGATCTCCTGGCCGCGGGTGTCCCGGACCGTGCACGCGACGCCGGCGGCCTGCACGCGCCGCACGAACTCGTCCTGCACCGGGCGCGGCGAGGCGTCCCACTCGCTGCCCGGCGTCGGGTTGAGCGGGATCAGGTTGACGTGCACCCGCTTGGTGCCGACGCGCTGCCGCAGCAGCTTCCCGAGCAGGTCGGCGCGCCACGGCTGGTCGTTCACGTCGCGGATCAGGGCGTACTCGATCGACACCCGCCGCCCCGTGGCCTGCGCGTAACGACGGGCCGCGTCGAGCACCTCGCCGACCTTCCACCGGTTGTTCACCGGCACCAGCGTGTCGCGCAGCTCGTCGTCGGGGGTGTGCAGGGAGACCGCCAACGTCACCGGCAGGCCCTCGGCCGCGAGCTTGTCGATCGCCGGGACGAGGCCGACCGTCGACACCGTGATGCCGCGCGGCGAGATGCCCAGTCCGTCGGGAGCCGGGGACGTGATCCGGCGCAACGCCGCCACGACCCGGTTGTAGTTCGCGAGCGGCTCGCCCATCCCCATGAAGACGATGTTCGACAGCCGCATCGGCTCGCCGAGCGCCCCGTCGCGCGCCGCGGCCGCCGCCTGCCGGACCTGGTCGACGATCTCCCCCGTCGACAGGTTGCGCTGCAACCCGCCCTGGCCCGTCGCGCAGAACGGGCAGGCCATGCCGCAGCCCGCCTGGCTGGAGATGCACACCGTCGCCCGGTCCGGGTAGGCCATCAGCACGGACTCGGCCAGCGCCCCGTCGTGCCCCCGCCACAGCATCTTGCGGGTGGCCCCGTCGTCGCACGACTGCTCGGTGACCGGCGTGACCAGCGGCGGAAGCAGGGACGCGAGCGTCTCCCGCGCCGCGGCGGGCAGGTCGGTCATCTCGTCCACGTCGGCGGTGAGGCGGCCGAAGTAGTGCCGGGCCAGCTGGTCGGCACGGAACCCGGGCAGGCCGAGATCGGCCACCGCGGCCTTGCGGTCGGCGGGATCGAGATCGGCGAGGTGACGGGGCGGCAGGCCGCGCCGGGGCGCCTCGAAGACGAGCGGGAGGGAAGTCATGACACTCCCATTGTGCCAGCCCGCAGGTCAGAGGCCCCGGGCCGCCGCCTGCTTCGCGATGACGTCCGGGACGCGCGACGTGAAGTCGTACAGCCGGGCCCACGTGGGCGTGACCGTCAGCACGGCCATGCTGTCGTACAGGGCCCGCACACCCTCCTCGAAGCCGTCCCATGCCTCGAGCCGGACCAGCTTGCGCGCACCGTCGAGGAAGACCTCGGGCACACCGTCGACGATCTCGATCTCGGTCGTCCCGCGCACGAGGAGCATGTGCGGAGGCTGCTCGTTGGTGTCGACGGTCAGCGCCACGGTCGGGTTCGCCCGCAGGGCACGGACCTTCGGTGCCTTCGCGACGGTCGCCATGACCAGCGCCGATCCCGTCCAGGCGTAGCCCATCGGCACGACGCGCGGTGTCCCGTCGAGCGCGGTGTACGCCAGCCGTGCGGGGATCGCCGCCGCCATCAGCTCCTGAGCCAGCGGCTCCTCGAGAACGGCCCGGACCTCGTCGCGCACGATGCTCCCTCCCGGCCGCGCCCCGCGGCGCCGCCTCACCATCAAAGACGGCTCGCGCCCCACGGACTCATCGGTGTAGCGACGATCCTGCGTGGCGGGTCGGGTGTGGGCGGGGGTGCCGCCGCGGCAGCGAGCGGCGCGCGGCGAGCGGCGCTGCGGCGTCGGGCGGCGCGACGGCGAGCGGCGCTGCGGCGTCGGGCGGCGCGGCGGCGAGCGGCACCGGGTGGCGCGGCGTCCAGCGGCGCGGCACGGCGCGGCGTCGGCGTCGGCGTCGGGCGGCGCGACACGGCGCGGCGCGGCGTCGGGCGGCGCGGCACGGCGTCCAGCGGCACGGCGCGGCGCGGCGTCGGGCGGCACGGCGCGGCGTCGGGCG
>NZ_BPRG01000068.1:0-313 GCF_036984265.1 Pseudonocardia sp. D17 | reverse complement strand
TAGCGGACCTCGCCGGGTTTGACCATGTTGGTGGAGAAGAACAGGGCGTGCGGGATCGTGCCCGAGGCGATCTCCGAGGCCCGTACGACCGCGGCGTAGCGGGCGAGGCCTGCGCCGGTGGAGGAGCCGTTGTGTTCGCGGCCGTCGCCGTCGAGTGGGGTGGCTGCGCCCCAGTTCGCGGCCAGTCCGGTGCCGGTCTTCTTGGTGACCCAGAGGTTGACGACCGTGTCGGTGGTTGGGTCGGCGATGGCGACGTGGCCGTCGGAGCCGGGTGGGATTTTCAGGTTCGCCGGGACCGGCACCTTCACCCCGG
>NZ_BPRG01000067.1:0-2647 GCF_036984265.1 Pseudonocardia sp. D17 | reverse complement strand
TGACAGCGGCCAGTCCAGACTCCCCGTAGGCGGCCATTTACCACCCCGGTGATGGCCGGCGTTCTCCCCGCTGGCGGCCAGATATCTCCCCGGTGATCCACAGCAAATGACCGGTGGCGAGGGTCTGCCGGTGAAGCGGAGCGAGGAGATCGTGGAGATTCTCGAGGCCTACGACCTCACGGGTAGTTACCGTGCGGCGGCCGAGTTGGCCGGGTGTGACCACCACACCGTGGCCCGATACGTGGCGCTGCGCGCGGCCGGGGAGCCGGTGGTGGCCCGTGAGCACCGGGCCCGCCCGATCGACGCCTACCTGGCCAAGATCGAGGAGCTGGTGGCCCGCTCGAACGGGCGGGTGCGCGCCGACATCGTGCATGAGCGGATCGTCGCGATGGGCTTCACCGGCGGGGAGCGCACCACCCGTCGCGCGGTGGCCGAGACGAAGGCGCGGCTGCGCGCCGGGCAGCGGCGGGTGCTGCGGCCGTGGGTGCCCGAGCCGGGCCTGTGGTTGCAGTGGGACTGGGCGGAGGGCCCACGGATCGGCGGGCGGCGGACGAACCTGTGGTGCGCGTGGCTGGCCTGGTCCCGGTTCCGGGTCGTGCTCGCGGTCTGGGACCGCACCCTGCCCACGATCGTGGCCTGCCTGGACACCACCCTGCGCCGGCTGGGTGGGGTGCCGACCTACGCGCTGACCGACAACGAGCGCACCGTCTCGGTCGACCACGTCGCCGGAGTCCCGGTGCGCAACCCGGAGATCGTGCACGTCGCCCGCCACTACGGGATGACCATCCGCACCTGCGTGCCGGCGGACCCGCAGACCAAGGGCGGCTCGGAGGCGACGGTGCGGATCTCCAAGGCCGACCTCGTGCCGACCGAGGTCAACCTCGCCGAGGAGTACCGGGTGTTCGGCCAGCTCGAAGCCGCCTGCCGGGACTGGTGCGAGAAGGTCAACACCCGCCCGCACCGCGAGACGAGGCGGCCGCCGGTGGAGATGCTCGCCGAGGAACGCCTGCGGCTGCACCCGCTGCCTTCCACTCCGTTCACGGTCGCGTTCGGCACCACGCGGCGGGTGAACTGGGACGCCACCGTCTCGGTCGAGGGAGTGCGCTACTCGGTGCCCCACGAGCTGGTCGACACCCGGGTCTGGGTCCGCTTCCACGGCGACGACCTCATCGTCACCGCCGTCGGGCAGGACGGGCCGGTCCAGGTCGCCCGGCACGGACGGTCGAGTCCGGGCAGCCCGGTCATCGACGACGCGCACTACCCGCCGCGCAGCGGCGCGGCGATCGCGCACGGCGAGCGGACGCCGCGGGCCACCAGCGCGGCGGAGGCGGCGTTCCTCGCGCTCGGGCCGGGCGCTGCGGCCTGGCTGGTCGAGGCGGCCGCGGCCGGGGCCCGCGGGGTCCGGCGGAAGATGACCGAGGCCGTCGCGCTGGCCAAGCTGCACCCGCCCGGGCAGGTCGACCAGGCCCTGGGCACCGCGGCGATCGCGGGACGGTTCGCGGAGAACGACCTGTTGCGCATCCTCGCCCACCAAGCCGGGGAGACCGTCGCCAAGCCCGCCACGCAGGCCGGTGAGACCCACAGCCTCCAGCCGGGCACCGCCGCCTGGTCCGGCTTCGGCCTGACTCCGGGCCCCGAACCAGATCCTGACCCCGGCACTGAGTCCGGCACTGAGTCCGGCCCTGGGTCCGCTGGGCCGCGACCGACTGAAGAGCCCGCATGAGCGCTACCACGACACCGAGTTCGGCGGGCTCGGCGGGTGTTGCCGGCCCGGTCGGTGATCCGCTGGCCGAGGCGGTCGAGCTCACCCGCCGACTCAAGCTCCCGCACATCCGCCGTCACCTGCTCGAGCTTGTCCCGACCGCGCGGGCCCAGCGCTGGGACCACGCCGAGCTGGTCCGGGTGCTGCTCGCCGAGGAGGCCGCCGGCCGAGACGCGACGAACCTGCGGACCCGCCGCGCCCGCGCCGGGTTCCCCGCCGGGAAGACCCTGCAGGACTGGGACGCCTCGGCCTCGACGATCCCGCGCCCGACCCAGGACGCGCTCACCAGCCTGGAGTGGGTCGGGCGGCGGGAGAACCTCTGCGTCTGCGGCCCGTCCGGGACGGGGAAGAGCCACTTCTGCGAGGCGCTCGGCCAGGCCGCGGTCGAGGCCGGGATGACCGTCGCCTGGTTCACCATCGAGGACCTCGGCGCGTTCGTCCGCCGCCACCGAGCCGACGACTCGATCACCCGCGCGCTGGCCCGGCTGATCCGCACCGATCTGATCATCATCGACGACATCGGGCTACTGCCCGTCAGCCCGGACGCCGCGGAGGGCTTCTATCGGCTCGTCGACGCCGCCTACGAACGCCGCTCGCTGGCCGTCTCGAGCAACCTGCACCCCTCGGGATTCGACGAGATCATGCCGAAGACTCTCGCCACCGCCACGGTCGACCGGCTGCTCCACCACGCCCACATCGTCGTCACGCAGGGCGACAGCTACCGCCTCGCTCAGGCGACCTCCGGCAAGGGAGTGAGCCCCTTGACCTGACCCCGAGCACCACCCCGAGGCGGGGAGATATCTGGCCGCCGTCGGGGAGAACCAACTGGCCACCAGTGGGGAGAACTACTGGCCGCCAGCGGGGATTTCAAGCTGGCCGTTGACA
>NZ_BPRG01000066.1:0-5705 GCF_036984265.1 Pseudonocardia sp. D17 | reverse complement strand
AGGAGGGCATTCTCGTTCTACGCCACGCTCACCCACCGACCCACACCGGTGGATCAGGGCTCAGGCGTCGACGGTTGACGGAGTGGCATGCAACATGCCACTCTATGGCTTCCCTCGGTAGCTAAGCAGTACTTGTGCGTTCTTCTTCCCTGGTCCCCGAATTTCTGTTCAGGGCGAGAGGGCTCGTTCGCCGTTGTTGCATGAGGGGGCCGGACCCTTAGGGACAATTCGGCACCCCGTCTTGAGCGACCGAGCTTTGAGATGATCGACCTGAATAGTATATTCGCAACCGCCGCGAGTTCATTTTTCGAGCTTCGTCGGCAACGCGGGAAGAGACACAGATGTTGCGCTGAGTGCGAATCAAGCAGCTTCCCTAGGCAGTACCTGTTGCATTCGAACATCGTTAGAGCGGTAGGAGAGAAATGGTCGACACAGGCTCGGTCGAAGAGACGATCTTCACGTGGGGTGCACCACCCTTGAAGTTTGGGGCCGGCGCCACTGACGAGATCGGATTCGAGGCCTCTGGCTTCGGGATGACTCGGGTCCTCATTGTGACAGATCGGGGAGTTGCATCCATCGGAGTTCCACAGCGCATCTCCGACGGACTGAAGAGGTATAATATTGAGTCGGACATCTTTGCTGATGTGCACATCGAGCCGACCGATCAGTCTATTTCATCAGCCGTTGACTACGCTCGTCAAGAAGGGCCGTGGGACGGATTTATTGTCGTCGGCGGCGGATCCGCAATTGATACCGCCAAGGCGATCAATCTATTGACGAGCTACCCTGGTGAGTTGATGGATTACATCAATAAGCCTATCGGTAAGGCCAAGGTTCCGCCTGGACCTCTCAAGCCTCTCATCGCGGTTCCAACAACTGCGGGTACTGGTTCAGAGTCTACTGCTATGTGTGTCATGGACATCCTCTCGATGAGAGTCAAGACCGGGATCAGCCACTGGCGTCTGCGTCCCACCTTGGCGGTTGTCGATCCACTTCTGACGCTGACGCTGGCGCCGGAGGTCACCGCGGCATCCGGCATGGACATCGTATGTCATGCTCTCGAATCCTATACGGCGAAATACTATACGCAGTTTGATCGTAAAACCCCTGAAGCTCGTGTCACATACTGCGGTTCCAATCCTGTGTCGGATCTGTGGTGCGAGAAGTCGATGGCGCTGATTTCGCAGTCACTTCGCCTATCAGTACTCGATGGACACGACAATATTGAAGCGCGATCCAACATGATGCTCGCCGCGACATTCGCAGGCATGGGCTTCGGGAACGCAGGCGTTCACATCCCGCATGCTAATGCATATCCAATTGCTGGGATGGTGAAGGACTACCGCCCGGCTGGATATCCGCAGGAAGAAGCAATGGTGCCTCATGGGCAGGCCGTTTCTTTGACGGCTCCGGAAGCATTCCGCTTTTCGTTCGACAGCGCCCCCGAGCGTCATCTTCGCGCCGCTGAGCTGATTAACCCCGAAGCAGCTAGCGTCGGTGCGCCGGCCGAGCGGCTGCCGTCAGTACTGATTCAGCTGATGCGTGATATCGACATCCCTAACGGCCTTGGCGGTGTGGGGTACTCCGAGTCTGATGTCGCAGATCTCGTTCCTGGAACGATGAAGCAGCAGCGTTTGCTGTCGACATGCGCAAGGACTCCTACAGAGGATGACATCGCCTCGATCCTGACGAAGTCAATCTCTAACTGGTAATGGTTCACCTCTGTGGATAGGTAGCTGGCCGGTTGAGGCTCTTCGAAGATTGCCCGGAGGTGTCGGTAAATGCTTACAGGGGCACACTTCAGCAGACCGTCTGTTTTCTTGGTTCCCTTGTCAACTTCCACATGTCCTCGTGGCCTGACTGCTCGGGTGGTGAAAGGCTCGTGGCTCACTTCGAGTGACCGTGCGCCAGCCGTATGAGTGATGACATTATACCTACTGTCGCTGCAGCCACCGCATTGAAGGCTGAGCTCACGAAAGCAGTTCGCGGCGCAGTTCGTTTTGACTCTGCATCTCAGGCGATGTATTCGGCGGATGCTTCTAATTATCGGCATGTACCGATAGGTGTAGTCGAACCTCGTGATGCCGAGGATGCTGAAGCGGCAATGGCCGTGTGTCGTGAGTATGGTGTAGCGGTTTTGCCGGTTGGAGCTCGTACCTCCATCGGCGGACAGGCTGTGAACACCGCGGTTGTACTTGACTTCACCAAGCACATGAACCGCATCGTCGAGATCGATCCATCAGAGCGATCCGCCCGTGTTCAGCCAGGACTCGTCCTCGATACGCTCAGAGACGCGGTACGCGCTCATGGACTGACTTTCGGCCCCGATCCGTCAACGCACAATCGCTGCACCCTCGGCGGCATGATCGGCACGAACGCCTGCGGTTCACACTCGATGGCCTGGGGGAAGACGGTCGACAACGTCTTTGCGCTGGACGTGCTCACGTACCGCGGTGAAAGACTCAGTCTCGGACAAGGTGAGCCGGGAGTCGACGCGATCGGCATCCCCGGTGCGCTCCGAGATTTACGTGACAAGTTCGCCGACGATGTCAGGTCCAGTTTTCCGAACCTGACGAGACGAGTATCCGGCTATAATCTTGATCAGCTGTTGCCTGAGAATCAGTTCAATCTCGCCAAGGCCCTGGTCGGTACTGAAGGCACATGCGCGACAGTCCTGGAGGCCACCGTCCGACTCGTGGAGTCGCCGCCTCATCGTGCACTCGCGGTGCTGGGGTTCCCCGACGCCTACACCGCTGCCGACCATGTAATGGCTGTACGCGAGCATCGTCCGTTGGCGATCGAGGGCATGGACGCCGGCTTGATTGCTGCGTTGCGCGTATACAACCCGCTTGAGACCGCGAGCAAGCTCCTGCCCGACGGAGGTGGCTGGCTATACGTCGAGACCGGGGGCACCACCCGACGAGAGGCCGAGACCGCCGCTCGCGCGATTGCGGCGGCAATGAAGTCCTATGGCGCGACAAGCGTTGTCGTCGGCGATCCAGTCGTGATGAAGGCGCTATGGCGGATCCGGGAGGACGGCGCGGGGATTGTCACTCGAGGCCCGGACGGCGGTGAGGCATGGCCTGGCTGGGAGGATGCCGCTGTACCACCGGAGAACTTTGGCGCCTACCTGCGGGAGTTCGATGCTCTCCTATCGCGCCACAACCGTCGCGGTGCATACTACGGTCACTTCGGCGACGGCTGCTTGCACGTACGAGTTGACTTCGATCTGCTTACGACATCTGGCATCGCGGATTTCCGAGCTTTCATGGTTGATGCGGCCGATCTCGTCGTCGCTCACGGTGGTTCTCTCTCAGGAGAACACGGCGACGGGCAAGCCCGCGCGGAGCTCCTTCCCCGGATGTACCCTCCGCAGATCATCGCTGCATTTGAGGAGTTCAAGGACATCTGGGACCCGGACAACCAGATGAACCCGCGGCGAGTCGTGCGACCCGCCAAGATGGATGACGACCTCCGCGTGTTCGTTGGAATGCCAACCCTAAAAAATGCTCCCGAACTTGCTTTCACACATGATCGCGGCAGTTTTGCACGAGCCACTCGCCGGTGCCTGGGCGTCGGAAAGTGCATCACCGCTTCTGGGGGCGTGATGTGCCCGAGCTATCGAGCCACAGGTGAAGAAATGCACTCGACCCGGGGTCGTGCGCGCCTACTTTTTGAGATGGCTAACGGTGAATTGATCTCCGACGGTTGGCAGTCACCGGAGGTTGCGGAGGCCCTGGACTTATGTTTGTCGTGTAAGGGGTGCAAGCGCGACTGCCCAGTTGGCGTCGATATGGCCTCCTACAAGACTGAGTTTCTCGCTCAACGCTATAAGGGGAAGCTTCGTCCGGCATCCCATTATTCAATGGGCGCATTGCCTCGCTGGATGAGACTCGTCGGCCACCTCCCGGCGCCTATTGTTGATTTGCTCAATAGGGCTGCCCAAACTCCTCTTGCGGGAGTGGCCAAACGGGCTGGAGGAATTGCTCCGCAGCGCGCTGTACCCCGTATAGCGCGCCAACCATTCACGACGATCGTACGCCAGCGACGATCCAGTCGCAGACCTACTTCTACTGCTAACTCAGCGATGGATTATCGTAAATCACGCGGTCGACTGCTACTCTGGCCGGATACGTTCACCAACCACTTTGACCCGTCTATCGCCGCTGACGCTGTAGCAGTATTGTCCGCATTAGGATACTCAGTCGAGGTCCCGCCAGCGGCCGTCTGCTGCGGACTCACGTGGACGTCGACCGGTCAAGTTGAGACCGCTCGAAAGGTGTTGCGGCGCAGTCTTCACACGATCAGCCCCTGGATCGCTGATGGCGTTCCCGTGGTAGGCCTGGAGCCGTCCTGTACCGCTGCGCTACGCGTAGATGCGCCGGAGCTCTTGCCTAATGCGCCGCTTGCGCGCTCCATTGCAGGGAGCATTTTTACATTCGCCGAAATTCTTGCTAAGCATATCGACGAGCTTCGTGCTGCCGTCGTTCTGCCAGGGCAAAAGGCTATTGTCCAGGTACATTGCCATCAACATGCCGAGTTGGGAACTGAAGATGACGGAGCGGTATTCGCCGCGCTCGGCGTGAAGGCTGAAATTCTCGACTCAGGCTGCTGTGGCCTCGCCGGTAATTTCGGGTTCGAGAAGGGGCATTATGACATCTCAATAGCATGCGCTGAGAGAGTTCTGCTTCCGGCGGTACGCGAAGCCGACGCTGATACAGAGGTTCTCGCTGATGGGTTCAGCTGTCGCACCCAACTACGTGAAGCTGGAACCCGCGAGCCCCTCCATATGGCTCAGCTTGCTGCCCGCGCCCTCGGCCTGAAGGGGGCCGTCAGTTGGTGACGCAGGCGCTCGAGCAGATCGTGTTCGGTGGCGGCAACTCATAGACTCTGGAATGGAGAGTCCGATGTCAGAGATCATCCGAGAGTACTATCGTCTGCGATTGATTTTGCGAAGAGAGCACTTCACCTAGCCCGGATCTTTCGTCGTGAGGCCGGGCCTTGATCGACACCGGTGCTGGCCGGTGCGGCGGGGCTGATTCTGCCTGTTGGGTGTGACAGTTCGGCCGAGGTCGCTCGGGGCGCCGGGTCCACGTGCCGGTCGGGTTCCTGGGTCGTCGGGGCTGGCGGGCCGGGGTTCAGCCGGGGACGGCGAGTGCGTGAAGCTGGTCGAGTCCGTTGAGGATGAGCCTTGACCAGGGCGAGTGCGTCGGGAGGTGCAGCACGACCTGGCGGGCGTGGCGGGCGATCTGGGCGGGGATCGAGAACAGGCGCAGTCGCAGCCGTTTGGGTTCCCAGCGGCGGGCGGGATGCTCGCCGAACGCGAGCATCTGGGTCCAGGCGGTGATCTCACAGGCCAGCGCGACCACGGCCTGCCAGATCCGGTTCTGGTCGAGCTCGTGCAGGGCAGGTTCGTCAGCCCGGTGTCCTTCGCGGCCCGGATGCGGTCCTCGACCCGGGCGCGGCGGCGGTGGCGCAGCTCGAGGTCTGCGAGCTGGCGGTGCGGGCCGCCGGGACGGGTGTTGGTGGCGAATGCGTCGTAGCGCAACCCGTCCGGGTCGGTGATCCGCAGCTGCGCGCCGGGGTGTGGTCGCTCCCGGCGGACGATGACCCGCATCCCAGTCGGCCAGGGCGTGAGGTTCGGGCCTGTCAAGAAGTCTGTGTAAGTCGATCTAGGAAGGTGGTCAGGACAGGTAGGGGTTGAT
>NZ_BPRG01000065.1:0-12017 GCF_036984265.1 Pseudonocardia sp. D17 | reverse complement strand
CCGGTGATTGCTGCGCCGTCCGGTGATTGCTGCGCCGTCCGGTGATTGCTGCGCCGTCCGGTGACCGCCGCGCCGTCCGACGAGCGCCGCGTCAGCCGGCGACCGGTGCCGGGAGGCGGCCGAGGGCGACGAGGCGCTCGGTGATCTCGCGCAGGGCCGCGGCCTGGTCGGCCTGACCCATGATGAACATGACCCCGTCGCAGCCGTCGGCCTCGAGCCGGTCGAGCCGCGCGCGCCAGCGGTCCTCGTTGCCCCAGACGCACAGGTGGTCGATCAGGTAGTCCGCCAGTGCCGGGGTCACGACGTCCAGGTTGGCCGGGCGGGAGTTGTCGGCGTGGAAGGCGTAGTCGTAGCGGCGCCACATCTCCCGCACGTCGCGTTCGATCTCCGCCGGCAGGTTGCGGTCGGAGAGGTCACCCCGGAACGCCCGGTTGGCCATGGCGACGATCATCGCGCCCAGGTCGTCGCGCACCTCGTCCTTGGTCGCGCGCACCGACGCGCTCGGGCCGACCCATACCGACCGCGAGCCGCCCCGGGCGCGGACGGCCGCGACCCGTCGCGCGATCACGTCCGCATCCAGGGTCCCCCCGTAGAAGAGCCCGTCGCCGACTCGGCCGGCCAGCTCCGTCCCACGCGGGCCGTCGGCGGCGACCAGCAGCTCGGGCCGCGTGCGCGCGAACCCGGTCCCGGGGATGCGACTGTCCGGGTAGGTCGTGGACGAGTACGCGGCAGGCTCGCCGCGCCAGTAGGACTCGAGCGCGCCGACACCCTCCTCCAGCTCGGCCATCGTCGCCGGTGCGAGCCCGAGACCGCGCGCCGCGCTGTTCCCGGTGCCGATCGCGGCCATGCCACGGCCGCCGGTGAACTCGTTGAACGTCGCGAGCAGGTTGCCGACGATCACCGGGTGCCGCGCGACCAGGTGCGTGACCATGGGGCCGACCCGGATGCGCTCCGTCGCCCGGGCGGCCTCCAGCTGGTGGAGGAAGCTGTCCTGGTAGACGGTCGGGGAGTCCGCCACACCCATCCAGTGGTAGCCGGCGGCGTCGCCGATCCTCGCCACCTCGCGCGTCTCGTCGAGGTTGCGCGGCAACAGCATGAACCCGAACTTCATTCTCGCCTCGTCTCCAGGGGTCCGGAACCGTCAGGCCGTCGGCGTCGCGCGGTGCTCACGCCGCCCCGCTCCCGCCGCCGTCCACGCGGATCGTCTGGCCGGTGATGAAACCGGCATCCTCCGACAGCAGGAAGCAGATCGCGGCGGCGAGCTCGTCCGGAACGCCGAGGTCGAGATCGATGGAACCCAGCAGCGCGAGCGCGACCAGCCCGACGTTGTTGACGACGGCATCGACCGTGCCGCCCGAGACGACGGCTTCCAGCGCGGCCGCGGTGGCCTCGCGGTCGGCGAGGTCGGCGACGTGGAACTCGCCGGGGAAGTCCGCGGGAGCGCGGCGCGCGATCCCCATCGGCCGGTGCCCGGTTGCGGCCAGTCGCTCCGCGACCGACCTCCCGATCCCCTTGGACGCTCCGGTGATCAGCACCCGTCTGCTCGTCACGCGCTCTCTTCCTTACGTCGGCCTGCCACATAACGCTACGGTTGTGACATCGTCATGTGAAATGTCATCGCAGGTATGACTGCATAACAGTGGGCGAACGCGGAGGTCGGGGTGACGCTGCTCCAGCTCAGGGTGCTGCTCGCGGTGGCGGAGCACGGCGGGTTCACCGCCGCCGGGACCGCGTTGGGCATGTCCCAGCCCGCTGTGAGCCGGGCCGTGTCCGCGCTGGAGTCCGAGCTCGACACCGTGTTGCTGAGGCGGGGCCGCGACGGCGTCGCCCTCACCGACGCCGGTGCCCGCGCCGCGACGCACGCGCGCGAGGCGCTCCGGCAGGTCGACCTGCTGCGCACCGAGGTCGCCGCCGTCTCGGGCCGGGTGACCGGCACGTTGCGGCTGGCCAGCCTGCCGTCGGCGACCGGCACCCTGATCGCGGCGCGGCTGCGCGGGTTCGCCGAGCGGTATCCACTGGTGACGGTGCGCCTGCTCGAGGGCAGCGACGAGGAGATCCGCGACTGGCTGGACCAGGGCGTGGTGGACGCGGGCGTCGTCACGCTGCCGGCTCCCGGCCTGCACCTTGAGTTGCTCGACAGCCACGAGATGGTCGCCGTCCTGCCCGCCGGTCACGCGCTGGGCGCGGGCGACACCGTCACCTACCAGGCGTTGGCCGCCGAACCGTTCATCCGTTCCAGCTGCGGGTGCGCGCGGGTGTTCGAGGGCGTGGCGCGGGAGGTCGGGGTCCGGCTCGACCCGGCGTTCGAAGCACGGGAGCTGTCGGCGGTGCTGGAGATGGTCGGTGCCGGGCTGGGGGTGAGCATCGTGCCGGCGGTGGCCCTGCGGACCGTGCCCGCCGAGACGATCGTCCGGCCGCTCGTGCCGCGGACCGTGCGCACCCTCGGGGTCGCGGCCGCCGCCGGCGCGTCGCCCGCCGCCCGGGCCTTCCTCGAGGAGGTCGCGAGGACCCGCAAGGTGGTGGTACCGGTGAGCGCGGACGCCGGCCGTGCGCCCCTCGCCGCGCCGGTCGACGCGGCACGCCCGGTGTGACCACAGTGGACATCCGGGAGGTTCGCTCGCCGACCTCTAAGCTGCGCCTCGGGCCCCCGTAGCCCAACCGGCAGAGGCAGGCCCCTTAAAAGGGTCACAGTGTGGGTTCGACCCCCACCGGGGGCACCCGCTTGCACCTGCCTGAGCATGGCTCTGACCTGCGAGGACTGTCATTGTGCGCTCGCAGCCCGGTCCGGTGGGGTCCGGTTGGTTCCAGTGTTCTCCGGCTGATCGTGCCGAATGCGTGCCGAAGTTTCGCCCGCGAGAGCGGCGGCGATCCGCTGCCGTGCCGCGTCCTCCTGACCGGCGATGCACTTGGCGTAGATCTGCAGCAGCACAGCGACGCTGTGGCCGGCCCACTCCGCGACCTGGGTGGCGGGAACACCCGCGTTGAGCCATGTCGAGACCGCTGCGTGCCGGAGGTCGTACGGCCGACCGGCCAGGGGAGAGGACGCCTCGTCAGCGGTGAGCGCTGTCGCGCGGGCCTTCCGCCACACCCGGCAGTAGGTGCTCTCGGCGAGCTGACCGCCGCGCACGCCACGGAACAGCAGACCGTCGGGGCCGTTGCCGAACGCTTTCAGATGCGCGTGAAGCAGCGCGGTCAGCTCCGGTGGGCACGGGACGACCCGGGTCTCACCCTTCGCGCGATGCTTGAGCTGGCGTTCCTCGCGGCGGCGCCCGCTGTCTGTCCAGGAAGCGCCGGCGGAAGGCGTCGAGTGCTCCAACAGCAGCTCTCCCCAACCGGACTCTGGAAGCGACAGGCTGGCCTTGCGCAGCGACGCAGCCTCTGCCGGTCGTAGCGCGCCGTAGTACATCGCCCCGAAGAACGCGACGAGCTGTCCTCCGCTGGGCTTCTGCCCGTGGACCGCCGCGAGGAGTGCCTTGGCCTGCACCGGGTTGACGACGACGCGCTTGTCCACGCCCTTCACGGTCCGGGGCGCCTTCCAGGCAAGGGCAGTCACCGGGTTCCGGGGGAGTAGCCCACGCTCCACCGCGTACTCGCCGACGTTGACCAGCACCCCGCGTTGCCGCTGGATCGTGGCCGGCGCCGCGGTCGTCCTGTCGGCTCGGAGCGTCAGGGCGTCGAGGGCGGCACGCACGATCGCCGGCTGTCCGAGATCGGCGACGTTCCGGGTGCTCCGTGCGAGCCAGTCCCAGGCAGCGGCGATGTCCTCGGGCATCTCGGCATCCGGCGGCCGCAGGTTGAACGCCCTGGTCATCAGGGCCTTGCGCAAGTGCTCGTCGTCCGGCCGACCGCGCTCGGTGGAGAGCAGCGCGAGCGTGACGTTGGTCAGCGCGCGGGCAGTGTTCCGACGCGAGTTCGGCGCCAGGTGCGGCCACTTCATCGCGGCGTACTGCCGAGCGAAGTCGAACCAACTCACCTGCTGTTCGGCGCGATGCGTCGAGACCGGAAGCCCCGAGTCGACGACGAACGCCTCGCCTCGCCGTGCTGCGGTGACCAGCTCGGACCGGAAGCCCTCGGCCAGCGCAGCCGTGCTGTGGGCCTTCTTCCAGCGCGTTCCGCCTACCGACCACCGGACCGTGTGCGTCGTCTTCCGCGCGCCCTTGTAGACCTCTGTCTTCCACACCCTGACGTCATAGGAGGTTTCCATCAGGCGGCTTCCTCCCGATCGTCGAGCCAGCGTTCCAGCTCGATGCGGCGCACGCGGAGATCACCGTTCGGGAGCTTGATGCAGCGAGGCGCCCGGCCCTTGGCCCGCCACTCGTAGAACGTCGAGCGGGCAATCCGAAGCTCTGCACACAGCTCGGCGACCGTCAGCCGCTCGTTTGCCCTGCTCATGCTGCCTCGCTCTCGGTTGCCGAACGGTCGTCGGGGTCGGGTGGGGTGGTGGCCAGGGCGGCGGCGTCGTAGTCGGCGCGCCAACGTTGGCGTTGGTGGATCGCGTGCAGAAGCAGCACCGGCCGGGGCGGAACGTCGCCGTCACCGGGGGCGGTGCGTTCCCACTCGAACGGCCCGTCGTCGACGGCGTAGGCGGGCTGGACTCCGGCGCGGGCGAGGAGTTGCCGAACGAACGCCGAGCGCTCGGCCCGGTGATCGGCCAGGCTCTTGTTGGACCACTTGCGCGAGACGAGCACACGCCGGCCGGCGATGCCGAGGTGTTCGGGCCGGTGGGCCTTGCCCTTGCACACCCCGGGGGTCATCGAGGAGCGGGCGCCCTTGGGCTGCACCCCGTACAGCAGCCAGATCGGGCAGCGCGGCGAGCACGGCGTGACGGCCAGCTCGGCGGCCAGGCGGCGCGCGTGCTCGCGCTGGCGTGAGGTGGCGGTGTCGTCAAGGCCAGCGGCCTGCCCGACGGACTTGGTGAGGTACTTGGTCAGGTAGCCGATGTGGCGGCCGGCTTCCTCGGTCCCGCCCAGGATGCCCTTGACGTGCACCTGCTCCCCGAACGTCACCGTGTGCGCCGGGGCGTCGAGGGCGTCAGGGTCGGTGGCCTCGTCCCAGGTCGGCAGCGCGGTGCGGGTGTCGGGGTCGACGAAAACGCCGGCCTTGGTGTCCCACCGGGGCAGCCGATCCCCGCTGTAGGTCTGGACGTCGTGGGCGGGCCACCACACCTGGTGATACGTCGCAGCGGCGATCATTCGCAGCTCGGCGCGCGAGATCGTGCCGCGGATCGCGGCGTGGAAGTGCGGTGCGCCCCGGCGCTGCGGCTCGACCGTCCCGAAGTACTGCACGTCCCACCCGACGCAGCGGCGGGTGTTCTGCCAGAACCGGTCGAGCAGCTTGGGGAAGTGGATCGCGTCGCGGGCGGCGCGGCGGTAGTCGTAGCGGTCGGGGTCGAGCGCGGCCCCGTTCTTGTCCACCCGCCCGTAGCTGTCCAAGGTCAGCGTGAGGAACGTCGAGGGCCGGTAGCGGCCGGCGTAGACGGCCCCGACGGTGCGGTTCTCCACCGCCCGGCGCGGCAGGTTGGGCGCATCCTGGCGACGGCGAGTGGAGCGCTTCACGGCGACGCGGTCGGGCGGGTCGAGTGGGGCGAGCCGGCCCCGGACCCCGAGGGCCCGCAACTCCGTGTCGATCTCGGCGACCGCGTCGCGAATCTCCTCGCACTCGGTCTCATCGCCCTCCTCGCGGGCGAGGGCGTAGGCGGCGTGCAGGTCCGCCCGGACGGCCATCAACTCCTTCTGCCGCTCCGTCGGGTCGGCCGGCTTCGAGACGGGTTCGTGCTCGAGGTGCCAGCCCTGGCGGCACTGGACCATCCGCAGCCGGCGCGCCTTGTCCGCGCACGGCCGGCACTTGTCCTCGCGGGTCGACCCGCACGGAACCGGGACCACGTCGACCCGCCCCGAGGTGAGGTCGATCCGCCGCATCGCGAGCGGGCGGATGCAGACGCCGTGATCCTCGGCGAGCTGCTGAGCGACGTCGTCGGACAACGCCAAGAGCGCCTTCTGCGCGCGGGTGAGCTTGTCCTGATCGATCGGCCCATCGGGCAGCGTCACCGCCGGGGCCGGCTGAGGTTCGGTGGTGGTCATGCCGCCTCTCCGAGGACAGGAGCCGGCGCCGAGACCGGGGCTGGCGGCAGCTGCAGCGGCGTCGGGCGGCCGCTGGTCAGGTAGGCGTTCAGTTCGGCGAGGTGCGCGTCGGTGATGTGGAAGGCCCGGGCGCGTTCGACCGCGCGGCGCCCGTCGACGACGGTCCAGGCCACGCCGGGGGTGTCCTCGCTGATCTCGTGCGCGGCCGCACCCCGCTCCCGCGCCCCCTCCCCGAGCGCCAGGTCAACCTGGTCGGGTTCGTCGAGGCGGAGCGCGACCTTGGTCGGGAACAGGTGCCGGAACTCGATCACCGCCTTACGCGGGTCCTGTACTTGCCCGATCACCGCGACGCCAGGGGCGCGGCCCTGGGAGGTGATGACCTGCAGCGCATTGACGGCGCGCGCTTTCAACTGCCGGTCGGTCTGGTAGGCGACGACGTCGGCGAGCTCGTCGACGACCAGGACCACGAACGGCGACCCCGACGACGGCGACCACGCGGCCGACCCGGCCCGGCGGAACGCCTCGGCACGCGAGCGCATCAGCGCGGCCAGCTCCTCCAGCAGCTCGACTGCGTCGGGCCCGTTGTCGAACACCAGCCGCCGGAACAGCCCGGGTGCGCGGCCGAGTTCCATGCCGCCCTTGGGGTCGATGCCGAACACCTGCACGTGGCCGGCGGCGATGGCCGGGGCGAGGTGCCAGAGCAGCGACCACATCACCGACGACTTCCCGGCCCCGGTCGACCCGACGACGAGGACGTGGTTGCCGAGCAGTCGCAGCAGCCAGCGGAGTCCGGTCTCGGTGATCCCCACCGCCACCTTGCGCAGGTCCACGATCTCGGCCAGCTCGGCAAGGGACGGGGGTGCGATCGGGGCGCGCAGTGGGTCGGTGTGGATGAGATCGAGCCAGAGCCGGCGCGGCTTGTCCTGGCGCACCCGGCACGAGACCGCGCCGAAGGAGTGGGCGAGGGCGTCGGCGCGGGCGCGGAACTCGTTGGGGTCCTGGCCGTGCAGCAGCCGCACGGACACGCGATCGCGCCAGCCGTCGGACCGGACCCGGCGGACCCGCGGGTAGTAGCAGGAGCGGCCGGCCCGGCGGACGAGGTTGGAGAAGCGCATCGTTCGCCGCCACACCCGGCCGTAGATCCACGCCCGGCGCCACTCCGAGGCGAGCTGCCTCCGGGCGACCCGGTCGAAGGTGTCCGGCCAGCGCCACCGCCACACGGCGGCCAGGCCGGCGAGCACCGCGGCGGCGAGCAGGACCCACCACCACGAGGTGGCCAGCCCGAGCCAGACCAGCGCGAGGCCGCCGAGCAGGACAACGGGGTAGCGGTAGACGCGCCGGGCGAGGAAGTCGAGGGCGCGCACGAGCAGGTAGCCGAGGATGACCGGCGCGAATACGAGCAGCGCCTTGCCGGGCAGCATCACCCACCACGGCAGCCGAGGGCGTTCGATCTCCAGCGGGGCCGGGGCGGTCCAGTCCTTGCGGCTCATCGCGAACCTGCCTTCCGAGCAGTCCGGCGGCCGGGGACGGCCGAGAGCGGGAACAGCGGTTGTTGGTCGAGGTGATCCGCGCAGCGACGGCGCCGCGGGTCGGGACGATCGGCAAGCGGGATCCGGCAGACCTCGCAGCGGACGCGAGCCGGCTTGGTGCTCATGCCGCCGCCCGGGACGCGGGAACGAGCTGGTCGCGGTGCAGCTCGGTGCGCTCGTCGGGAGTGAGGCCGGCGATGACACCCCAGCGGCGGGCCGGGTCCTCCGTGGCCATGACGTCGGCCAGGCAGAGGCCGCGGACCGGGCAGGTTCCGCAGATCCGACGTGCGGTCGTCACAGCCGCGCCGGTCAGGTCGAGGTCGAGCGGGTAGAACAGCTCGGGGTCCACACCGGCGCGGGCGCACGCGGCCTCCTGCCGCCACGAGCCGTTCACGACGCGATCCCGAGGTCGTGGTGGTTGGACATCGCTCCTGCGGCGTCGGAGGTGGGCTGCCGCGTTGCCTGGGCTCGCCAGTCGGCGGCGGTGTCGCGCCAGAACCGGGCCTGGTCGTGCTGCTCGAAGCCGGCGGCGATGACCGCACGCCGGTAGAGGTCCGGCACGGTCTGGCGGTGGGCCGATGTCAGCAGCAGTCGCCACCAACCGGCCCGGCGGGCGCAGATCATCGCCAGCTGATCCGCGCGATCGGCCCGCGCCAACAGCGCCTCCGGATGTTGCGACAGCAGCGCGTCGGCCTGGGCGATCAGCTCGGTGAGTGCGGCCGAGACCCGCGCGGTCACCGGCGCCCGGCCGGTCGTCTGGTTGTCGTCGAGGGTGCTCATCTAGGGTCGTTGTCCTTCCGAAATCAGGTGCCTGCCAGGGCAGATCGGTGGAGGAAGATCCAGGGGAGGAACCCGTTGCAGCGGGTTCCTCCCCGCACAGCCGGTCAGGCCGCGTCCTGGTTGGACTGACGCGGCGAGGGCTTGGCGTGCCCACCGGGGGCGCGCATCCCGGTCGCCCGCAGGCTGTAGGCCACCCGGGGCCGGCCACCGTTCTCCGACACGTACGGGGTCACGGTCAGGCCGTCGAACTCCACCGGGCGGAACGGCAGTCCGGCCACCGCCTCTGGCGGCACCGGCTGGAAATCGGCGGCGATCTTCACCACGACCGTCTTGTCCGCGCGGCGCGCCTCCGGGTCGGCGTCGAGCACCGACACCGACCACACCGGCTGCCCGGTCTCCTTGTCGGCCTGCTGCACCGGCCGGCCGGCGCTGGACTTGTCGAAGTCGCGCACCGGCTCCACCTCGGAGACCACGAACGCCCCGTGCGGGAAGACGTCGCCCATCGACACCGCGAACCTGCTCTTGATCGCCATTTCAAGCTCCTTGTCTGGACCTAGCCAGCTTGGCTAGCCAGGTTCAAGGTAGCCCAACATGGCTAGCCAGGCAAGAACTTGACTAGGCCAGTTAGCCGAGCTGGCCAGATTGGCCGTAGCATCTGCGAATGGCTCTTGACCCGGACGACCCGCGACCGCCGTACCAGCAGGTGGCGAACGCGCTGCGGGCGTCGATCCTCACGCGGAAGTTCGCCCCCGGCGACAAGCTGCCTTCGGGTCCGCAGCTCGCCGAGCATTACGGCGTCGCTCGGATGACCGTGCAGCAGGCGATCCGGCTCCTTCGCGACGAGGGCCTCGTGGTGACGAGGCAGGGGAGCGGCGTGTTCGTGCGAGAACGCACCGAGCGGCCCGTCGGTCTCCGCCCGCACCTTGAACGCGCCTTCGAGCAGTCGAGCGTGTCCGTCGACTTCGCCGGCTTCTCCGGCGAGACCCTGCATGGCGCGATCGCGGAACCGCTCGACAAGATCCGCGCCGGTCGGCTTCGCCCGGCCTCGATCTCCGTTCGTCTACTCGTGCCCGACCCGTCGATGCCCTGGACGCTGCCGGCACGCGTGGACGACCTCGCCGACAGCCCAGCCTTCCGCGCCCGCGCTGCAGACATCGTCCGGCGTCACACCGCCGCGGTCGTCGACGCCGTCAACGAGCTGGGCGAGCTTGGCCTCGTCGAGGACGCTCGCGCCGAGGTCCGGGCGAGCCCGACGGTGCCGATGTTCAAGCTCTACGTGATCAACAACGATGAAGTGTTCTTCGGCTTCTATCCGGTGGAGCGCCACGAAGTGACCCTCGACGGTGACAAGACGCCGATGTGGGATCTCATGGGCAAGGACGCCGTGCTGTTCCACCACACCGCCGACCACGACGACGAGTCGACCGCCTCGCAGTACGTCCGACAGGCCAGGCTGTGGTTCGACAGCTTGTGGGACAACGTCACGCGTCCCCTCACGCCGTGAGCCTCAGTGACCTTTTGGGTCGGGCGCGGCATGTGCTGCTCGACTTCGACGGCCCGATCTGCGCGGTCTACGGAGGCACCTCCGACCGTGCCGTCGCCGATCACCTCCGCACGATCATCGGCGACGCCTGGCAGCTACCCGAACCGGTCGTCGAGACGAGCGATCCCCTCGTTGTCCTCCGGCATTGCGCCGACGCCGACCCGGGCCTCCTGCGACGTGTCGAGGCTGAGTTCATCGCTCAGGAAGTCGCTGCAGTCGCGACTGCTGCCGCGACGCCCGATGCGCGGGAGGCGATGACATCCTTGGCAGCCAGCGGACACACGATCACCGTCGTGAGCAACAACTCCGCCGAGGCCATCCGGGCCTACATCGAGCGTGCCGACCTCGTCGACCTGGTCGACGGCATTATCGGCCGGACGCGAGGGCGACCGGACTTGATGAAGCCTCATCCTCACCCGCTGCGCGCGGCCATCGTCGAACGCGGGGCCGATCCCTCCGAGTGCGTGATGGTCGGGGACTCCGGCAGCGACATTGAGGCTGCGCGCGCCGCAGGCACCGCGTCGATCGGCTACGCGAACCGGCCAACAAAGCGTCAGGGTCTAGCATCGTTAGGTCCGGACGCCATCATTGAAGCGATGAATGAGGTCGCTGACGCTGTCAACGGAATGAAGTCCTGACTTAGTAGTTTCGCTGCAGGCCGTTCGGGTGTCGGTCAAGAACCTCGCGAACCTTGCGGCCGATCTGCTCGGTTCGATGATCGTTGTAGAAGCGCCGCGACGCCTTCTTTCGCGTTGACGCATGGTCGAGTGCCACGCCGGTTACTAGGCTCGCCGCTGCCTCGGTCATCCAGTAGACGTCAATTGGCTCTGTGTCGACCGCCTCATGTTTGATCCGGATATTGAAGTCGTGAAAGAGTTTTGCCCATTTATCAACGTCACCGACAAGTGTCGCGAAGCGAGGGCCAGCCCGTCGTGCCAGCGTCAGCGTGGGCATCTCTTTGCCACGGGGTGCCCACTGGTGCTTAGCCTTCTTTGCCGCAGCGACGAAATACTCGATACCGGCATGAATCTCAAGAAGTCGCGTGGTCACCGCCATAGTCGAGAAGATCGGACGCATCGTGACCGGCCTAATGAAGCGTCCATGATCTCGCGATAGTCTGAGCCACCGGGCTACACCACCAATGCCGCCCATGTCGGAGTAGGTAAAGAGTGGGAGGTCTGGCTTCCCCGCCTCGGCCGGCACGCGCATCAGTTGTCGATCCCACAGAGGGCTCCACTGGAAGTCCGGATCGTCCTTTCGTCTGAGATAGCTTGGCCGTGCACGTGCGTTAAAGCATGGAATGAAGGCGCCATGCGCAAGTGACATGAGCAGTTGCATATCGAGAATCGGCTGAAGCAGCTCGTCGATTGGTAACGGATGTGTCGACGTCGCACGCACCGCTAGGGGGGTCTCAATTTGCTGGTAGCCATCTGCCTTGCCGGTAAACTCCCAATGCGGTAGAAGGTGGACTTGGATCCCGTTCCCGACCCGCGCGCTATCCAATCGCCCCTTTGCATCGAGCCTGATGACGACGGAGTCCTTCGGCTGGGCGCTCGGGTCGTCTTCGATTTCGAGTACTGGCATGCCCGCCCAGCGGAGGGAGTCGCGGAACTGGGCTTCCACGCCATGCAAGTTCGAGTTCTTGAGCCGACTAATCGCGACTCCGGAAATGATGGCTTGGTAGCGGAATTCGCGAGTTGCTGCACGAAATCCGCCGTATCCCTTGGATGAGGTGGAGCCGCTTGGCCGTAGGGCGAGGGCCGTCGTATTCCCCGACGCGCAAACGATCGATAATGGGATATCCAGCTCCTTGCGCCAATCGCTCAACGGGTCTCCGTCGTCAAGAGTCTTTATAGCAACGAAGTTGTTTCTGTTCCGCTGAACGAAACCGCGTAGTTCCTTCACCTCGCCGGCCCAGCTCGCGTCCAGCGGCCAGAATCGGCCCACTTGGCCTTCGAGTAGATCCGACAGCTTGTTGTCCAAGGCTCCTCCGAAGTTCGGCCGCGTGAGCGTACGGCGCTGCCGAATCCGCCTCTAGGAGATCAAGGCGCCGCCTCCGGCGGCGCGGGCCGGCCACGCCGGCCC
>NZ_BPRG01000064.1:0-54275 GCF_036984265.1 Pseudonocardia sp. D17 | reverse complement strand
CCGGACCTCGGCCGGCGGGGCCTGCGGCTGGTCGGCGGACGCGGCACGGAACGACGGCGCACGGTTCGGGGGCGGGTCGTCCGACGACGCCCGGCCCGGCGCGGGCACCGACTCGGCGTGGGCCACCGGCTCGACGACGCGTTCGACGGGCCCGCGCGACGAGGCGAGCGCCGAGACGTCGTCCGACGCCCGGCCGGGGTCCGGTGGCGCGCCGGTGCCGATCTCCGGCACGGGCGAGCCGTCGCGGTGCTGGCCGCGGCCGCTGACGGCGTCCGGCCGCTGGTCGGCACCGCCCGTGCGGTGCGGCGGCGGGGCCGTCGGGTCCTCTACGACGCGACGCACCTCGGCGGCTGCACGGTCGGTGAGCGCGGGGTCGTCGACGAGCGGGACCGTCGCGGCCCCTGCCACGTCGCCGGACAGGCCCTGCACCTCCGCGCGCTTGGCGTCGCGCCGACGCTCCAGCGTCCGCCGGTTCTCCTCCAGCGCGGCGACCAGCGCCGCCTGCGCCGGGGTGCGCCGCGCGGGGTCGGTCGCGATGTCGAGCTCGCGCCGGATGTAGGCCAGCTGCTGCTCGGTGCGTCGCAGATCGTCGTTGGCGCTGGTCAAGGACTTGTACGTGGCGAGCTGGGTCTGCAGCAGCGTTCGCTGTGTCTCCAGGTAGGCCTTGCGGCGGAGCAACCGGTCGAGCGCGTCGGCGCGGGTCGCGCGCAGCGAGGCGGGGACGGCGTACCACTCGGACTCGGCCTTCGCGATCACGTCGAGCTGCGAGTCGACCGACGCCAGCACGACCTGCGCCCGGTCGGCCCACTCCCGCTCGCCCGACAGCTGCGGGACGGCCAGTACCGACGGGCTGGTCGCGCCGATGTCGGGGCTCGACGCGGTCAGTCCGTAGCCCGCGACCAGGAGGCCCACCGCGCCGAGGGCGACGAGCACCCGACGGCGGCGGCCGGTCGGCGCCGATGGGGTCCGCGACGGCCGAGGGGCGCGCGGCCGGCCGGTGACCGGTCCCTCCGGCCGCGGGCGGGGCAGCACGACGCCCCGTCGAGTGGCCTGGGAACGCGGCGCCTCGGCTACCGTCCCCGCCCTCCCGGGCGCCGTCGACGCCGGTGCAGGCGGTCCGGACGACGGCGATTCCGGCGCCGAGGACCCGAGTGGCCCGCGGCCCGCGGGTTCGTCGCCGGACGCTTCGACGCCAGACGCTTCGACGGCGGACAGTCCGCCGTCGGACCGCTCGGAACGCGACGGTCCCGGAGCCGGCAACTCGGCCGGCGCTCCCCCGTCCCCACCGGATCTGTCGAGAGTCGATTCCTCTGACGGTGTACCGGGGAGAACGGCGTCGTCGTCCTGCGCCGCACGCCCCGGGCACGTGGCTGTTCCTCCGAGCACGGACGGGTCCGCGGGCGCATCGGCCCCGGCCCCGGGCGCGTCCGCCCGACCGTCGAGCACCCCGCTGCCCGACCTCACGCGCCGCCACAGCTCGCCGCCCGGGTCCGAACCAGGGGCGGGCGCGTCGGGCGGCGGGTCGATCCTGGCCAGCCCCAACGCGACGAGTGCGGCGGCCGCGATCCCGACGGCAGAGGGTCCGGCGGCCGCAACCCCGTCCGTCGACGCCATACCTGCGACCGGCGCAGGCTCGCCGGGCGCGGAACTGCGAGGCGCTGCACTGCCAGGCGCGGCGCCGCTGGGCGGAGCATCGCCAGGCGCCGCGCCGCCCGCCGCCGGGCGGCCGGCGACAGCGCCCCCAGGCAGAGACACAGCTGCCGCGGCATTACCCGGCGCCACGCCCCCGGGCGCCACACCTCCAGGCGCAGAACCTGCAGGCGCAGCACTTCCAGGCGCAACACCCCCAGGCGCAGGGTCGACGACCGCGGCAGTCCGGAGCACAGGAGGTGCGGGCACGGGCCGGGCCCGTTGATCGAGGGGCAAGGCGTCGGGGTCGTCCGGCGACGCGACAACGACATCGCAGGCGTCGCGGCTCGCCGGAACCGGCGCGACCCGGACGGGGGCGGGCGGCACTCCGGCCGCACCGCCCGGCGCCGGCGCCGGGGTCGAGGTCGGCTCAGCGGCGCCGGTCGGCGGAACCAACGCGGCGTCGGCGGTCGGCGCGACCAACCCGGCACCGGCGGTCGGCGGCACCAACCCCGCGGCGCCCGTCGGCGGAACCAACCCCGCGGCGGCGAGCACCGCCCAGATCTCCGAGTCGACCGTCCGCCCGGGAGGAGGCGGCGCGGGCTGCGCCGCCGCGGCCCGGCTCTGCCGGCTCGCTTCGCGCCGGGCCTGCCGCGCGGCCGCGCGGTGCGTCGGCGAGCAGTAGAGCCGATCGGGCCGCCCGGGATTGGCGCTCGTGATCAGTATTCCGCAACCGGACAGCCCACAACGCTGCAGTCCGTCCACAACCGACACCCCCCAGGCTGCGACGGAGGACGTGTCACCCGGTCGCACAGATCGACGACACAGCACCGTCTTGATCTTCGTAGCCGAACGGTACCGGCCGAACGGGACAGATGTCGATGCTCCGACAGGAGTGACGAACCAGGCCGCCGTGACGCTGTGTACCTGCGAGTTCGCCCGATTCGGCAGCGTGCGCACGAACGACCGCGCCGCCGGTACCCGATGCGGTACCGGCGGCGCGGCGTGCCCGATCCGATGTGGACCGGCGGGAGATCAGTAGACGGGCTGCGAGGGGTCGATCTGCTTGATCCAGGCCAGCACCCCGCCGCCGACGTGCACGGCGTCGGCGAAGCCGGCCTTGTGCAGGGCCGAGAGCGCCTCGGCCGAGCGCACGCCCGACTTGCAGTGCAGGACGATCGGCTTGTCCTGCGGAATCTCGGCGAGTGCCTCGCCCGAGAGGATGCGGTCCTTGGGGATCAGCGTCGCACCCGGGATCCGGACGATGTCCCACTCGTTCTGCTCGCGGACGTCGATCAGCGCGAAGTCCTTGCCCGCGTCGATCATCTCCTTGAGCTCGGTCACGGTGATGGTGTGACCGGCCGCCGCCGACGCCGCCTCGTCGGTGACGACACCGCAGAACGAGTCGTAGTCGATCAGCTCGGTGATCTTCGGCGTGTTCGGGTCCTTGCGGATCTTGATGGTCCGCCAGGTGGTCTCGAGCGCGTCGTACGCGACGAGCCGGCCGAGCAGGGGCTCACCGATGCCGGTGATCAGCTTGATGGCCTCGTTGACCATGATCGAGCCGATCGACGCGCACAGCACGCCCAGCACGCCGCCCTCGGCGCACGAGGGGACCATCCCGGGGGGCGGGGGCACCGGGTAGAGGTCGCGGTAGTTCAGGCCCTTGCCGTCGGGAGCGTCCTCCCAGAACACCGAGGCCTGGCCCTCGAAACGGAAGATCGAACCCCAGACGTAGGGCTTGCCGAGGAGCACGGCCGCGTCGTTGACGAGGTAGCGCGTCGCGAAGTTGTCGGTGCCGTCGAGGATCAGGTCGTAGTCGCGGAAGATGTCGAGGACGTTGCTCGCCTCGAGCCGCGTCTGGTGCAGCCGCACTTCGACCAGCGGGTTGACCTCGCGGATCGAGTCCCGGGCGGACTCGGCCTTGGAGCGGCCCACGTCGGACTGGCCGTGGATGATCTGGCGCTGCAGGTTCGACGCGTCGACCTCGTCGAACTCGACGATCCCCAGCGTCCCGACACCCGCGGCGGCCAGGTACAGCAGCGCGGGCGAGCCGAGCCCGCCGGCGCCGATGACCAGCACCTTCGCGTTCTTCAGCCGCTTCTGCCCGGCCATCCCGACATCCGGGATGATGAGATGGCGGCTGTAGCGCTCCACCTCTTCCTTGGTCAGCTCGGCGGCCGGCTCCACGAGCGGCGGTAGCGGCATGCTTGCACTCCTCGGTATCGCGTGCGGTTCGCGCGTTCGGTGTCACGGCGGCGTGACGCCCGGTGTCACGACTCGACGTTGTCAACGCGCGTGACTGCGTCCATCTTCCCATCCCGTGACCGGTGCCCGGCCTCCACCGCGTCCCACATCCCCGCGACGGCGCAGGCCACGGCCTCGGGTGCCTCGATCTGGGCGACGTGGCCCACCCCGGGAAGCATGAGCAGCCGTCCGTCGCGCAGCGACCTGACGGTGCGCGCGGCGTGCCGGGGCGCCACCAGCCGGTCACGATCGCCCCACACGACCAGCGTCGGCGCGGTGACCGCGCGCAGCGCCGACCACAGCGACGCCGCGCCCGGGCGGAACCAGCCCGCGATCATGCCGAACGTCGCACCCGTGAACGCCTCCCCCGCCCACTCCAGTCGGCCACGCGCGACGATCTCCTCGGTGGCCTCGACCAGCCGGTGCTCGGGAGCCACCGACGGGTCCCCGAAGCAGAGCGCGACGACCTGCTCGGCCCGTTCCCGGGGGCCGACCCGGGCGAGCGCCCGCCGGGCCCGTCTGCCCAGGCCGGGGACGAGCGCCAGGACGATCCGCGGGTCGGACATCCGCCGCGGGTCGGGCCGCAGGTCCGGCACGGCGGGCGAGATGAGCGTCAGCGTCCGGACGAGGTCGGGGTGGCGGGCCGCGAGCAGCAGCGCCACGGCGCCGCCCAGCGAGTTGCCCAGCAGGTGGACCGGCCCGTCACCGGCGCCGCGCAGGAACGCCGCGAGCGCATCCGCGTTGGCCGCCGGGGTCCAGCGGCGCGGCTCGAGCGGGCGCGACAGGCCGAAGCCGGGCAGGTCGACCGCGACGCCGTGGGCCCGCGGCGCGAGCAGGCCGGCGAGGTCGGTCCAGTTCGTCGCCGACCCCGACAGCCCGTGGACGTAGACGGCGCGGGCCCCGGCCGCTCCCGGCGTCTCCCGCACGTGCAACGTCACCCCGCCCGCGGTGATCTCGCGGCCGGGCCAGGGCCGCCGCGCGAGGTCCAGCGGTGGCAGCGTCTGCCGGGGCGCGAGGACGGCGGAACGGGTGACCGGCGGGCGCACGGCCCCGTCCGACGCGGAGCCGGCGGCGGGTTCGGGCATCCGCCCAGCATCGCTCATCGCCCCGCGGCACACCACGACCGACGTCCGCGATACCCCCTGGTGGTATCGTCGGGCTCCGGTGGGCGACCGCACGGCGACGAGACCCGGGCCCCGGGCAGTCGTCCCGGGGGCGGACGCGTTGCACGGTGTGGTTGCACGGTGTGGTGGTGGCCCGGACGGCCGCCGGAGGAGGACCGATGAGGACGGGCGTCAGGCTCGGCGGGTACGTCGCCGCGCTCGCCGTGCTGTTCGCGGGAGCCTGGGGCGTCGGCTCGGCCGTGACCCCGCGCGCCGACACCGTCCCCGCGCCCGCCGCCACCGACGTCGCTGCCACCTGCGCGAAGGTCGCGGGCCGCGACCCGGCCCACGAGGCCGAGCACGGCCACGGCGGGCCCGCGGGACCGTCCTGCGCCGACGGGCCCGGGCCGACCGGTCAGGACCCGGTCGCCGCGGTGGAGTCGCTCGGTCTGTCCGCCACCCAGGCCGGGTACACGTTCTCGGTGCAGGACACCAGCTTCGCGCTGAACGAGCCCGCCGAGCTGGCGTTCACGATCAGCGGCGCCGACGGCCGGCCCGTCACCGCGTACGCCGACACGCATCACGGCGCGATGCAGGTCGTCGTCATCCGCCGCGACGCCGCCGGCTTCCAGCACCTGCAGCCCGCGCTGGGCGCCGACGGGGTCTGGCGCGCACCGTTGCGCCTGCCCGGCGGCGGGGTCTGGCGCGCCTACGCCGACTTCACCCCGGCCGGTGGCCCGCCGCTCGTCCTGGGCACCGACCTGTTCGTGCAGGGCGACTTCACGCCGTTCGTCTTCGCCGACAGCCGTACCAGCGCGGTCGACGGCTTCCAGGTCCGCGTCGACGGCAACCTCGTCCCGGGCAGGCAGTCGCAGATCTACGCGACGGTGAGCCGCGACGGGAAGCCGGTCCTCGACCTCGAGCCCTACCTCGGCGCCTTCGGCCATCTCGTCGTGCTGCGCCAGGGCGACCTGGCCTACCTGCGCGTCCAGCCGATCACCTCGACCGCACCGGCGCCGACCGACCGCGCGGGCCCCGGTACCGCGTTCACCGTCGACGTCCCGTCGCCGGGCGCATACCGGCTGTTCGTCGAGTTCGTCGAGGGGGGCGCGACGCACGTCGCGGACTTCTCGGTCCCGACCCCGGAGGCGAGCCGCTGATGAGCACGATCACCCCCGAGTCCGCGCAGGCCGACCCCCGGATCGCCGCCGCCCCGGCCAGCATCGAGCTGGCCATCGGCGGCATGACGTGCGCCTCCTGCGCCAACCGCATCGAGCGCAAGCTCAACAAGCTCGACGGCGTCGTCGCCACGGTGAACTACGCCACCGAGAAGGCGCGCGTCTCCTACCCCGACGGGGTCGCGCCCGAGACGCTCGTCGCGACGGTCGAGGCCGCCGGCTACACCGCCACGCTGCCGCCGCCCCCGGCCGCGGAGGCGCCCGCCGACGGCGCCGCCGGCGCCGGCGAGGCCGACCCGACCGCCGACCTGCGACACCGGCTGATCGTCAGCGCCGTGCTGGCCGTGCCGGTGGTCGTCGTGTCGATGGTCCCGGCGTTCCAGTTCACCTACTGGCAGTGGCTCGCGCTGACGCTGGCGGCGCCCGTCGTCGTGTGGGGCGCGTGGCCGTTCCACCGGGCGGCCTGGCTCAACCTGCGCCACGGCGCGGCGACGATGGACACGCTGGTCTCCGTGGGCACGCTGGCCGCGCTCGCCTGGTCGGTCTACGCGCTCGTGTTCGGCACCGCGGGGACGCCGGGGATGGTGCACCCCTTCACGATCACGGTCGAGCGCGGCAGCGGCGGGGGGCAGATCTACCTCGAGGTCGCCGCCGGCGTGACGGTCTTCGTGCTCGCCGGGCGCTACGCCGAGGCCCGGTCGAAGCGGGCGGCGGGTGCGGCCCTGCGCGCGCTGCTGGAGTTGGGCGCCAAGGACGTGGCGGTGCTGCGCGGCGGCCGCGAGGAACGCGTCCCGATCGCCCGGCTGGCCGTCGGCGACCGCTTCGTCGTGCGGCCGGGCGAGAAGATCGCCACGGACGGGACCGTCGAGGAGGGCACCTCGGCCGTCGACGTCTCGATGCTCACCGGCGAGCCCGTCCCGGTCGACGTCGGGCCCGGCGCCGACGTGGTCGGCGGCTGCGTGAACGCGTCCGGGCGGCTCGTCGTGCGGGCCACCCGCGTCGGTGCCGAGACCCGGCTCGCCCGGATCGCACAGCTCGTCGAGGACGCGCAGAGCGGCAAGGCCGCGGTCCAGCGGCTGGCCGACCGGGTGTCGGCGGTGTTCGTGCCGCTCGTCATCGCGGTCGCGGTCGCGACGCTCGGGTTCTGGCTCGGCGCGGGCGACGGCGCCGCCGCCGCGTTCACCGCCGCCGTCGCCGTCCTGATCATCGCCTGTCCGTGCGCGCTGGGGCTCGCCACGCCGACGGCGCTGCTCGTCGGCACCGGCCGCGGCGCCCAGCTGGGTGTGCTCATCAAGGGCCCCGAGGTGCTGGAGTCCACGCGCCGGATCGACACCGTCGTGCTCGACAAGACCGGGACCGTGACGACGGGCCGCATGGAGCTCGCCGCCGTCCACCCGGCCCGCGGTGTCGACCGTGACGAGGCGCTGCGGCTGGCCGGTGCCGTCGAGAACGGTTCCGAGCACCCGATCGCCCGCGCGGTGGCCGACGCCGCCCGGGCGGCGGGCGACCTGCCCGGCGTCTCGGAGTTCGAGAACGTCGCCGGGCTGGGCGTGCGCGGGTTGGTCTCGGAGCTGTCCGGGGAGCGGGTCGTCGCGCACGCCGTGCTCGTCGGACGTCCCGCCCTGCTGGCCGACCACGACATCACGTCGCCGCCGGAGCTCGTCGAGGCCAGGGAGGCCGCCGAGCGGGCCGGGGGAACCGCCGTCGTCGTCGCGTGGGACGGGCAGGCGCGCGCGGTCCTGACCGTCGCCGACGCGGTCAAGCCGACGAGCGCCGAGGCCGTCCGCAGGCTGCGCGCGCTCGGTCTGCGGCCCGTGCTGCTCACCGGGGACAACGGGGCCGCGGCCCGCGCGGTCGGCGAGCGCGTCGGGATCGACGCCGAGGACGTGATCGCCGACGTCCTGCCCGAGGACAAGGTCGCCGTCGTGCAGCGGCTGCAGGGCGAGGGCCGGGTGGTCGCGATGGTCGGCGACGGGATCAACGACGCGGCGGCGCTGGCCACCGCCGACCTCGGGCTGGCGATGGGCACCGGCACCGACGTCGCCATCGAGGCGAGCGACCTCACGCTCGTCCGCGGCGACCTGCTCGCCGTCGTCGACGCCGTGCGGCTGTCCCGGCGCACCCTCGCGACGATCCGCGGGAACCTCTTCTGGGCCTTCGCCTACAACGTCGCCGCCGTCCCGATCGCGGCGATCGGCCTGCTCAACCCCATGATCGCGGGCGCGGCGATGGCGTTCAGCTCGGTCTTCGTGGTGACGAACAGCTTGCGGCTCCGGGGGTTCCGCAGCGCCGTGGCCGACCGGGTCTGACCCGGATGTGACGCGGTCAGGTCGCCCGATCGGGGCTACCGACCGGTAGGCTGCGGGTCCCCACGAACGACGAGAGGCAGTCGATGACGGAGGCCCCGGTCCAGCGCGGCGCGCGGTTGTCGCGCAGTGCCCGGCGCGCGCAGCTGCTCCTCGCGGCGCGCGACGTCTTCGCCGCACAGGGTTACCACGCCGCCGCGATGGACGACATCGCCGAGCGCGCGGGCGTCAGCAAACCCGTTCTGTACCAGCACTTCCCCGGAAAGCTCGAGCTGTACCGGGCGCTGTTGACGACGTACGCGGACGAGCTCGTGGGGTCCGTGCGCGCGGCGATCGACACCACCACCGACAACCGCGAGCGGGTGCACGCCGCGGTCACCGCCTACTTCGACTTCGTCGCCGGCGAGGGTGGGGCCTACCGCCTGGTCTTCGAGTCCGACCTGCGGCGCGAGCCCGAGGCCGCCGCGGTCGTCGACGGGGCGCTCTCGCAGTGCATCGACGCCGTCGCCGCCGTGGTCACCGAGGACGCCGGGCTCGACGGCGACCGGGCACGTCTGCTGGCCGTCGGGCTCGTCGGGCTGAGCCAGGTCACCGCGCAGTACTGGCTCGACTCCGAGCAGACCGTTCCCCGCGACGAGGCGATCAGCCTGATGTCGGCTCTCGCCTGGCGGGGCCTGGCGGGCTTCCCGCTGGTCCACGACTGACGGTCCGCTCGGCCCGTCCCCGCTGCCGAACGGGCGGGCTCAGGCGGCCGAGTGTGCGCGGCGGGTCGCGGCGTCGAGGAGGCCCGCGATCCGCTCGGCCGTCCCCGCGGCCCGCTCGACGGGCAGCATGTGCCCCGCACCGGGGAAGATCGTCAGCTCGGCGGACGGCAGCCCCTCGTGGATCCGACGGGCCGCCCGCAGCGGCGTCAGCCGGTCCAGTGCCCCGGCCAGGATCGTGGTCGGGACGGTCGCGAAGCGGGCGAGGGCGGCGTCGCGCTCGTGGGCGTCGAGCGTCGGCCGGAAGCCCGAGACGGTCGTCGGGCGGCAGTCGGCGAGGACGCGGGTGGTGAGCCGCACGGCCGCCCGGTCGGGGTGCGACCCCAGCAGCAGCCACCGGATCCCCGGAGCGAGCAGGGCCGGGACGGCACTCAGGTGCTCGCGCCGGGTCCAGCGCGACGAGCGGTACAACCGCTGCTCGGCGGCCGTCACCCGGGCCAGCGCCTGCGGTCCCAACCCGAAGGCGCGTTCGGTGAGGCCGCCGCTGGCCGTGGCCACCATGGCCACCCCCGCGACGCGGTCGGCGACGAGCGACGGGTGCCGCTCGGCCAGCGCCATGATCGTCATGCCGCCCATGGAGTGCCCGGCGAGCACGAGCGGGCCCGTGGGCGCACGGTCGGCGACGACGGCGGCCATGTCGTCGGCGAGCTGGTCGATCGTCATCGTCGAGGGGTCGACGGGTGCGGACCGGCCGTGCCCGCGATGGTCGTAGCGCAGTACCCGGGCGTGCGCGTCGAGCCTGCGCGCCACGGGTTCCCACGTGCGGGAGTCGAGCGTCCAGCCGTGGGCCATGACGACGGTGACGTCGGCGTCGGCCGGGCCGGACTCCTCGATGTGCAGGGGCGTCCCGTCGGCGGCACCGACAGTGTCCGCATCCGCGGTCATACGAGGTGCGCCTTGCGCCACAACGCCTCCGAGGGGCCACCGATGAGTCCCTGCGCGCGCAGGAACGGCACGAGCTTGCGGGCCGACCAGCGCAGTGTCTCCTGGTGGTGCGGGTTCGCCAGCGCGGCCTTCCGCCCGACCTCGGGGTCGATGCCCACGCAGGCGTAGACGTCGGGATGGACGAGGTTGCGGGCGACGACGAACGCGATCCGCGCCGACAGGTACCTCCCGATCTGTTTCTGCGCGGCGTTGACCCGGGGCATGATCCGGATCAGCTCCTCGCGGGCGTACCGGACGTGCCGGGCCTCCTCCGTCACGTGGATCGTGTTCACGGCCCGGGTCAGCGGCTGGACGGTCTCGTCGCGCATGGCCTCGCGCTGCAGCTGGTCGAGGATCTCCTCGACGAACAGCGTGCCCGCGAACATCGCCGGGCCGTAGCCGATCGTCTTGAACAACCGGCCGAGCTCATGGGTGACGCGCCGCGGCGCGTAGTCGGGAACACCGTAGCGCTCCGTCATGCGCGCGAACATGATCGAGTGCCGGCACTCGTCGGCGATCTCGGTGAGCGCGTACTGGATGTGGCTGCGGCGCGGGTCGCGGTCGTAGGCGTAGCGCAGCAGCATCTGCATCAGGATGATCTCGAACCACAGGCCGATGCGGGCGATGCTCGCGACCTCGTGGATCGACAGCGTGCGACGCTGCTCCTCGGTCAGGCCGGCCCACAGCTCGGTCCCGTAGAGCGAGACACGGTGCTCGGGCAGGCCCCAGGCGCCGTCGACCAGCGGTGCGTCCCAGTCGATGTCGATCGAGGGCTCGTACGAGTGGTCCAGCGACGAGCGCAGCAGCCGGTCGGCGGTGGCCTCCCGGTCCTTGACGCGCGCGGCGGGGGTCGTCATCGGGTGCTCCTCTCTCCGTCGCGGGCGGGCGCGGTGGCCGGGACCTCGCGCCCGGTCAGCCTGCGCACCAGGCCCGCGGCCAGCGGTGACGAGTCGTAGTGGCCGGACTCGGCCTGCGCGCGCAGCCTGCGGACGACACCGCTGGTCACCAGGCCGGGGACGTGCCGGCCCGCCCACAGCTCGACCTGGCCGGCGAGGGTTCCTGCGGTGTCGCGCGGCGGGCGCCGGGCGGACAGGGCGCGCAGGACGGTGCCGACGATGTCGTCGACCTCCTCGCGGCGGACCTGGCCCTCCAGCGCCAGCCCGACCTCGCGGCCCGCGTCGTGGATCGGGGTGCGCACGTAGCCCGGGTAGACGGTCGTGACGTGCAGCTCGGTGCCGTACTCGAGGCGCAGGGCGTCGGCGTAGGCGGTCATGCCGCGCTTCGCGACGCTGTAGGCGGAGACGAACGGCAGCGTGACGTAGGCCAGCTCGCTGGCGACGAACACGATGCGCCCCTTCGCCCCGCCGCGCCGCGCGCGGGAGGCCTGCAGGGCGGGCAGCGCCGCCGCCGTGACCCGCCACGCGCCGAGCAGGTTGACGTCGATGACGCGCATCGCGTCGGGGTGGAGAGGCCCGCCCGCGTCGTTCGGGATGCCGATGCCGGCGTAGTGGACGACGGCGTCGAGCCCGCCGAGGCGGTCCACCGCGGCGGCGACCGCGCGGTCGACGGCCGCGTCGTCGGTGACGTCGCAGGCCAACACGCCGTCGCCACCCTCGCGGTCCAGGCCGATGACGTGCGCGCCGAGGTCGCGCAGCCGGTCGGCGGTGGGCGCACCGAACCCGCCCGCGGCACCGGTGACCAGCACGCGGCTCGCCGCCGTCGGCCGGGACCGTTCGCGGAACAACCCGCTCCGTGACATGCCGCTCCTCTCCCTTGCCGTTACCGCCGGTAACTGTTACCACTGGTAACGTGCCGCAGCGCGAGCCTCCTGTCAACCCGGAGCCACCCCCTGCCGCGTCCCCTCACACCGGCCGGGACGCACCCCCGGTGAGCCGGGACGAGCGCCGCACCCGGCGGCGGAACGAGATGGTCACCGCCGCGGTCGAGGCCGTCCGCACGCACGGGGCCGGGGTGTCCGTCGCCGAGATCGCGGCCCGCGCGGGCATCACCAAGCCGGTGCTCTACCGCTACTTCGCCGACCGCGCCGACCTGCAGCGCGCCGTCGGCGAGCACGCCGTGGGGATGCTCATGCAGCGGATGGTCCCGGCGCTGTCGGCCGAGCTGGAGCCCCGCGAGCAGGTGGCCGCCGTCGTCGACGCGTTCCTCGCCGGGATCGAGGAGGAGCCGCAGCTGTGGCGGTTCGTCGTGCACAACCCCGTCGAGCGCGAGGCGGGCACCGAGCTCGTCGACGACGCCCGTGAGCAGATCGCCCGGATGCTCGCATCGCTCATCGGCGAACGGCTGCGCGCCGCCGGTCGCGACTCCGGCGGCGCCGAGGTGTGGGCGCACGGGCTCGTCGGCATGGTGCAGAGCGCGGGCGACTGGTGGCTGGAGCGCCGGACGATGAGTCGCACCGCCGTCACCGGCTACCTGACGAGCCTGATCTGGGGCGGCATCTCCGGCACCCTCGACGGGGCCACCGGTGATCGTTTCCCGGGAAACGGTTCCGCCCGCCGGAGCGAGTCAACCGGTGCGGACGACGGCGACCGCACCGGTCCGGGCACCCGCCCCGGCGCAGGGTCGTTGCGCGCCGTCCCCGATCCGCCCGCTGCCGGAGAGGCGAACCGATGACCGACCACGATCACGACGGCTACCGCGGACCCGCGACCCTGACCGTCCGCGGCCGGGAACTCGCCGTGCAGGCGCTGCTCGACGCGCGCCACGAGCCCCTCGACGGCCGGATGCACTGGTTCGGCCGGCTGACCGGCGACGACCTCGCCGACGCGCTCGGCTCGCGCACCGCCGACGCGGTGCTCACGACGCCCCTCGGCCGGTCGTCGGCCCGGGTCGGGGACGTCGACGCCTGGGGCCGCTACCGGGTCTCCGGCGTCGGCACCCCGCCGTTCGGCGTCCCGGCCGTGCACCTGGACGACTGAGCCTGCGCCGACACGCGCGCGACACCCTGCGGGCCGGGGGCCCGCACGGGAGGATTCGCGCATGTCGGAGGTGGGGCAGCCGGTGCTCGTCGCCCGCGGGGTGACGCTCGCGACGCGGCACGGGCGGGTGTTCGAGGGGATCGACGTGTCCCTGCCGCGCGGCGGGCTGCTGAGCGTGCACGGCCCCGCCGGCAGCGGTCGCACGATGCTGCTGCTCGCGCTGTGCGGGCGGGCCCGGGTGTCCTCCGGCGAGCTCGCCGTCGCCGGCCGGACCGACGGCCCCGGGCTGCGCCGCCGTGCCGCGCTCGCCCCGACCGGCGGCGCGGTCGCGCTCGAGCCGGAGCTGACCGTCGGCGCCCACGAACGGGAACGGCTGCTGCTCGGGCCCGCCCCGCGCTCCCTCGACGACGCCGCCGCGCTGGTCGGCCTCGCGCTCGACCGCTCCACCCACGTGGCCGACCTGCCCCGCGTCGAGGCGGTACTGCTGGCCGTCGCCCTCGCCGCGCTCGGCGAGCCGGACCTGGTCGCGGCCGACGACGTCGACCACGGGCTGGGCGCCGACGACCTCGAGCGCGTCGGCGCAGCGCTGCGGGCCCTCGCCGACGCCGGGACGGCCCTCGTCACGACGAGCCACGATCCGCTGCCGTACGCCACCGCCACCCTGGCCGTGGGCACGGACGGGCTCGTCCGGAGCAGCCCCGTCGCCACCGGCGGCGGCCGCCACGAGAAGCCCTGACCGGGAGTACGTCGTGATCGGGAGTACGTCGTGACCGCGTTCCGCCTCGCCGCCTTCGAGCTCGCCCGGTTCCGCACCCCGCTGCAGCGCATCGCGCTCGTGTTCGCCGTGTGCGTACCGCTGCTCTACGGCGCGCTGTACCTGTGGTCGAACTGGGACCCGTACAACCGCCTCGACAGCATCCCCGTCGCCGTCGTGAACGCCGACGCACCGGTCGTGGTCGAGGGCCGCACCGTCGACGCGGGCGGGTTGTTCGTCGACCAGCTCAGGGCCGACCCGATCTTCGACTGGCGGTTCGTCGACGCCGCCGAGGCCGACCGCGGGGTCCGCGAGGGCGACTACTACTTCGAGATCGATGTCCCCGAGGACTTCAGCGCCGACCTCGCGAGCGGGGCGTCGGGCACGCCACGGCAGGCCTCGATGTCGATCGTGCTCAACGACGCGAACGGCTACGTCGTCGGGAAGATGGCCCAGACCGTGCAGTCCGAGCTCCAGAACCGCATCGACGCCGCGGCGGTCGCGGCCTACTTCGAGTCCGTCTTCGGCAACCTCGACCGGCTGCGCGCGGGCATCACCCAGGCCGCCGACGGCGCGAACGCCCTGCGCGACGGTGCCGGCCAGGCCCGTGACGGTGCGTCCGCGCTGGCCGACGGCCTCGGCTCGCTGCAGGCGGGCGCCGACCGGCTCGCGACCGGCGCGCACCAGGTCGCCGACGGCGACGCGCGGATCGCCGACGCCGTCGTGCCGCTGGCGAACCGGGTCGCCGACGCGATCCCCGACGTCGCGACGAGCGCCCCCGACGCCGCGAACCGGGCGAAGGACCTCGCCACCCGGGCCGCGGACGCGGCGTCGACCGTCGCGGGCGGGACGGACTCCGTGCAGGCCTCCCTCACCGCGCTCGCCGCGGCCGACCCCGGCCTCGCCGACGAGCCCGCGTTCCGGGCGGCCCAGGCCGCGGCGGGCCGCGCGGCCACGGCGACCGGCGACGTCGCGACGAGGGCGGGCCAGGTCCGTGACGTGGCGACGACCGTCGCGAACGGCGCGGCGGCCCTCGCCGCCGACGCACCACAGCTGCAGGCGCGGGCCCGTCAGGCCGCGGCCGACGTCCAGGCACTCGCCGACGGCGCCGCGGCTGTCGCGACGGGCGCCGACCAGCTCCGCACCGGCCTCACCTCGGCCGCCGACGGCGCCCGCACCCTCGCTGCCGGGACCGACCGGCTCGCCACCGGCGCCGACCAGCTCGCGACGGGACTGTCGTCCGCGATCGGGGAGCTCCCCGTGCTCTCCGACGACCAGAAGCGGCGCGACGCCTCGACGCTCGCCTCCCCGGTCGCGGTCACGACGACGAACCTCAACCCCGCCGTCGTCTACGGCCGCGGCATCGCACCGCTGTTCTTCGCGATCGCGATGTGGGTCTTCGGGATCGTCGCGTTCCTGCTGCTGGAGCCGCTGTCGGCGCGGGCCCGGGCGAGTGCGCTCCCGACGCCCGTCGTCGCGCTGGCGGGGTTCCTGCCGCCGCTCGCGATGGCGCTGGTGGCCGCGGCGCTGCTGTACCTGGTGGTCGATCTCGGGATGGGGCTCGACCCGGCGCATCTCGGCGGCACGCTCGGCCTGCTCGCGCTCGGCACGACGACGTTCATCGCCGTCGCCCACATGCTGCGCGTCTGGCTCGGTGGGATCGCGAGCGCGGTGATCCTGGTGCTGCTCGTCCTGCAGCTGACGACGTGCGGCGGGATCTACCCCGTCGAGACGCTGCCCGCGCCGTTCCGGGCGCTGCACCCGGTGCTGCCGATGTCGTACCTGGTCGACGGCCTGCGTGTGACCCTGTCCGGCGGCTCCGGCGCCCACCTGGCCCGGGACCTGCTGGTGCTGGGCGGCTTCCTCGTCGTCACACTCGCGCTCACGGTCCTGGGCACCGCTCGCCGTCGGCGCTGGTCGCTGCCGGAGCTCAAGCCCGAACTCGCCCTCTGAACTGCGGAGACACCGCGGGCCCGGCAGGACGCGCCTGCCGGGCCCGGGTGCGGGATCCGAGGGTCAGCCGCCGACGGCGAAACCCACCTTGCGCACGTCGGCCGGCGCGATCTCGATGTAGGAGATGCGCGCGGCGGGCACGACGAATCGGTTGCCCTTGTCGTCGGTCAGGCTCACGAGCCCGTCGTCGGACTTCAGCGCGTCGCGTACCAGCTGCTCGACCTCGTCCGGGGTCTGGTCGCTGGACACCACGAGCTCCCGCGGGCTCTCCGCGATGCCGATCTTGACCTCCACCGGAGACCTCCAGGTCACGTGTCGTCGTTGCCGCATTCCCGTGGGAAGGGCCCCACGGGATCGATGCGACCCAGGCTAGTCGAGCCCCGCGGCCGCGGCGGCGGCGGCACGTCCGCCCAGGGCGAACAGCGGGTCCCGGTAGCGGGTCCCGCCAGCGAGTCTCAGTTGAGCCCGAGGTTCGCCATGCGCTTGCCGTGGTTGGACTGCACCCGCTTGATCAACGCGGCGATCCCGGCCAGGTCGCCGGAGCCGCGGACGATGAAGTCGGCCAGCTCGTCGCGCTCGGCGACGATGTGCTGGGCCTGGGTGACCGCCTCCCCGAGCAGCCGCCTGCCCCACAGCGCGAGCCGGTCGCGCACCTGCCGGTTCTGCGCGCAGGCGGCCTTGACCTCGCGTTCGGCGAAGGCGCTGTGCCCGGTGTCGGCCAGCACCCGGCGGACCAGCTCGCTCGTCGCGGGATCGACCCAGCCGGCGACCTCGCGGTAGAAGTCGGCGGCCAGCCCGTCGCCGACGTAGGCTTTGACCAGCGACTCCAGCCAGGTCCGGGGCGCGGTCGTCGTGTTGTAGGAGTCGAACGGCGCGACGAACGGCGCCATCGCCTCCTCCACGGCCACCCCGTGCCCGACGAGGTACTCCTCGAGCAGCTTGTAGTGCCCCATCTCGGCCGCAGCCATCGCCGACAGCGCGGCCCGCCCCGCGAGGGTCGGCGCGGTGCGGGCGTCCTCGGCCAGCCGGTCGAACGCGGACAGCTCGCCGTAGGCCAGCACCCCGAGCAGGTCGATCGTCGCCTGGGCCGGTACCGCGCCGGACGTCTCAGCCATGGGCCACGCCCGCCATGCGCCTCACCATGGTCCGAAGCCTAGTGTCCGCAAGGCGCGCACGGGTTCCGCAGCTCGCACGACTCCCCGCGGAGCCCGTCGGGCCGGGCAGCGGCAAGTGTCACGTCGCGCTCGGCGTGTCCGGCTTCCCCCCGGCAGCACTCCAGCAGGTATGATGAGGCCAGCGCAGCGCCCTGCACGACGTTTTCCAACCTTTCCCGGGCGCGCGCCCCGACCCGGCGGAGCCGGCTCCACAAGCGGAGCCGATCCATCGACGACATGGTGCGTGCAGCGCCTCGTCCGGTTCTCCCGCCCGAGCGTCCCGACGCCGGTGGTCGACGAACCGAGAACGGCTCCTGTGCGCGGAGAGAGGCGATCCCCCTGTCCGTCACTAGCGACGACACGAACGACGACATCACCACCGAGAACCACGGCGCCGAGAACCACGGCGCCGAGATCGACGACACCGGCACCGCCCCCGAGCTGAACGGGGCCGAGCAGGCCGAAGAGGCGCACCCGCTGCAGGCGGGCGCACCCGTCCGCGCGGACTCCCCCACCTTCGCCGAGCTCGGCGTCCGTCCCGAGATCGTCTCGGCACTCGCCGAGGTCGGCATCGAGCGCACGTTCGCCATCCAGGAGCTCACGCTGCCGCTGGCCCTGGCCGGCGAGGACCTGATCGGCCAGGCCCGTACGGGCACCGGCAAGACCCTCGGCTTCGGCGTCCCGCTGCTGCAGCGGATCGTCCCGCCGGCCGAGCGGCCCGCCGCCACCGCCGAGGGCGAGGCGGCCGACCGCACCAAGGACGTGCCGCAGGCGCTCGTCGTGGTGCCGACGCGCGAGCTGTGCGTCCAGGTCGCCCAGGACCTCACCGACGCGGGTCGCGACCTGGGCATCCGGGTCACGGCGATCTACGGCGGCCGGGCCTACGAGCCCCAGCTCAACGCGCTGCGCAAGGGTGTCGACGTGGTCGTCGGCACCCCGGGCCGGCTGCTCGACCTCGCCGAGCAGCGGCACCTCGCGCTGGGTCGCGTCGGCGTGCTGGTCCTCGACGAGGCCGACGAGATGCTCGACCTGGGCTTCCTGCCCGACGTCGAGCGCATCCTGCGCATGCTCCCCGAGGAGCGCCAGACGATGCTGTTCTCGGCCACGATGCCGGGCCCGATCATCGCGCTGTCGCGGGCCTTCCTGAACCGTCCGACGCACATCCGCGCCGAGGAGTCCGACCAGGGCTCCATCCACGAGCGCACGAAGCAGCACGTCTACCGCGCCCACGCGATGGACAAGGTCGAGCTGCTCACCCGGGTCCTGCAGGCCAAGGACCGGGGCCTGACGATGATCTTCGCCCGCACCAAGCGCACCGTCCAGCGTGTCGCCGACGACCTCGCCGAGCGCGGGTTCGCCGCCGCGGCCGTGCACGGTGACCTCGGCCAGGGTGCCCGCGAGCAGGCATTGCGCGCGTTCCGCTCCGGCAAGGTCGACGTGCTGGTCGCCACCGACGTCGCCGCGCGCGGCATCGACGTCACCGACGTGACCCACGTGATCAACTACCAGTGCCCCGAGGACGCGAAGACCTACGTCCACCGGATCGGCCGCACGGGCCGCGCCGGCAAGGAGGGCGTGGCGGTCACCCTCGTCGACTGGGACGAGATGCCGCGGTGGAAGCTCGTGTCCGACGAGCTGGGCCTGGGCATCGACGAGCCCGTCGAGACCTACTCGACGTCCGACCACCTCTACACCGACCTCGACATCCCGACCGACGCGACCGGCCGGCTCCCGCTGTCCAAGCGGACCCGCGCGGGGCTCTCGGCCGAGTACGTCGACACCGAGGGCGACCACCAGGGTGCCGGCCGCAGGCGCAACCGCGACGAGGGCGCCCGGCGTCCCCGGAAGGCCTCCCGCGCCCGGACCCGCACCCGCGGCGGGGTCAGCGTCGACGCGGCCGCGCCCGCCCAGCCGGCCGAGGGCGCGCCCACCGGGATCGCACCCTCGTCCGGGCCGGACGGCGCCGAGGGCGAGGCGGCCAGGCCGCGCCGCCGTCGCCGCCGCGGTGGCCGGCGCTCGGGCGCCACGGGTTCCTCCGCCCCGGAGGCCTCGGGCGGCGAGTCCGTTCCGGACGCCGCTGCAAGCTGATCGGTGCTGCGCGCGCGGAGCCCGGTCCGTCCTGAGCGGCGGACCCGGGCCGACGTGATCGTCGCCGTCGTGCTGGCGGTCGTGGTCCTCGGCGGCGGGGTGCTGTACTGGCGCTCCAGCGCCGCGGCCACGACCGAGTCGGTCACGGCGGCGCCGGGGACGTTCCCGCAGCCGCCCTCGTCGGCCGCGACGGTGCCGGCCGGGTTCACGCAGGCCTGGCGGGAACCGAGCGCCGCGACGTCGGCACCGCTGGTCGTCGGGCCCGCGGTCGTCACGGCCGACGGCGGCGCCGTCACCGGCCGCGACGCCACCACGGGCACCGCGCACTGGAGCTACACCCGCACCGCGCAGCTGTGCACGGCCGGCAGCGGGTTCGGCGAGGTCATGGCCCTGTACCGCAACCACGACGCCACCGCGTGCAGCGAGTTGACGGTGCTGGCGCCGTCGTCCGGCGCCCGGCGCGCACAGAGCAACCCCGACGCCCTGCCGGGCACCAGGCTGCTCGACACCGGCACGCTCGTCGCGATCACCGGGGCGAACTACGTGCAGGTCGTGCGGTCGGACCTGGTGAAGACGACCGAGTACGGGACCGTCGTCACCCCGGACCAGCCCGGCCGGCAGCCGCGGCCCGACTGCGACTTCGGGTCGTTCGCCGTCACGCAGGGCCGGCTGGCGGTGCTCGAACGCTGCCCCGGTGAGAGCGACGACCGGCTGACGGTCGTCGCCCCCGACGGCGGGTCCGACGCCACCACCCCCTCGGTGGTCTTCTCGCAGCCCCAGCCCGGCCCGCACGGCCAGGTCGTCGCCGCCTCCGGCGACCGGGTGGCCGTCGCGCGGCCCGCGCCGGCGCGGCTGGAGGTCGTCGACGGACAGGGCAATCTGGTCTCGACGTTCGCGGTCCCGGTCCCGGACGCCGACCTCGCGGCCGACCCGCCCGGCGGCGTCGCCCGCACGACGTCGGACAACCAGCACATCTACTGGTGGACGGGCTCGGCGACGGTCGCGATCGACCGCAGCGACCTGACCCCGGCCTGGACGCTGCCCGACACCTCCGGACCCGCCGTCCGCTACGGCGACAGCGTCCTCGTGCCGGTGCGCGGAGGGCTGCAGGTCGTGAACCCGGCGACGGGCGCCGTCGGCCGGACCATCCCGGTCGACCGCGGCAGCTGGACGGGGCCGGTGGTCCCGGGCGTGGCCGGGTCGGTCCTGCTCGAACAGCGCGGCCCCGAGCTGGTCGCGCTCACCCCGGCGCGCTGATCCGGCCGGGAGGAACCGGTCGTCGCGGGCCTGCCGTGAGAACGGCTCAGAAGAGCCAGTAGCCGCAGAGCACCGCGACGGCGACGGCGAGGACCAGCAGCGACGCCAGGAGCCCGATCCGGTCGCGCCTGCGGTCGGCCGTGACCTGCGCGACGACGCCGACCACGGCCGCTACCCCGTGCCCGACGAGCATCCCCGTCCCGGGACCCGGCGAGCCGGTGCGCGTGGTCACCGCCCAGCCGACGAGCAGCACGACGAACAGCGCCACCAGCCCGCCCGCGAGGATGCCGGACAGCCCGCGCAGCCGGCGCCCGGACGCCGCGACACCGGGCCCGGTCACGCGACGCCCTCCTCCGGCAGGTCGCGCAGGAACGCCCAGGGCTGCGGTGACGCGACGGCGGCCCGGCCCTCGGGGCAGTGCCGCCGGACGTCGCAGGTCGCGCAGGACGGCGACGGGCGCGGTGGGAACAGCGTCTCCGGGTCGCCGCCGTCGGCGAGCGCCTGCGCGGCGGCGTCGGCCTCGGCGGCGAGCGCGTGCGCGGCGTCGAGGTGCCCGCGCATCGACGCGGCGTCGTGCTCCCAGACCGCGACGTCGCCCGTCGGCACGTGGTGCAGCTCGACGCGCCGGCACGGCCGGTGCAGGGCAGCGCCGGTGGCGGCGGCGTAGAGGGCGAGGGCACGGGCCGTACGGGCGTCGTCGTCGGTGGGCACGTGCCGCCCGGTCTTGTAGTCGACGACCACCGCCTCGCCCGCTCGGGTGTCGATGCGGTCGACCCGCCCCTCGACGACGAGCCGCGACGCGCCGCCGCCGACGGTCTCGGACACCCAGCGCTCGACGCCCGCCGGATCCGACGCGGTGTCGCCCAGCTCGTGGTCGACGACGTAGCTCGCGAGCCAGCCCCGCGCGGCGCGCCGGTAGCGGCCGGCCTGCGCGGCGTCGCGGAACCCCTCCGACGACCAGTTCCGGTCGAGCAGGTCGGCCGCGGCGGCGGGCGTGCGCGCCCGGGCCGGCAGCGCGAACAGCGCCCGCAACGCCAGGTGCACGACGGCGCCGAGCGTGTGGTGGGCCCAGGCGCCGCCGCGGGCCGGCGGCGGCCGGTCCAGGTAGCCCATCCGGAACCGGCGCGGGCAGGTCTCCCACGTGGCCAGCCGGGCCGGGGTGACCCGCGGCAGCGGCCGGACGTCGACGCCCAGGTCGAACCCGAGCTGGCCCGCGTCCGCACCCATGGCCGCCACGGTAGCGGCCGGGCCCGCGGACCCGGATGCGGGCTCAGCCCGTCACGAGCTCGACGCCGTCGGCCTTCGCGAGCAGCGCCTCGAACTGCTCGGGATCGGTCGTCTCGGCCGCGATGGGGATGGTCTTGTTCGTGCCGTGGTAGTCGCTGGAGCCCGTCGTGAGCAGCCCGGTCTCGGCCGCGAGCCCCCGCAGCAGCGCCCGGTCCTGCGGGCTGTGGTCGCGGTGGTCGACCTCGACACCGGTCAGCCCGGCGCCCGCCAGCTCCGCGATCACCGACGGCTCGACGACCCGCCCACGGCTGCGGGCCAGCGGATGGGCGAAGACGCTGACCCCACCGGCGTCCCGGATCATCTCGACGGCCCGGCGGACGGGCGTGTCGGCCTTCGGGACGTAGTACGGGCTGCCGGTGTAGAGCAGCTCGGCGAACGCCTGGTCGACCGAGGCGACGACGCCCGCCGCGACCAGCGCGCGCGCGAGGTGCGGCCGGCCCGCACTCGCGCCCTCGGGCAGCAGCGCGAAGACCTGCTCGGTGTCGACGGGATAGCCCGCCGCGGCCATCTTCGCGGTCATGGCACGCAGCCGCTGCGTCCGCTCACCGCGCAGCCGTTCCTGCTCGGCCGCGACCGCCGGGTGTGCGGGGTCGAACAGGTAGCCGAGCAGGTGCACGGCCACCCGGCCACCGCGCCCGTCGTCGGAGACGCACGAGAACTCCGCACCGCGGACCAGCCGCATCCCGGCGGGCAGCGCGGCGACGGCCCGCGCCCAGCCGCCGGTCGTGTCGTGGTCGGTGATGGCCAGGACGTCGACGCCCGCGGCCGCCGCCGTCGCGACCAGCTCCTCGGGCGTGTCGGTGCCGTCGGAGGCGGTGGAGTGGGCGTGCAGGTCGATGCGGGGCACGACCGGACGTTAACCCGCGTGCCGCGGCGCCGCCCCCACCACCCGGGACCCTCAGCGCCGCCAGCGGGGCTTCGACAGCATGCCCGTGGCGCGGGTCTTGCCCTTCTCACCGAACACGAGCTCGGAGAGGGCCTCGTAGATCTCCTCCGGGCGCGGCATGTAGTCGATCTTGTTGAGCGCCTGGATCTGGCCGGCGGACTCGACGACCATCGTCCCGTAGCCCAGCGTGCGCCCGGCGAGCGTGCGCCGGAACGTCAGGTCGGTGACCTTGCCCAGCGGCATCATGCCGACGTTGTGGACGATGATCCCCTGCGCGAGCATGACCCGCTTGTCGGTGATGACGATCCGCTCGATCCACCACAGCATCGTGAGGACGGTGAACCGCAGCAGGGCGACGAGCGCGAGGTAGAACGTCAGGTTGTCGAGGATGACGCTCTTGGGCATGTTGAGCTGGATGACCAGCATCAGGGCGAGGAACAGCCCCGTCTGCAGGATGTGCTTGGTCATCACCGCCCAGTGCTGACGCACCCGGATGACCCTGCGCTCGGTGGGGAGCAGGTACTCGTCGATCTCGCGGGGTGCCAGCACGGGATCAGAACAGCTGCTGGAAGAACGAGATGACCGACGTCGCGGCGTTGTTGAGGATGCTCCCGAGGTTCGACAGGAAGCCGGCCGCCGCGGACGGCGACGTGATGACGAAGAAGATCACGAGAGCGATCGCAAGAATGCCGACGATCTTCTTGACGTTCACCAGGACCCCGATCCGGCACGAGTTGACGCTGACTTGATCGTTTCTACCGGCACCCCGGTCGTCGAGGAACCGGCCACCCGGGCAGCGTACCGTGTCAATCGATGACCGAGGGTAGCCGACACGTGCCCTGTGTGGGTGCAATCGTCCACGACGACCACGGCAGGTTGCTCCTGGTGCAACGTGTCAACGACCCGGGTGCCGGCCTGTGGTCGGTCCCGGGAGGCCGGGTGGAGCCCGGGGAGACCGACGCGGACGCGGTGGTCCGCGAGCTGGCCGAGGAGACCGGGCTCGTCGTGGAGCCCGGCCCGCTCGTCGGCCGGGTGGTCCGGGGCCCGTTCGACATCGCCGACTACCGGTGCACGGTCGTCGGCGGGACGCTGCGTGCCGGTGACGACGCGGCCGACGTCCGCTGGGTCGATGCCGCCGGCTACGCGGCACTGCCGCTCGTCGACGGGCTCACCGAGACACTCGGCGCCTGGGGCGTGCTGCCCCGCTGAGATCGGACGCCGATCAGACCTGCGGGGCGGGGCGGCCGGGCTGCTCGCCGCCGCGGGTGTCGCCGTAGGAGCGCTTGGGGACCATCACCTTGCGCCGGAACGTACAGACGACGGTGCCGTCCTGCTTGTAGCCGATGGTCTCGACGTAGACGACCCCACGGTCGTCCTTGGACTTCGACTCCGTCTTGTCCAGGACCCGCGTCTCGCCGTAGATGGTGTCGCCGTGGAAGGTCGGCTTCGTGTGCTTGAGGGACTCGACCTCGAGATTCGCGATGGCCTTGCCCGAGACGTCGGCCACGGACATGCCCAGCAGCAGCGAGTAGATGTAGTTGCCGACGACGACGTTCTTGCCGAAGTCGGTGGTCTCCTCGGCGTAGTGCACGTCCATGTGCAGCGGATGGTGGTTCATCGTGATGAGACAGAACAGGTGGTCGTCGTACTCGGTGACTGTTTTGCCCGGCCAGTGCTTGTAGACAGCCCCGACCTCGAATTCCTCGAAGTACCGACCGAACTGCAACGTCTTCGCCTCCATCAACGAGTCACCTGGTGGACGGGGTAATCTAACCCGTGGTCCAGCGGGATCGACCGGCCTCGGCCGGCCGCCTTCGTCACACCGACGGAGCAGCGAAGAAGGAGGTGGGCGCGGTGCCGACGGCACCCGGTTGCAGTAGTTGCCGCGTCCCCGCGAGGTGGTCCGCCGCAGGCTGAGCAGCTGCCGCAGGCCCGTGCAGGGACGCGAGACGCGTCGTGTTCCCGTACAGGGCGTCGCCGGTCGACGATCGACCGCGACACGGCCCTGCGCCTTGCCAGGCCTGGAGGTCCCCATGCCGCCGCTGTCCTCGATCCGCCCCGTCATCCGCGCGAGCGCGCGCAACCGGCTCAACGGCCGGGCGCCCACGACGCTGCCGAAGAAGCTGCGGGTCCCGATGTCGGCCTACGTCGTCGACTGCGCGGTCTACGTCGACGGCGGACGCCTCCCCGGCCGGTGGGCGCACGACGCGGCCATCGAGGAGGTCCGCAGGCGCGGCGACGGATTCGTCTGGATCGGCCTGCACGAGCCGTCCGACGAGCAGATCAACGGCATCGCCGAGACGTTCGGGCTGCACGAGCTCGCCGTCGAGGACGCCGTCAACGCCCACCAGCGGCCCAAGCTCGAGCGCTACGACGACACGCTGTTCATGGTGCTCAAGACGGTCTGCTACGTCGGCCACGCCGAGCCGAAGACGGCCAACGAGCTCGTCGAGACCGGCGAGGTGATGGTCTTCGTGGGCCGCGACTTCGTGATCACCGTCCGGCACGGCCGGCACTCCGGGCTGCGCGAGGTGCGGCACAAGCTGGAGTCCGACGCCGAGCAGCTGGCGCTGGGGCCCGCGTCGGTGCTGCACGCCATCGCCGACCACGTCGTCGACAGCTACCTCGAGGTCACCGAGGCCATCGAGGACGACATCGACGAGATGGAGGCCGAGGTCTTCACCCCGCGTTCGACGATGGACGCCGAACAGATCTACGTCATGAAGCGCGAGGTGCTGGAGCTGCGCCGGGCGGTGACGCCGCTCGTGGCGCCGATGCGCAAGCTCACGGAGGGCTACTCGTCGCTCGTGCCGCACGAGGTCCGGTCGTACTTCCGCAACGTCGACGACCACCTCTCGACCGTCGCCGAGCGCGTCGCGGGCTTCAACGAGATCCTGACGACGCTGGTCGACGCGATGCTCGCCCGGATCAGCATGCGGCAGAACAACGACATGCGGAAGATCACCGCGTACGCGGGGCTGATCTCCGTGCCGACGATGATCGCGGGCATCTACGGCATGAACTTCGACTTCATGCCCGAGCTGCACTGGCGTCTCGGATATCCGCTGGTCATCGTGCTCATCGCGCTGATCTGCGGTGGGCTCTACCGCAACTTCAGGAAGAACGGCTGGCTGTAGAGCGCTAGCCTCGCGGGGGTGACGGATCGTCCGCGCAACCCGCTGCGCAGGCTGCGCACGCCGGCCTGGTCGCAGCAGGACCCGGCCTGGCGTGAGGCCGCTCCCGCGCTGATCGACGCCGCGCTGCGCCGCGCGCAGGAGCGGCCGGCGGGCGGCTGGTTCGTGCTGGCCGCCGCCCGCGAGATCACCGCTCGCCGGGCGTTCGGGCGCGTCGTGGCCGGCCGTGAGGTCGTCGCCTGGCGGTCCGCCGACGGCGTCCTGCACGCCGGCCCCGGGGCCTGCCCGCACCTCGGTGCCGCACTGTGCGACGCCCCCGTGCACGACGGCGCGCTCGTCTGCCGCTGGCACGGCCTGGCCCTGCCGCCGGAGGGCCGGCCCAACTGGCGCACCTACCCGGTGTACGACGACGGCGTGCTGGCCTGGGTGCGGCTCGACGGCGAGCCGCCCACCGACGCCCCGGTGCTGGGGCCGCGGCCGCCACGGGGGGCCGGCATGGCCGCGGTCGCGACCGTCGTCGGACGGTGCGAGCCGCAGGACGTCGTCGCCAACCGGCTCGATCCCTGGCACGGCGCGTGGCTGCACCCGTACTCGTTCGCGTCGCTGCGCGTCCTCTCGGCGCCCCCGCGCGACTGCCCGCCCACCGAGGACCGCTTTCTCGTCGAGGTGACGTTCCGGGTCTCGCGAGGACTCGGGGTCCCCGTGCACGCCGCGTTCACCTGCCCCGACCCGCGCACCGTCACCATGGAGATCGTCGACGGCGAGGGCACGGGCAGCGTCGTCGAGACCCACGCGACGCCCCTGCGCCCCGGCCCCGACGGGCTGCCCCGCACGGCGATGATCGAGGCCACGATCGCGACGTCCGACCGGGCCGGGTTCCGGCACGTCCGCCGGGTCGCGGGAGCCGTCCGTCCGCTGATGGAGCGCACGGCGCGCAGGCTCTGGCGCGACGACATGGACTACGCCGAGCGCCGCTACGCCGTCCGGACGGGACGCGCCGGGACGCGCGGCTAGCTAGACCGCGGGCACGCCCTCCGGCGGGGTCTCGATCTCCGCGACCTCGGGGTCGAGCAGCGGGTCGTCTGCGGGCGGTCCGGGTCGACGGCCCAGGAACGTGTGCACGACGTGGGTCTGCCAGCCGTCCATCGTCTGCACCCGGATGTCCTCGAAGCCCGCGGCCGACATGCGCCCGGTGAACGTCTCGACCCCGTCGAACGCCAGCACGCTGCGGCGCAGGTAGCGGTAGAGGTCCGAGGAGCCGGTGCGCAGCGTGCCCAGCGGGATGATCACCATGCCGCACACCAGGTTCCACTTCAGCCGGCTGCGGAACGAGTCGCGCACCGAGTACTCGTGCACCGCAAGGGGTGCCCCGGGGGCGAGCAGGTCGTACATCCGGGCGAGACCGGCGTCGCGGTCGCGCAGGTTGCGCACGAGATACGCGGCGAGGATGCCGTCGAACGGGCCGGTGACGCCGACGCGGTCGAGGTCCTCGAGCCGCGAGTGCACGAACCGCACCCCCGGCGGCCAGTTCTTGCGCCTGGCCTGCGCCAGCATCTCCGCCGACGCGTCGACCGCCGTGACCTGGGCCCCGGGCGCGGCGTCGAGCAGCGCGGCCGTCGACGCACCGGTGCCGCAGCCCAGGTCGAGCAGCCGCAGCCCGGCACCGCGGCCGAGGCCCATCCGGCGGGCGGAGAGCCGGAGGTGCTCGTGGTACCCGGGATTGGACCCGACGAGCTTGTCGTAGCTGCGCGCGTGCTCGTCGAACGCGCGGGGGACCGACGTCGGGTCCACCTTCTCGGTTCCGGGCACGCTCGCATCCTGACGCACCCGCGTGCGCCGCCCAAGCCGGACGCGCCGCCTCTACGCTGTGGATCGATGGTCAGAGCCCTTGCGGTCAGCGACGAGGAGGTCGCCGGTCTGCGCACCGACGCGGTCCGGCGGCTCGGCGTGGACGTCGTCGTCGCGGCCGGGGACCTGCCGTTCGACTACCTCGCCGAACTCTGCGACCGCACCGACCGCCCCGGCGTGCTCGTGCCCGGCAACCACGACGTCGACCTCTCCGGCTACCGCCAGCACCGCGGCATGTGGACCCGTGCCGGGCATCCCTGTCCCTGGCCGGGGCCCGCCGGCTTCGTCGACGCCGACAGCCGGGTCGTGGACGTCGCCGGCCTGCGCATCGCCGGCCTCGGCGGGTCCGTCCGCTATCGGCACGGGCCCAACCAGTGGACCCAGGCGCAGCAGGCACGACGGGCCCGCCGGCTCGTGCGGGGCGCCCGCCGGCTGCAGCGTCGCGACGGGCGGGGCGTCGACGTGCTCCTCACCCACGCCCCGCCCCGGGCCTGCGGCGACCGCGAGGACGGCCCGCACCACGGCTTCGAGTGCCTGCACGACGTCGTCGCCGCGCTGCGCCCGCGGGTGCTGCTGCACGGGCACATCCACCCGCACGGCGAACGGGTCCCCGACCGGCGGATCGGCGCGACGCGGGTGGTCAACGTCGTCGGCCGGAAGATCCTGGAGCTCTGAGGGTATGGAGACGGGATTCGGGCAGGTCGACGCCGAGTACGACTTCCTGCGGGCCCGCCGCCGGGCGGTGCTCTCCCGGCTCGCGACGTGGCTGCGCCGCGAACCCGACGACGTCTCGGAGATCCTGCCGTTCGACGAGGTCGTCGACGCGCTGGGCCGCACCGGCGAACGGCGGCTGGGGCTGCGCGTGATCGACCTCGACTCGATCGTCGGCTCGGTCGACCGCACGCACGACTTCGACCGCCACTTCCGCCCCCGCAACCAGCGCACCCGGGAGCGCTGGGAACGGCTGGCCCGGGCGCAGCGGCGTGGCGAGACGATCCCGCCGATCGACGTCTACCGCGTCGGCGGGCTGCACTTCGTCCGCGACGGCCACCACCGGGTGTCGGTCGCGCACGCGCTCGGACTGCGGTCGATCGAGGCCCGGGTCACCGAGGTGACGACGAAGCTCGCCCCCGACGGCGTCGTGCACCGCGGCGACCTCATCATCAAGGACCTGCGCCGGGTGTTCCTGGAGCGGGTCCCGCTGACCGGGGCGGCGCTCGACTCGATCGTCGTGCGCGACCCGTGGAGCTACGCGGAGCTGTCGGAGACCGTCGAGGCCTGGGGTTTCCGGCTCATGCAGCACGAGAACCGCTACCTCGACCGCGCCACCGTCGCCCGACGCTGGTGGTCCGAGGAGTTCCTCCCCGTCGTGCGCATGCTCCGGCAGGCCGACCTGATCGGCGACCGCACCGACGCCGAGGCGTACCTGCAGCTCGCCTGCCAGCGCTACCGGCTGATGCGCACGCACCGGTGGGACGACGAGGTCGTCGCCCGCCTGCGCGCCGACCCCGGCAACTGATCGCCCCTTCGGACCCGCCCGACCGGCCGGACCCCACCCGGGCGCAACCTGACTGCTGTCCGACGCCCGGCCCACGACGCCCAGGTTGCGCTCGAGTAGTCGGCCGCAACCTCACCGCTGCCCGGCGCTCGGGAGACGACGCTCAGATTGCGCCCGGCGTCGGCGGCCCGGTGTCAGGAGCGGAACAGGGCACTGTAGGCGTTGAGCGCGGGCTGGCCGCCGAGGTGGGCGTACAGGACCGTGGAGTCCTTGCCGATCTCGCCGGACCGCACGAGGTCGATCAGCGCGGCCATGGACTTGCCCTCGTAGACCGGGTCGAGGATGACGCCCTCGAGCGCGCCGGTGAGCCGGATGGCGTCGAGCGTCGACTGCACCGGGACGCCGTACTCGTCGCCCGCCCAGCCCTCGAGCACCACGATCTCGTCGTCGCGCAGGTCGCGGCCCAGCCCGATCGTCGCCGCGGTGTCGTGGGCGATCTTCGCGACCTGCGCGCGGGTCTCGTCGAGCTTCGCCGACGCGTCGATCCCGAGGACGCGACGCGGCCGGTCCTGGCCCGCGAAGCCGGCGATCATGCCGGCCTGCGTCGACCCCGTGACGCTGCAGACGACGATCGTGTCGAAGAAGACGCCCAGCTCCTGCTCCTGCGCCGCGACCTCGTCGGCCCAGCCGGCGAACCCGAGCCCACCCAGCGGGTGGTCCGAGGCGCCGGCGGGGATCGCGTAGGGCACCCCGCCCTGGGAGCGGACGTCCTCCAGCGCCTGTTCCCAGCTGGACTTGAACCCGATGCCGAACCCCGCCTCGACCAGCTCGACCTCCGCACCCATGATGCGCGACAACAGGATGTTGCCGACGCGGTCGTTCACGGAGTCGGGCCAGTCGACCCAGCTCTCCTGCACGAGCCGCGCCTTCAGCCCCAGTTTGGCCGCGACGGCCGCGACCTGCCTGGTGTGGTTGGACTGCACCCCGCCGATGGAGACGAGGTGCGTCGCACCCGCCGCCAGCGCGTCCGGGACGAGGTACTCGAGCTTGCGGGTCTTGTTGCCGCCGTATGCGAGGCCGGAGTTGCAGTCCTCGCGCTTGGCCCAGATCGAGGCGCCGCCGAGGTGCGCGGTCAGGCGCTCGAGCGGATGCACCGGGCTCGGTCCGAACAGCAGCGGATGGCGGGGGAAGTCGGACAGGGCCATGGGTCAGTCCTCCGTGTCGGAGACGTCGGTGAGCAGGGCGAGGGTCTGCCAGTTCTCCCGGGCGGCCGCCGCGGCACCCTCGACGTCCCCGGCGGCACAGAGCGCGACGATCCGGTCGTGCTGGGCGACGGAGCCGCGACCGGCGAGCGAGCCGAAGCGCATCCGTTCGACGCGGCGCAGCACGGGACCGAACTGGTCGAGCACCGCGCGGACCGCCGCGTTGCCCGAGGCCGCGACCGCGACCTCGTGGAAGTCGTCGTCGGCGGCCACGGCGGCGTCCACGTCGTCGGCGCGCAGGGCGGCGGCGAACCGGGCGTTGGCGGCGTGCATGGTGTCGAGGTCCGACGCCGACAGCAGGGGCACGGCCTCGCGCACCGCGAGCTCGTGCATCGCGGCGACGACCGACTGCGCCGCGGCCGTCTCGCGGGCCCGGACGGGGCTGACGACCGTCGAGTGCCCCGGCCTGGTCAGCACCAGCCCGGACCGTTCGAGACGCCCGAGCGCCTCCCGGATCGGGGTGCGGCTCACGCCGAGCCATTCGGACAGCTCCGCGTCGAGAAGCCGCTCCCCCGGCGCGAGCGTGCCGTCGACGATGGCGTCGCGGATCGCGGTGTAGGCACGGTCGCGCAGCAGCGACGTCGCGAGCACACCATCACGGGCGGGAACCGGCATGCGAAATATTGCACACTGCACACCGCCGGTCCGTCAACCCCACCGCATCTCTGCTCACTGCCGAACGTGCCACCAGCGCGTCGGCCGAGCGCTCACGACACGTCCGCACCCGCCCGCCCCGAATGCAGGAACGGCACTTTCCCGCAACCGGGTTGCGGGAAAGTGCCGTTCCTGCAGAACCAGCGGCGAACCAGCGGCACACCGCCGGAGCACCGGCATCCCGGCGCTTTGCACGCACACAGGAGCGGCGCCCTCCCGCAGGAGGACGCCGCTTCCGGTGGACGAGCGTCAGGCGTTGGCGGTGGCCGGGTCCTTGCTGGTCAGGTTCGCGCCGGAGTGCGGGTCGAAGATCTGGATCTTGTCGGTGTCGACCCACACCTCGGAACGCTCGCCCTCCCTCGCCTGCGAGGTCGCCGACAGCCGCGTGACGAGCTGCCCCGCGCTGTCGGGGACGTCGGCGGTGCCGGCGTCGGCGGCGAGCTCGGCGAGGTCGTCGGACATGGCCTGCTCGCCCTCGATCTTGAAGTAGGCGAACTTGTCCGACCCCATCGACTCCAGGACGTCGACCTCGGCGGTGAACACCGACCCCCGCGCCCGGACGTGGTCCTCGACGACGCCCGCGTCCTCGAAGTGCTCCGGCCGGATACCGACGATGACCTCGCGCGGCGCGTCGGCCGCCTCGAGCGCGCGCCGGACCCGGTCGGGCATCCCGAGGTCGCCGAGCGAGGTGCGCAGCGACCCGTTCTCCAGTGTGGCGGGCAGGAAGTTCATCGCGGGCGAGCCGATGAAGCCCGCGACGAACAGGTTGGCCGGCTCGTCGTAGAGATGCTGCGGCGAGCCGATCTGTTGCACCACACCGCTCTTCATGACGACGATACGGTCGCCGAGCGTCATGGCCTCGGTCTGGTCGTGCGTGACGTAGACCGTGGTGGTCTCCAGGCGCTGCTGCAGTTTGGAGACCATCGTCCGCATCTGGACGCGGAGCTTGGCGTCCAGGTTCGACAGCGGCTCGTCCATGAGGAACGCCTTCGGGCTGCGGACGATCGCCCGCCCCATCGCGACGCGCTGGCGCTGCCCGCCGGACATGTTGGCGGGCTTGCGGTCCAGGTGCTGGGTGAGGTCGAGGATCTGCGCGGTCTCCTCCACCTTGCGGGCGATCTCGGCCTTGTCGACCTTGGCCAGCTTCAGCGGGAACGCCATGTTCTCCCGGACGGTCATGTGCGGGTAGAGCGCGTAGGACTGGAACACCATCGCGATGTCGCGGTCCTTGGGCGCCTTCTCGTTGACCCGGGCGCCGCCGATGCGCAGCTCGCCCTCGGAGATGTCCTCCAGCCCGGCGATCATGTTGAGCGTCGTCGACTTCCCGCAGCCCGACGGCCCGACGAGGATGATGAACTCGCCGTCGGCGATCTCGATGTTGACGTCGTCGGCGCCGAGGGTGCCGTCCGGGTACCGCTTGTAGACGTGGTCGAGAACGATGTCTGCCATTGGAGTCCTACCCCTTCACTGCGCCGGAGGTCAGGCCGGCCACGATCCGGCGCTGGAAGAACAGCACGAAGATGATGATCGGGATGGTGAGCAGCACCGCGGCCGCCGCGATCGAGCCGGTGGGCTCGGCGAACTGCGAGGCGCCCGTGAACTGCGAGATCGCCACCGTCGCCGTCTGCGAGCGCGACGTCGAGGTCAGCGAGACCGCGAACAGGAAGTCGTTCCAGCAGAAGATGAACACCAGGATCGCGGTGGTGAAGACGCCCGGCGCGGCCAGCGGCACGATGACGGAGCGGAACGCCTGCAGCGGCGTCGCACCGTCCATCTTGGCCGCCTTCTCCAGCTCCCACGGGATCTCGCGGAAGAACGCCGACAGCGTGTAGATCGCCAGCGGCAGCGCGAAGGTGATGTAGGGCAGGATCAGGCCGGGCCACGTGTCGAAGAGCCCGATGGCCCGCTCGATGTCGAACAGCGGGCTGACCAGCGAGATCTGCGGGAACATCGCGATCAGCAGCGAGACGCCGACGAGCGCCTTCTTGCCCGGGAAGTCGAGCCGGGCGATCGCGTAGGCCGCCATCGTCCCGATCACGACGGCGATGACCGTCGAGATCAGCGCGATGCCGATGGAGTTGCGCAGGGCGCTGGTGAAGAGGTTGATCTGGAAGATCTGCGCGTAGTTCGACCACGTCCAGCTGCGCGGGATGAAGTTGCCGTCGGTGATCGTGTCGGCCGTCTTGAACGAGAGGCTGACGATCCACAGCACCGGGATGAGCGCGTAGAGGATCACCAGGAGGTTGATGAGGCCCCAGCCGATCTTCTTGTTGGCGGGAGCCGTCGCCGTCATCGTCGCCACTCAGATCACCGCTTCCCCGTCGGCTCGGAGCCCGGGGCCGCGGCCCCGAAGATCTTGATGAACAGCAATGCGATGAGCGCGACGGCGACGAAGATCAGGACGCTGATCGCGGAGCCGATGCCCAGGTTGAAGGCCTTGAACAGGTTGTCGTAGCCCAACATCGAGACCGAGCCGGTGCCGTTGGACCCCTGGGTGAGGATGTAGATGTTGTCGAAGACCCGGAACGCGTCGAGCGTGCGGAACAGCAGCGCGACGAGGATGGCGGGCTTCATCATCGGCAGGATGATCTGCGTCAGCCGCTGCCAGGCACCGGCACCGTCGACCTGCGCGGCCTTGAGCAGGTCGTCGGGGACGAGCGCGAGCCCGGCCATGAGCAGCAACGCCATGAACGGCGTCGTCTTCCAGACCTCCGCGAGGATGATGATCGCGATGGCCGACGCCTGCCCGGTCAGCGGCGCCGAACCCTCGGACAGCATCGCCGCGAGGTAGCCCTTGTCGGGCGTCCACGCGAACTGCCACGAGAACGCCGCGACGACGGTGACGATCCCGTACGGGATGAGCACGACCGTCCTGGTCAGCCCGCGCCCGACGATCGTGCGGTGCATGACCAGCGCGAGCGCGAGGCCGAGCACGAACTCGATCGCCACGGAGACCACCGTGATGATCACCGTGATCAGGAACGCCTGCCACCAGTAGGCCGAGGTGAGCACCGCGCCGTAGTTGGACAGCCCGGCGAACTCCCGTTCGGCGGGGAAGCGCAGGTCGTAGCGCTGCAGCGACAGCCAGATCGCGTAGATGATCGGGTACGCCGTGACGGCGACCATGATGATCGCGGCCGGGGCGCACAGCCACAGCCCGAGCCGCCGTTCGGCCTTCTTGCCCTCGGAGAGGGGCTGCTTGCCCGCGCGGTGCGACGGTTCCTGCTTGGTCGTCGCAGCGGCGAGCGCTCCGCTGTCGAGTGTCACGGGACCAACCCCTCCGAGTTCTCCGCCTTCCGGATCTGTTCGGCGAGACCCGCGACCACCACCGGCGGGTCGATGTCGCCGGGCGGGTTCAGCGCGTCGGACAGCACGATGGAGATGCTCTGGTAGGCCGGGGTCTTCGGGCGGACGCTGGCGTTGTCCAGCGACTCCTTGATGGCCTGCCACGCCGGGTACTTCTCCTGGAACGCCGGGTCGGAGTACAGCGCCTCCAGCGTCGGCGGGACACCGCCGTCGACCGCGTTGACCAGCTGGTTGTCACGGTCGCGCAGGCACTGCACGGCGTCGAACGCGAGGTCCTTGTGCAGCGACGTGCTGCTCACGCCCAGGTTCAGGCCACCGATCGTGACGGTCGCGGGCTTGCCCGGGATGACCGACGGGTAGGGGGCCCACGCGAACTCGTCGATGACGCGGCGGCCGGTGTCCTGTGAGGTCGCCTTGCCCTGCGCGTCGATGAACGTCCCGCCACCGCCGCCGTCCGGCGGCGGGGTGTTGATCGAGGCGTAGACGAACGGGTAGTTGAGCTGGAACGCCGCCTCGCCCGCCTCCATCGCGAGCCGGCCGTCGTTCTCCTTGTTGACCGACAGCGACGGGTCCGCTCCCTTGGCGGTCGCGACCCGCTGCATGATCGTCGCGGCCTTCACCGCGGCGTCGCCCTTGTCGATGAGCACGTCGCCGTTCTCGTTGACGACCTGGCCACCCGCGCTGGTCAGCAACGTGTTGAACCAGACGGTGATGCCCTCGTACTGGGCGCCCTGCACCTCGATGGCCGCCGGCAGGCCCTTGGCCGCGAGCGCCTCGGACTGGGCGATCATGTCGTCCCACGTGGCCGGCGGGTTGGGCGCGAGGTCCTTGCGGTACCAGAGGATCTGGGTGTTCGTGTTGAGCGGGGCTGCCCAGAGCTCGCCCTGCCAGGTCCCGGTGTCGAGCGGGCCGGCCAGCGTTCCTTCCTTGACCTTCGCCGCCTGGTCCGCCGGGAACTTCTCCAGCCAGCCGGCCTCGGCGAACTCGGCCGTCCACGTCACGTCGATGCCCATGATGTCGACGGACGGGTCGCCCGCGACGAGCCGGCGCGCGAGCTGCAGCCGCTGGTCGTCGGCGCTCTTCGGTAGCGTCTGCTGCACGATCGAGTACCGGCCGCCGGACTGCTGGGTACACGCGGCGGCCGCCGCCGCGTACTGCTTCGCCCCGTCGGCCGGGGTGTAGAAGTTCAGGACGGGCGGCCCGGCCGGCGCACTCCCGCACCCCGCGATGGTCGCGGCCGCGAGCAGCGCGGCGCCCCCGATCGCGAACGTCCGGAACCTCCCGCGTCCCTGCCGTCCCTGCCGTCCCTGCCGCCTCCGCCCGAGCGGCTGCCCCATACCGGCCTCCCGTCAGGAGCCGACGAGGCGCTCGCGAACGGCGACACGTCGGCGTGTTCAGCCTGTGACACCGGTCACGAGATCGCGCCGGTGCACCGAACGTACGGAGGGTGGACGGTGCTCGCAATTCGAACATGGGAGACCGAGACCGGACCGCAATCTTCGCGTCCGGATGGTCGCCCGGCGGCGGCCGAAGAGATCGACCTCCGGCGACCGGCCCGCCCCGTCAGCTCCCGGCGGGCCGCTGGCCGGCGCCCGGCGACATCGCGAGCTTCGCGAGCAGCTCACGAGCCTTCTCGGCGTTGCGCGGCTGGCACAGGACGTCGTACCGGCCGGCGACCATCTGGCTCGCCGACGTGAAGTCGCGACGGCCGCGGGAGGCGCCGTAGCCGACCGCGGCGAGGATGATGCCGAAGATCATGCCGCCCACGAGTCCGATGAGGACGGCGACGAACGGCGCGGTCGTCGTCCCGACGAGCCCCAGCAGCAGGCCGAAGAACAGACCGAACCAGGCGCCGGACGCGCCGCCCGACATGAGCACGCGCCCCCAGGTCAGGCGGCCGATGACGCGCTCGACGAGCATCAGGTCGACGCCGACGATCGTGACGTCCCGAACCGGGAAGTCGCTGTCGGCGAGGTGGTCGACGGCCCGCTGCGCCTCCTCGTAGGTGGCGTAGGAGCCGACGGGCCAGCCCGTCGGCGGGGTGGGCAGATTGGGCAGACCGGGCACGGCGCGCCCGGAGCCGCCGAACGGTGCGGTCACCGGAGACTCTCCTCGACGATTCGGGACACCTGGATGGTCAGGCACCCATCATGCCAACGCACACGAGCCGGACACAGTGCCCGCGACGGGCCGGACCAGCCGCGGTCGTGCCGGTGACGTCGCGCACGGCGACCCCATCTGATCACACCCCGTGGTCGGCGGCAGGACGCGACGCGCCGGACGACCAGGGCCGATCACTCCGTTCGGGGGCACACGAATCCGTGTGGAGGCGTATCGTCGGCCCTCCCGTGGGGGTCGGGAGACGGGCCGGCGGCCGCGATCGGGAGTGCGGCCGCCGGCCCCGCCCAGGTCAGCGCGAGCGGTACTCGCGCAGGAGCCCCCGGGAGATGATCGTCTTCTGGATCTCCGACGTGCCCTCGCCGATGAGCAGGAACGGCGCCTCGCGCATCAACCGCTCGATCTCGTACTCCTTGGAGTAGCCGTAGCCGCCGTGGATGCGGAACGCCTCCTGGGTGACCTCGGCGCAGTACTCCGACGCGATCAGCTTGGCCATCCCGGCCTCGACGTCGTTGCGCGTGCCCGCGTCCTTCAGCCGCGCCGCGTTGACCATCATGTGGTGCGCCGCCTCGACCTTGGTGCCCATCTCGGCGAGCTTGAACGCGATGGCCTGGTGCTCGGCGATCGGCTTGCCGAACGTGCTGCGCTGCTGGGCGTACTCGACCGCGAGCTCGAACGCCCGGATCGAGATGCCGCAGGCGCGGGCGGCGACGTTGACCCGGCCGACCTCGACGCCGTCCATCATCTGCGAGAAGCCCTTGCCGGTCTCCCCGCCCAGGATCGCCGACGCGGGGATGCGGTAGCCGTCGAACACCGCCTCGGTGGTGTCGACGCCCTTGTACCCCATCTTGTCGATCTTGCCGGGGATCGTGAGCCCGGGCGCGACCTCGCCGTACCCGGTCGGCTTCTCGACCAGGAACGCCGTCAGGTTCTGGTGGGGCTTGGGCTTGCCCTCGTCCGTCCTCACCAGCAGGGCGATCAGGTTCGAGGTGCCGCCGTTGGTCAGCCACATCTTCGCGCCGTCGATGACGTAGTCGTCGCCGTCGCGCACGGCCTTCGTCTTGATCGCCGCGACGTCGGAGCCAAGGTCGGGCTCCGACATCGAGAACGCGCCGCGGACCTCACCGGCCGCCATCTGCGGCAGCAGCCGCTGCTTCTGCTCGTCGGTGCCGTGCTGGGTGAGCATGTAGGCGACGATGAAGTGCGTGTTGATGACGCCGGAGACGCTCATCCACCCGCGCGCGATCTGCTCGACGACCAGCGCGTAGGTCAGCAGCGACTCGCCCAGGCCGCCGTACTCCTCGGGGATGGTGAGGCCGAAGAGCCCCATCTCCTTCATCCCGTCGACGATGTCCTGCGGGTAGGTGTCCGCGTGCTCCAGCGCGGTGGCGTGCGGGATGATCTCCTTGTCCACGAACGTCCTGACGGTGGACAGGATCTCCTGCTGGACGTCGGTCAGACCGGCGGTCTGGGCGAGGCGGGCCATCTGCTGCTCCTCGGGGTCTCGGGTGGGTGCGGCGGGGGCGGCTCACGCCTCCGGCGGGGTCCACCGGTCGGTGCGCTCCATGCCGGCGGCCCGGCCCTTACCCGAGATCACCAGCGCCATCTTGCGGCTGGCCTCGTCGATCATCTCGTCGCCCAGCATCGCCGCGCCCCGCTTGCCACCGGCCTCGGAGGTGTACCAGTCGTAGGCGTCGAGGATGTTCTCGGCGTGGTCGTAGTCGGCCTGGGCCGGGCTGAAGGTCTCGTTGGCGGCGTCGATCTGGCCGGGGTGCAGGACCCACTTGCCGTCGAAGCCGAGCGCGGCCGACCGGCCCGCGACGCGGCGGAACCCGTCGACGTCCTTGATCTGCAGGTACGGGCCGTCGATGGCGAGCTTCTCGTGGGCGCGCGCGGCCATCAGGATGCTCATGAGGATGTGGTGGTAGGCGTCGCCGACGTCGTAGCCGGGCGGCTGCTCGCCCACGACCAGGGACTTCATGTTGATCGACGCCATGAAGTCGGCCGGGCCGAAGATGATCGTCTCGACGCGCGGCGAGGCCGCGGCGATGGCGTTGACGTTGGTCAGCCCCAGCGCGTTCTCGATCTGCGCCTCGATCCCGATCCGGCCGACCTCGTAGCCCATGGTCTTCTCGATCTGGGTGAGCAGCAGGTCGAGCGCGACGACCTGCTCGGCCGTCTGCACCTTGGGCAGCATGATCGCGTCGAGGTTGGCGCCCGCGCCCTCGACGACCTCGGTCACGTCGCGGTAGGTCCACTCCGTGGTCCAGTCGTTGACCCGCACGACGCGGATGCGCTCGCCCCAGCCGCCCTCGTTGAGCGCCGCGACGATCGTCTTGCGCGCGCCCGGCTTGGCCAGCGGCGCGCAGGCGTCCTCGAGGTCGAGGAAGACCTGGTCGGCGGGCAACGTCCGGGCCTTGTCGATGAACTTCTGGCTCGAGCCGGGGACGGCGAGACAGGAGCGGCGGGCGCGGGTGCGGGTGGTCACGGAGGCGACTCCTCGTCGGGTCGGCACGCAGGACTGCGCAGGCTTGTGGCGATGCTGGCACGGACCGGGCCCCGACACCCGCCAGAGGTGATTGGTTTCTCACCCACGCGAGGTGAAAGGCCTGTTCGGCCGCCCCGTCGAGACCCGGCTCACTCCGCGGGGCGGGCCGTCAGGACCCCCGTGGCCACCGGTGCGACCCCACCCCGCACGGTCGTCGCGACGGCCGCGCCGGCGCGGGTGGTCACGGTGACGTCGAGCCGGGACGGGCGCCCGATCTCCGCACCCTGGGCGATCGTGAACGACGACCCGCCCTCGGCCGCGAGCAGGCCGCGGTCGGCGAGGAACACCCCCAGCGCCACGGCCGCCGATCCCGTCGCGGGGTCCTCCACGACACCCGAACCCGGGGCGAACATCCGCAGGTGCACCTCCGGCAGGTGCTCCAGGGCCGCGACGACGAGCCCCGTCCGCCCGGCCGTCAGCGCGCGGACCGCACCGGCGTCGCACTGCGCGCGGGCGACGGCGTCGGACCGCACCGGGAGCACCACGTAGGGCACGCCGGCCGCGGTCGACCCGGCCGGGACCCGGTCGTCGACGTCGGCGGCCGTGAGCCCGACGGCCTCGGCCAGTGCGACCGCGCCCGCGGGGTCGACGCCGTCGAGCACCTCGGGCGTCCCGCCCGTCACGCGTGCGCCGGCCGCGTCGACGTGCACCGGGAGCAGCCCGGCGCCGCACTCCTGCACGACGTCGCCCCCGCCGATCACCCCGTCGCGCGCGAGCACCCACGCCGCGCCGACGCTCGGATGCCCCGCGAACGGCAGCTCGACGGCCGGGGTGAAGATGCGCACCCGGTAGTCCGCGCCCTGCCGCGTCGGCGGGAGCACGAACACCGTCTCCGACAGCGCGAACTCGGCCGCGATCGCCTGCATCGCCGGGCCGCCGAGACCCGCCTCGCCGGCCCCGTGCACGACGGCCAGCGGGTTGCCGGCGAACGGCCGGTCGGTGAACACGTCGACGACGTCGTAGCGCATCCCGTTCATGCGCCGACCTTAGGTCCCACCAGGGATGACGCCGCTCTAGGCTGGCCCGCGTGGCAGCGACCCAGGTCTTCGTGGCGCGCATGGCGGGTCTCGCCGTGTTCGGGCCCGACGGCGAGCGCATCGGCAAGGTGCGCGACGTCGTCATCTCGCTGCGCGTCGATCCGAGCCCGCCGCGGGTGCTGGGCCTCGTCGTCGAGCTCGCGACGCGGCGGCGGATCTTCGTCCCGATGCTGCGGGTGACGGCCGTCGACCCCGCGGCGATCACCCTCGCGACGGGCTCGGTCAGCCTGCGCGGCTTCCACCAGCGACCCAACGAGGCGCTCGTGATCGGCCAGGTCCTCGACGCGACGGTGACGCTCAGCGACTCCGGCCAGGAGGTCGTGGTCGTCGACGCCGCCATCGAGCCGCTCCGGTCGCGGGACTGGGTCGTCGGCAGGCTCGCGGTGCGGCCGCGGCGCTCGCGGCTCACCCGGCGCGGCTCGGTGCAGGTCGTGCCGTGGAGTGCCGCGCAGGGGCTGACCCTGACCGACCGGCAGGGCACCGAGGGGTTGCTCTCGGTGTTCGAGGCGATGCGCCCGGCCGACGTCGCCGCCGCGCTCTCGGAACTGCCGCCCAAGCGCCAGTTCGAGGTCATCGACGCGCTCGACGACGAGCGGCTCGCCGACGTCTTCGAGGAGATGTCCGAGTCCGACCAGCGTGAGCTGCTCGCCCACCTCGACTCCGAACGCGCCGCCGACGTCCTCGAGGCCATGTCGCCCGACGACGCCGCCGACCTGCTCGGCGAGCTCTCCCCGGCCGAGTCCGACCGGCTCCTCGCGCTGATGGAGCCCGAGGAGTCCGAGCCCGTCCGCCGGCTGCTGAGCTACTCCAGCGACACCGCGGGTGGCCTGATGACGCCCGAGCCGATCATCCTGCGCCCCGACGCGACCGTCGCGGAGGCGCTCGCCCACATCCGCAACCCCGACATCCCGCCGGCCCTGGCCAGCATGGTGTTCGTGTGCCGGCCGCCGTCGGCGACCCCGACGGGCCGCTACCTCGGCTGCGTGCACGCCCAGCGGCTGCTGCGCGAGGCACCGTTCGACCTGGTGGCGGGCATCGTCGACAGCGAGCTCGCCCGGCTGACCCCGGAGGCCACCCTCAGCGAGATCACCCGCTACTTCGCGGCCTACAACCTGGTGGCGGGACCCGTCGTGGACTCCGAGGACCACCTGCTGGGTGCGGTCACCGTCGACGACGTGCTCGACCACATCCTGCCCGTCGGCTGGCGCGACGAGATGACCGAACCGGGCGACGGGTTCGTCGGCAACGGGTCACGCTCCGGCGGGCTGCCGGCCGAAGAGCTGGGGGCCGACCGTGCCTGAGCTGCACAGCACCCGCAAACTCGACCAGCCCGTCTCCAGCAGGCGCCGGTTCGAGGTCGACCCCGAGGGCTTCGCCCGGCTGTCGGAGAGGATCGCCCGGTTCCTCGGGACGGGCCAGTTCCTCGCGATCCAGACGGTCATCGTCGTCGTGTGGATCGGGCTCAACCTGTTCGCGGTGAGCCTGCAGTGGGACCCCTACCCGTTCATCCTGCTCAACCTGGCCTTCTCCACCCAGGCCGCCTACGCCGCGCCGCTGATCCTGCTCGCGCAGAACCGCCAGGACGACCGCGACCGCGTCGCACTGGAGGAGGACCGCACCCGCGCCGAGCGCACCAAGGCCGACACCGAGTACCTCGCCCGCGAGCTCGCCGCCCTGCGCATCGCCATCGGCGAGGTGGCGACGCGCGACTACCTGCGCAGCGAGCTCGACAAGCTGGCCGAGCGCCTCGGGGCGGATCCACCGCGCGCCGAGGCCGAGCGTCGGCGCCAGGTGAGCAGGCACGAGCACTGACCGACCGGTCCGGTCCCCACCGTCCTACACGACGAGCCGCAGGCTGATCGTCTCCAGCGCCCGGAGCTGCTCGTCGTCGAGCCGGTCGACGAAGTGCGCCAGCACGCCGGCCAGGTGGGTCCGCGCTGCCACCCGCAGCCTGCCGAGGCCGGCCTCGGTGAGGTGCGCCGCCACGCCCCGGCCGTCCCCCGCGACCGGCGAGCGCGTCACCAGCCCCGCCCGCTCCAGCCGGTCGACCAGCCGGGTCACCCCCGACCGCGACAGCAGCACGGCGTCGGCCAGCTCGGTCATCCGCAGCTGCCGCTGCGGCGCCTCGGCCAGCTGGACCAGCACGTCGTAGGCCGCGAGCGACAGCCGCTGCTCGGCCTCCAGCTCGTTCTCGAGTACCCGGGTGATGGTGGCGTGCGCCTTCAGGAAGGCCCGCCACGAGGCGAGCTGCTCCTGCGTCGGCACGGCCCGCCGTCCCCCCGGATCGCCAGCGCGGGCCCGGCCCGCGGTGGCGTCGGCGATGTCCGTCACGTCATCAGATGCTACGGAGGTGAGGGTCGGCCCGACGACGCACGTAGGATGGAGTCCTCCCGCCGGGGTCAGCCGCGGGTGGGGCGAGGCACCGCCGCCCGCCCGGGACACCGCACCAGCGCCCAGCAGCATTGCAACGGAGAACCTGATGTCCGTCATGGGAAACACCGGATCGCAGACCGTCGAGCAGGCCGTCCGCGCCGCGCTCGCCAAGGTCGACGATCCCGAGATCCGCAAGCCGATCACCGAGCTCGGCATGGTGAAGAGCGTCGAGGTGTCCGCCGACGGCGTCGCGCACGTCGCCGTGTACCTCACCGTCGCGGGTTGTCCCATGCGCGACACGATCACCACGCGCGTCACCGAGGCCGTCACCGCGGTGCCCGGGGTGCGCGACGTCGTCGTCGAGCTCGACGTGATGTCCGACGAGCAGCGCAGCGAGCTGCGGCGCAGCCTGCGCGGCGACTCGGCCGAGCCCGTCATCCCCTTCGCCCAGCCCGGCTCGCTGACCCGGGTCTACTGCGTGGCGTCGGGCAAGGGCGGGGTCGGCAAGTCGTCGGTGACGGTCAACCTGGCTGCCGCGATGGCCGCACGGGGGCTCTCGGTCGGCGTCGTCGACGCCGACATCTACGGCCACTCCGTGCCGCGCATGCTGGGCACCACCGCCCGGCCCACCAAGGTCGACGACATGATCATGCCGCCGCAGGCGCACGACGTGAAGGTCATCTCGATCGGGATGTTCGTCGACGGCAACACCCCCGTCGTGTGGCGCGGGCCGATGCTGCACCGTGCGCTGCAGCAGTTCCTCGCCGACGTGTTCTGGGGCGACCTCGACGTCCTGCTGCTCGACCTCCCGCCCGGCACCGGCGACATCGCGATCTCCACCGCGCAGCTCATGCCCAACGCGGAGCTGCTCGTCGTGACGACGCCGCAGCAGGCCGCGGCCGAGGTCGCCGAGCGGGCCGGCAGCATCGCGCTGCAGACGCGGCAGCGGCTCGCGGGCGTCGTCGAGAACATGTCGTGGATGGAGCTGCCCGACGGCTCGCGGATGGAGGTCTTCGGCTCGGGTGGCGGGCAGACGGTGGCCGACTCGCTGAGCCGCGCGCTGGGCGCTCCCGTCCCGCTGCTGGGCCAGATCCCGTTGGCGCCCGAGCTGCGCGAGTGCGGCGACTCGGGCACGCCGATCGTCCTGGCCGCACCCGAGTCCCCAGCGGGGAGCGCGCTGCGCGCGGTCGCCGACAAGCTCTCGACGCGTGCCCGCGGCCTCGCCGGCATGAGCCTGAACATCACCCCGGCCGGCCGCTGAACCTCCCCTGCGCCGTTCGTGCAGTGGGGGCCGGCGCCGGCGAAATCGGTCAGGGCGTCAGGTGGTCGCGTCCGTCAGGGCCTTCGACCAGAGGGCGATGCCCTCGTCGACCTGGTCCGCGGTGACCACGAGCGGCGGGATCATCCGCACGACGTGCCCCTCGGCCCCGCAGGTGAGCAGCAGCAGGCCGTGCGCCGACGCGGCGGCGTGGGCACGGGCGGCGGTCGCGCCGTCGGGCCGGCCGTCGGGCGTGACGAACTCCGTGCCGACCATCAGCCCGCGGCCCCGGACGTCGCCGATGCCGGGGTGGTCGGCCGCGAGGTCGCGCGCCGCGTCGAGCAGCCGCAGGCCCTGCTTCGCCGCGTTGGCGACGAGTCCCTCGTCCTCGATGACGTCGAGCGTCGCGAGCGCGGCCGCGCAGGCGACGGCGTTGCCGCCGTAGGTCCCGCCCTGCGACCCGGGACGGCCCTTGGCCATCAGCGCGGCGGGCGCCGCGATCGCCGACAGCGGGAAGCCGCTGGCCAGCCCCTTGGCGGTGACGATGACGTCCGGCGTCACGCCCGGCGCGTGCTGGTGGCCCCAGAACAGGCCGGTGCGCCCGAAGCCTGTCTGCACCTCGTCGGCGATCAGCAGGATGCCGTGCCGGTCCGCGCGCTCGCACAGCCCCACGAGGAACGACGCGGGCGTCGGCACGTAGCCGCCCTCGCCCAGCACGGGCTCGACGATGAACGCGGCCACGTCGGCGGCCGGCGCGGCGGTGAGGAGCAGGCGGTCGAGCTCGCGCAGGGCGAAGGCGACGGCCTCGTCCTCGCTCCAGCCGTAGCGGTAGGCGTAGGGGAACGGCGCGAACGCGACGCCGCTCATCATCGGGGTGTTGCCGGAGCGGATCTTGGCGCCCGACGTCGTGAGCGCGGCCGCGCCCATCGTGCGCCCGTGGAAGCCGCCGTCGAACGCGACGACCAGCGGGCGCCCCGTGGCGTGCCGCGCCAGCCGGACCGACGCCTCGACGGCCTCGCTGCCGGAGTTGACGTAGAAGACGCTGTCGATCCCGGCGGGCAGGACGTCGCCGAGCCGCTCGGTCAGGCGCAGCAGCGGCTGGTGCATGACGGTCGTGTACTGCCCGTGGATCAGCGTCGCGACCTGCTCCTGCGCCGCCGCGACGACCCGCGGGTGGCAGTGCCCGGTGCTGGTGACGCCGATCCCCGCGGTGAAGTCGAGGTACCGGTTGCCGTCGGTGTCGTAGAGGTGGACGCCCTCGCCGCGGGCCACCTGAACCGGGGTGGCCTGCACGAGGAGCGGAGACAGAGATGCCATGGCGCCGGGCTCCGTGTGGTCGGGTGAGATTGTCGCGTTGTCGAGTTGTCGACAATCCGTACCGATGGAACCACGCCGGTCCCGGCCGGGGCAAGCCCGTGCGGCGAGCAGGCCCGGTCCGGGGTGCCGGCGTCAGGCGAGCAGCGCCACCACGCCGATCATGACCGGGATGCTGACCACCGTCGTGACCAGGCCGGCGTCGCGCGCGAGCGACTGGCCCTGCCGGTAGCGCACGGCGTAGGCGAACATGTTCTGCGCCGTCGGCAGCGCCGCACAGACCGCGACGGCGAGCAGTGCCCCGCCCGACATGCCGAGCGCCGTCCCGGTTGCGACCGCGATCGCCGGCTGTCCGAGGTTCTTCAGCACCGACACGACGACGAGCGGGACACCTGTGCCGCCGCGTCCCGGTCGCGCGGCGCCGTGCAGCGAGATCCCGAACGCGAGCAACATCCCGGGCACCGCGATCCCCGCGACGAGGTGCACGGGCGCCATCACGATCTCGGGCGGGTGCCAGCCGGTGAACGCGACGACGAGCCCGGCGCACGTCGCGATCGCGATGGGGTTGCGCAGCGGCGCCGACGCCGTCCGCAGCACCGACAGCCGGCGGCCGCTCTCCCGGCTCGTGACGACGTCGAGCACGGTGGCGCCGACCGGCCCGAGCACCGCGAGCTGGAACAGCAGCACGGGCGCGATCGCCGACGGGTCCTTGAGGACGTAGGTGACGATCGGCAGCCCGAGGTTGCCCGCGTTGACGTACCCCGAGCACATCGCGCCGATCACGCTCTCCCCCACCGGGCGCCGCCGGGCGACGGCGAAGACCAGGTAGAGCAGGCACGCCGCGGTGCTCGACATCGCGGTCACGAGCAGCGCCCCGGAGAAGACGGCGTGCACGTCGGATGTCGAGATCGTCGAGAACAGCAACGCCGGGCTGGCGACGAAGAACGCGGCCCGCGAGAGCACCTCGACCGCCGAGGGCCCGAGGATCCCGGACCGGCCGATCCCCCAGCCGACCGCCACGACGACCGCGAGGACGAGGAACCCGTCGAGGACCCCGGTCACCGTGCCGTCACGGCTTTCGACCGTAGTGCGGGCCGCGCCGGGCCGGACCGTGACGTGCGGCTCACGCCGGGAGCGCTCCGCGCGGGTTCGGCGGTCGCCCGCCTGCATGCGCAGACCCCGACGACGGGGTTCGGCGAGCCGAGACCGGAAATGCCGCGCGGCGGGGCACGCGGGATCAGGCGGCTCCCGCGGGCGGGGTCGGCTCGGTGGGCACGTTGCCGACGACGGGCGCCACGTCGAGGATGCGGGTCACCGCGTCCGCCATGTGCGTCTCGAGCGTCGCGACGAGGCGGTCGGCGTCGCCGTCGCGCACCGCGTCGCGCAGGATGCGGTGTTCCTCGACGAGCTCGGCGGCGGGGGCCGGGTTCTGCTGCAGGGCGGCCAGGCACATCCGGGTCTCGACGAGCAGCGCGTCGGCCATCCGGCGCAGCCGTGGGCTGCCCGAGGCGGCGACGAGCTCGTGGTGGAAGCGGTGGTCGGCGTCTGCGAGCCCGACGGCGTCGCCCGCCGCGGCGGCCGCCGCCATCTCCTCGAGCGCCGCGCTGAGGACGGTGACCGCGGCGGTCCGGTCGCCCGCGAGGATCAGCAGTCCGGCGGCCCGCTCGACGGCCGCCCGTGCGGTGTAGACGTCGCGCACGTCGGCGGCATCGAGGTCGCGGACGAACAGCCCGCGATGGCGTTCGCTGCGCAGCAGGCCCTCGGCGACGAGCCGCTGCATGGCCTCGCGCAACGGACCGCGGCTGACCCCCAGACGCGTCGCGAGCTCGACCTCACCGAGCTGCGTGCCCGGCGGCAGCGTGCCGCGCATGATCGCCTGCCGCAGCCGGTCGGCGACGATGGCCGCGGTGGACCGTCGGCTCACCGGCTCGAGATCGCCCAGATCCAGCTCCACCTCGTGTCTCCTCGTCGTCCGCCCGGTCCGGAAGTCGGCGCAGCCCGGTGGTCAGCCCGCCGCGAACAGCGCGCCGAGCCCGGGGCGACCGCGGTCGGCGCCCGCGAGCCGCAGTCCCTGCCAGATGCTGACCTGGTTGGCCGTCAGCACCGGCTTGCCGACGCGCGCGTCGAGGTCGTCGAGCAGCTCGACGGTGTGCAGCGCGGTGTCGGGCAGCAGGACGGCCTGTGCGTCGGGGTGGTCGGCGGCCGCGGCGAAGTCGAGCACCAGGTCGGCGGGCAGCGTACCGACCTCCGCGGCCGTGATGATCCCGCGCGCCGACAGCGACAGCACACTGATGCCCGCCGTGCCGAGGAACTCGACGAACCGCTCCGCGACGTCGTCGGGGTAGGTGGCGCCGACGGCGACCCTGGTGACCCCGAGCCGGCGGCACGCGTCGACGAACGCGAACGACGTGCTCGACGCCGGGACGCCCGCGACCTCCTGCAGCGCCGCGACCTGCGCGGCCGCGCCGTCCCAGCCGAAGACGAAGCTGCCCGACGTGCAGGCCCAGACGATCGAGTCCAGCGGACCGGCCTTCGCCGCGACCTGCGCGGCACCGGTGGCCAGGACCTCGTCGCCGCCGATGTCGAGCAGCGCGTCGACGCGGTGGGCGTCCTCGCGCATCTCGGTGTGCACCAGCGGCAGCCTGCTGCCGTCGCCCAGCAGGCCCTCGGCGCGCGGGTAGTCGTCCTCGGCGGAGTAGCCGGGGTACAGGATTCCGACGGTCGTCGCAGCGTCAGTCATGATTGTCGACAATCCTACGAAACGTGCGGTGCGGTCAAGCCACCGACAGCCGATGGGGTGTCCTCAGCAGGGTCCCGCCGCCCACCGCGTCGCGCCCGATCGCCCGCAGCGCGGCCCACATCGTCACCTGGTTCGCGGTGATGACGGGCTTGCCCAGCGCACGCTCCAGCGGCTCGATGACGTCGTAGGTGGGCAGGTTGGTGCAGCTGATGAACAGCGCCTCCGCGTCGGGGCGGTCGACGGCACGGACGATCTCGACGACCTCGTCGTAGGTGACCCGCCAGATGTTGCCCAACAGCCCCAGCCCCTGCCGGGCGACGGTCTCCACCTCGTGTTCGGCGAGGAACGACGCCAGCCGGTCGGTCACGGCGTCGATGTAGGGCGTCGCGACGGCGAGCCGCCGGACACCCAGCAGCTGCAGGGCCTCCACGAGGGCACCCGACGTCGTCGACACCGTGGGCGCACCGGCCTCGAGCATCGTCCGGCGCAGCACGAACTCGCCGCTCGCCCCGCCGACGAAGCTGCCCGACGTGCAGGCGAACGTCACCACCCCGGGCTGCGGGGTGAGGACGTCGCGGGTGGCGCGGCGCAGGGCCCGCCGGTCGCCGATCGCGACGGCCATCTCCACGGTCACGGGAGTGGTGAAGAACGGGAGCCGCGTGAGGTAGAGCGAGACGTCGTCGGGAGCCCATCGCCAGAGCTCACGATCGAGCGCGAAGTCGAAGGGCGCGACCACTCCGATGCCGGGCTGGTTCTCCTCCGGCGTGGACTCGACGAGTCCGACGGAGAGCTCGGTGGGCATGCGCGCCCCCTTCGATCAGTCGGTACCCGACGAGCCCGTCAGCCGCGAGTACACGAGCCGCTCACCCACGCTGCCGGACCGCCACACGTCGTGACACGCCTCCGCCATCACGTCGAGACCCTCGACGATCGTGGCGTAGACGTTGCCCGGCACCCACCCGACATCGCCGTTGAGCAGGAGGTTGTTACGACCGTAGAAGATGGCCAGATCGATCACCCCGGGGAGGTGGTCGATGTTCTGGTCGGCCTTGAACGACTGGTCGAGCATCCCGCCGGAGAAGGAGAAGTAGACGACGTCCCCCGGGATGGGCGTGACCGTGGTGTTCTCGTAGCCGATCTCGTCGCCGAAGCGCGGGACCATCGTGTAGACCTCGTTGCGCGCGTACTTCGCGTGCTGCGCGTCGCCACCCAGCTCGCCACGGCCCAGGGCCTCCCAGACCGCCGCCGAGGTGCGCGGTGCCTCCTTCTCCAGCAGCTCCGCCACGCAGGAGACACCCCGCTTGGCGAGCGTGATGCGGATGAGCTTGGACAAGAGGACCACCCCGAGCTGAAGGACCGTGTGGGAGCCAGAGGCCGCAATGCCGCTGATTGTTGACAATCATACGAGGGCTTCCTAGCGTGTCAATTGCCGCCCCGGCCCACGCCCGAGAGGACCTCGCAGTTGACCGTCTCCGCAGGTCAGAGGTCTATTGCTGTGCTGCACGCCGGCGACACGCCGCCCGGGCTCGACGCGGCCGTCACCGACGTCCTCGGCGACGCCGACGTCCGGCTCGCGACGGCCGACGAGCTGCCCGCGGCCCTGCCCGGGGCCGACACCCTGCTCGTGTGGGACTTCACCTCCGACGCCGTGCGCGACTGCTGGGCGGCCGCCGACGCCGTCCGGTGGGTGCACACCGCGAGCGCGGGCGTCGACCGCCTGATCTTCCCGGGGCTCGTCGAGTCCGACGTCGTGCTGACGAACTCGCGCGGGGTCTTCGACACCCCGATCGCCGAGTACGTCGCGGGGCTCGTGCTGGCCTTCGCCAAGGACCTGCCCCGCACCCTCGCCCAGCAGGCGCGCCGTGAGTGGCACCACCGCGAGACCGAGGACGTCGCGGGGACGCGGGCCGTCGTCGTCGGGGGCGGGCCGATCGGACGGGCCGTCGCGGCGATGCTCACCGCGATCGGGCAGCGCGTCGACCTCGTGGGGCGCACCGCGTCCGACGGCGTGCACGCCATCGACGACCTGCCCGCGCTGCTCCCCGAGGCCGACACCCTCGTGCTCGCCGCGCCGCTCACCGACCGCACCCGCGGCCTGCTCGACGCCGCGGCGATCGACCTGCTCCCCCGCCGCGCGCGGGTGATCAACGTCGGCCGGGGCCCGCTCGTCGTCCAGGCCGATCTCGTCGCCGCGCTCGAGCAGGGCCGCATCGCGGGAGCCGCCCTCGACGTCTTCGAGACCGAGCCGCTGCCGGCCGATTCTCCACTGTGGACGATGCCGAACGTGATCGTCTCCCCGCACATGTCCGGCGACACCACGGGATGGCGTGACAACCTCGTCGCGCTGTTCGCCGACAACCTCGCCCGCAGCCGCGACGGCAGGCCGTTGCGCAACGTCGTCGACAAGAACCGCGGCTACGTCTCGGAAAGGCACCGATGAGCTCCACCGCCGACCTCTCGGCCACCGAACTGCTCACCGCCTACCGGACGGGCGAGCTCTCCCCCGTCGAGGCGACCCGCGACGCCCTGGAGCGCATCTCCCGGCTCGACCCGCACGTCAACGCGTTCTGCCTGGTCGACGAGGCGGGCGCGCTCGCGACGGCCAGGGAGTCGGAGGAGCGTTGGCGACGCGGTGCGCCGTGCGGCGTGCTCGACGGCGTGCCGACCTCGATCAAGGACATCCTGCTGACGGCCGGCTGGCCGACCCGGCGCGGCTCGGTCACCTCCGACCCGGCGCCGGGCGAGGTCGACGGCCCGCCCGTGGCACGCGTTCGCGAGCAGGGCGCGGTGCTGATCGGCAAGACGACGACGCCCGAGCTGGCCTGGAAGGGCGTCACCGACTCGCCGCTGACCGGCGTCACCGGCAACCCGTGGGACCCCACGCTGACGGCGGGCGGCTCGTCGGGCGGGAGCGCGGCGGCCGTCGGGCTCGGGATGGGCGCCCTGTCGCTGGGCACCGACGGCGGCGGGTCCGTCCGCATCCCCGCCGGGTTCACCGGGACCGTCGCGCACAAGCCCACCTACGGCCGCGTCCCGCACCACCCCGCCAGCCCCTTCGGCACGCTGGCCCACGTCGGCCCGATGACGCGCACCGTCGCCGACGCCGCGCTGCTGCTCGACGTGATATCCGGGTTCGACGTCCGCGACCCCTGGGCCCTGCCGACACCCGTCCGCCGCTGCGTCGACGCGCAAGGCGACGGCGTGTCCGGCCTGCGGGTCGCGGTGAGCCCGACGCTCGGCCACGTCGACGTCGACGCCGAGGTCCGGGCCGCCGTCGAGGCCGCCGCCGGCGTCTTCGCCTCGCTCGGCGCGACCGTGGAGTACGTCGATCCCGGCTTCGCCGACCCCGTCGAGGCGTTCGAGACCCTGTGGTTCACCGGTGCGGCGAAGTCGATGGAGGCGCTCGACGCCGCTGCGCGGTCCCGGATGGACCCGGGGCTCGTCGACATCGCGACCCAGGGCGAGAAGGTCAGCGCGGTCGAGTACCTCACCGCGATGGCCGTCCGCAACGACCTCGGCAGCCTGATGAACGAGTTCCACCAGCGCCACGACGTGCTGCTCACGCCGACCCTGCCCATCGCCGCGTTCCGGGCCGGGCAGGAGTCGCCCGACGGGCGGCGTTGGACGACGTGGACCCCGTTCACCTACCCGTTCAACATGACGCAGCAGCCCGCCGCCAGCGTTCCCTGCGGCTTCACGGCCGCCGGGCTGCCGATCGGCCTGCAGATCGTCGGCCCCCGCCACGCCGACGCCCGGGTCCTGACGGCGGCATACGCCTTCGAGCAGGCGACCGACCACCACCTGCGCCGCCCACCCCTCCTGTGAGTGGCGCCCCTGTGAGTGGCAGCCGTCGCCGACCGCGACCAGTCGGCGGTCCCGGACGCGGAGGCGGGGCCGGTCAGGCCGGGAGGCCCCAGAAGGGGCCGCGGAGGCCGACCTCGGCGAAGTAGGCGGCCGCGGCGACGGGCCCGCGCCGGACGTACCCGCGGTCCATACGCCCGACGTACCAGCCGCTGGCCAGCCGCCAGAGCGTCGGCAGGTCCAGCACGTACCCGCGCGGGCGTCCGGTGGCCGCCAGCCAGGCGTCGACGCAGTGGGTCGAGCAGAAGAGCCGCTGGTGGGAGCAGGCGTGCACGACGTCGTCCCAGATGCGCGCGGTCGGGATGAGGAAATGGGCGACCTGGTCGCCGTCGGGCGGCGCCCTTCTGTCGACGGACCAGGCGTGCGGGGCCGCGCAGGCCGGGCACCGGGTCGCGACGAGCACCTCGGGCTCGGCGTCGAGCAGGTGCGGGATCGCGAAGGAGTCCCACGCGCAGCCGCCCCACCACAGCGTGCGCGCCCCCATCACCGAGAAGCCCAGCGGCACCGAGGCGAAGGGATGGGCCAGCACGACGCGGTCCCGGTCGCCGGGATCGAGAACGAGATCGCGACGGTCGTGCAGCCGCTCCAGCGCCGCCCTGACGACCGCTGCGGACCACCCCGTCCGGGTCACCAGGTCCGCCGGCGACGGCGCGTCACCGGTCTCGGCGAAGTGCCGGTAGACCGCGAGCCGGACGTCCTCCGTCGCCGCGCCGTCCGCCGCCGCGCCGTCCGTCGCCGCGGCGTCGTTCGCCGGGCCGCCCGTGCCCGCCATGGCGGGGGTCGGCGCGGCCGGGCGAGGGTCGGTCACGCGGTCACGTGGCGTCCGGGTCGATCGGGGGACGCTCGTTCGGGGCCAACGGCGTGGCGGCCGGAGCCGAGCCGTTGGTCGCCGCTCCGCCTGGGGCCTGGTTGACCTGCGTGCCGTCGCCCGCGACCGCGAAGCCGTTGGGCTTCTCCAGGCTCACCGGCCGGGAGGGACCGTCGTCGAACAGCGTGCGGCGGACGGCCGTGCGCGGGTTGAAGTCGCGCAGGCTCCGCAGGTCCTCCAGCGGCTTGCGCAGCTCGTCGAACTCCGGGCCGAGCTCCTTCTGCAGCTGGTCGCGCGCGCCGGTGGCGTACTCCCGGACCTGACGGATGGTCCTGCCGAGCCACGCGGCCGCACCGGGGAGGCGCTCGGGACCGAGGATGAAGAGCCCCGCCACGACGAGCACCAGGATCTCGCCCCAGCCGACGCTGTCGAACACGTCGCCGATCCTACCTGCGACTCCGCGTCGGTCGACCGTCAGTCCGAGGCCAGCACGGCCGTGACGGTGAGTGGCCGCCCGTCGCGGACCAGCTCGATCGGGACGCTCTGTCCCGGCGCCAGCTCGCGGACGGCGACGACGAGCTCGTCGGCACCCGCGATCGTCCGGTCGCCGACCTTGAGGATGACGTCGCCCTCGACGATGCCCGCCGCGGCCGCCGCTCCCCCGGCGACGACGTTCTGCACCTGCGCCCCGTCGGTCGTGCCGTCGGTCACCGACTTCGCGTTGACGCCCAGGTCGGCGTGCTTGACCGAGCCGTCGCGGATGAGCGCCTCGGCGATGCGCCGGGCGTCGTCGATCGGGATGGCGAAGCCCAGGCCGATCGACCCGCCCTCGCCCTGGCCGAGACTGCGGATCGCCGTGTTGATGCCGACGACCGCGCCCGTCGAGTCGACCAGCGGGCCGCCGGAGTTGCCGGGGTTGATCGCGGCGTCGGTCTGGATGGCGTCGATGACCGCGTTGGTGTCGCTGCCGCCGCTGTCGAGCCGGACGGGCCGGTTGACGGCGCTGACGATGCCGTCGGTCACCGTGCCCGCGAGGCCGAGGGGCGACCCGATCGCGAGCACCCCGTCGCCGACGGCCAGCGACGACGACGAGCCGATCCGCGCCACCGTCGGGTTGGCGACGGCGACCTTGACCACGGCGAGGTCGGTCTTCGGGTCGCGGCCGACGATCGCCGCGGGCATCCGCTGGCCGTTGCTGAAGATCGCCTCGATCGTCGCGCCGTTGCCCTGGGCCGCAGGCGCGACGACGTGGTTGTTGGTCAGCACGTAGCCCGCCGGGTCGATGACGACGCCCGAGCCCGTCCCGCCCTGGTCGCCGACCTTGATCTCGATGGACACGACGGCGGGCAGCACCCGTGCCGCGATGTCGGCGACCGAGCCGGGAGGTCGTTCCTTGGAGTCCGACGTCGACGTGAGCGTCGCGCCCGGCTCGGTGAGGCCCTGTGCGCCCGACGCCGTGAGGTGCCCGACGACGCCCCCGACCGCCCCGATGGCCAGCGCGATCACCGCGAGCAGGGCGAGGGCGCGGGGATGCACGCGCTTGCCGAACAGCACCTCCCGGACGCTGAGCCGGGCACCGGAACCGGGGGCGCGGTCGGGTGCGGCGTCGCCCTCCACCGGTTCGCCGAGGCGCGCCGCGCTGCCGGGATCGCGCCAGGGGTCGCGGTCGGCCGGGGCGCCGGGCCCGTCCCAGAGCGCGGGGCCGCCGGGCTCGCCGACCGCGCCCGCGGGCGTCGGCGGTCGTTGCAGGCCCGCGACGTCGGCGTGGCTGCGGGAGAAGGCCGCGGCGAGAGCCGCGGGCGGCGGGGCGGCGCCGGCGATCCGTCCGTCGGACGAGCCGTTGCGCAGCGGCGCGAACCCGCCCTCGACCCCGGACGGGCGGCCGAACGCCGACCGCTCCCCCGGGTCGACGGCCGGGCGCTCCAGCGGGCGCGGGGCGAGCCGTGGTGGCCCGGCCGACGCCTCGGCGGGAACGGCGTCGGCGCCGTCCGCGGCGGGCGCCGCCACCCCCGGCGTCTCGGCAGGAACGGCGGGGGGGCCCCCCCCCCCCCGC
>NZ_BPRG01000063.1:0-8439 GCF_036984265.1 Pseudonocardia sp. D17 | reverse complement strand
GCTGCTGTTGGCCGGTGGCGCGGACGCCGGCCTCACGGCGGGCGAGGTGTTCGCGGCGGCGCTCACGAGCCGTGCGCCGCTGAACCTTGCGCCACTTGCGGATGACAGGAGCCTCAGCCACGACGACCACCAGGCCGACGCGCCGAAGGATGAAAATTGACGCAGAGCAGTAGCCCTGCGAAGCTGGTGTCTACCACGACAGCCCTTCGAGGGGTTTCAGAGAACGCCTGGTGCGCCAACACCGGGCGTTTTCGCTTTTTATGGAGTTGTGGAGCCTCTAGCTGGCTGACCTCCTGGCCGTAGACCGTGCGTCGGCCACCTTCTCGCAGCTCGACCCCTGGACGGGGGACGCTGTGCGCCCGGCGTGTCGGAGCGGCTGCCCGGTGGCACGCTGAACGTACCACAGAGAACAGATTGTTACGAGACTGGCTTAAAGCGTGAGCACAATTTGTGTTCGGTGCAATATTTACAATGAAGTCTTGCGGTAAATGGCAAAATGGTAATAAACTGATGATGTTCAGTACCACATTTCGCTGGGCGTCAGGCACTCCAAAGCCTGGCGCTTTTTTCGTATAGCGCATTCTTTTTTACCCTTTTTAGTTATTCGGTAATTGCGCGAAAGGCTATGCGTGTGTTGTTCAGATACTCACATTTGCTTTTCGACAATTGTTTTGCATTATGACTTACGCCGCGCATTTCGTAAAGTACGATATTGCTTGTGGTGAGTTCTGCGGATTCGCTGCGGTTCCGGCTATACCCCTTGTGATCCGATCATGTGAATGACAAATGACGCGCGGTGTCAAGGGTTCGCTGCGCCGCCTTCGGCGCCCTTGACACCACACGCCATCTGCCAAATACGAACGGCTAACAAGGGGTTCCGCCTCTAAATGGGTCGCCCCACTCGAAGACCGGTGCCGTCGTGTCGACAGGCTGCCGGTAGCAAACACCCCGGATTTCTGCTGATCACCGCTTGTGCTGCCGATTCGCATTAGATCACCCGTCATTCGGATGGAGCTGTATTTAAAGGGGGGAGAGGGGGGTTTAATACGTCCACCTGCTGCCTATTGATCGAAATGCTTATCTACTTGCACAATTGGTTTCTCTGCTGAAATGTCGGAGTGTCCGCGCCCTGCCGTCCTCACTCCGTTCCGGGCGTCGGTCGCGGCGTCCGTCCTTCGGCCGGACACTTGGAAGCGCTGCGCCTCCGGAGAATGGATTTCTGTTGCAATGGCGTTAGGAAGTCGGAGTGAACGATTGCGCCCCCGTTATCAATGACGGCCGGTGCCGCGCCAGAATCGCGCTAACAGAGTGAGGCCAATTGCAATAATGATCGTAGCGATGAGGTACGGCCAAATGTCAGCCATTGCGTCCCGGAACGATTGCATGAGCATCGGCGCGAAAATCATTAGCGCCACCGTTCCAAGTGCAATTTTGACTAATGGACTGCCGCTGCTGTGCCGCATTCTTTTTCCTTTGCCATTCGAGTTCGTAGTAATCGGGGATCTTATTTACAGCGTCGTAAATGTCACGGCGTCGCTGCATTTCCTGCGCTATTTCTTCATTGGTGAGGCCGATTTTCCATTCGCCAGGGGAAGCCTGCCGCCGTTTTGCCTTTTCCCTTACGGTGTCGCCCACAATGGCTTTCATGGCAACGTCGTATGTTTCCTGCATTTCGAGCATGATTTGCGCTGATGTTGGAATCCGACTTTTGCCCTCCAACATGCCGCGCCAATAGGCCGCCAGGCCGCCGACGACGAGCAGCGCCAAGCCGAGGCCGACGAGCAGAGCCGTTGTCATCGGTGCTCCTGGTGTGCGCGCAGCTGGTCAGCCAAATCGGCCGGCGGATTTGGGGCACCGAGCACCGGCCGAGGGGAAGACGGCCGGTACCCGGTGGCTTCGGTGGGGTCATCGATACGATGACGGGCAGCGCGGAGGTGTTGAAGCTCGGTCTCACGTTCGGCCGTCAGCCGTGCTGCATCTACCGCCGGGTCCTGGGCTTGGATGGCGTCTATGAGGCTCTGAGAGGCCGCCTGAACGGCTTTTCGCTGCCACGGAACAACTGGCCTACAAACACCCTCAATGTGGTGCAGGAGCAGGACGAGGGGCAGCAGTCGAAGACTAGCAATCATCCGAAGTTGCCGCCCAACTCACTAAGCTTGGTCTGCAACATGATCGCAGCCATGTTCGTAATGCCCATGATGAGCGGAGCCTTATTGATCGGCACCTGCATGGCGGCAGCGTCACCAGCCAAGATCAGGTTTCTTACAGCAGCTTGGGCAGCGATGGCAGCGTGTTCAATACCGCGCATGTCCATCTCGACCACCTGAGTTCGAGCAATTGACTTGCCGACCTCAGTATCACGAGCCTTCCTAATCTCGCGCGGCACTTCGTAGCGCGATGAAAGGCCAAGCGGATTTTTGTTGACGTCATCACGGGGCGTCAGGAAGCCCATTGCTTTACTCCTGGTCGTCTGTGTCGTCGGCGGCGCTAGAATCCAATGTGGACGATAGCCGCATGATTAAGTCGTCGGAGCACCAAGTGAAGCGCACCAATTTGGGGACGTGCGAGCCTTCACCGATGACGTAAGCCATTCCTGCGCCGCCCTCTTTCGGGTCTGGGATTTGGTCGCAGTACGCACCATCGGCACGAGCGCCGGAACCTAGTACGAGGTCGATCATGCCGGTTTTCATCCGGAGGCCAACGCGTGTCGGAAACATGTCACGGAGCGCAATGGTTTCCTTGCGCGGATCTTGCGCGGCACCGACGATCATGTAGCCGGTTGCCCGTCCGAGCGCGAGGATTGTTTGCAATGCCTTATTGACCTCAGCGGCCACTTTCCGATCTGGCAGCATTGATGATAAATAGGCCAGTTCGTCGATGATAATGACATTCATCGGGTATTCCGGCGAGGGGTCGAACTTGCGAGTCTTTCCGGCGATTTGGTCGGCGCGCTGCATCATGTCCGCCACAAGCTCTTTCATCATGGCGACCATTTCGTCAGTGGTCGAGGCGTACTTGTAGAAGAAGCCGCGGCCGATGGATAGCTCAACGCGCTTGGGGTCTAGTCCCCAGACACGGACGACACCGGCGCGGATACCGGGCACCAGGCCGACGAGCAGTGACCAGACGACGGAACCCTTGCCAGAGCCGGACTCGCCCACGATGAGCGTGTGCGTATCGATGGCCGGGAGGTCGAAGCGTTGGCCGCCTTCGGTGATCGCTACCGGGATATTCAGGAGGCGCGAGCGCCAGCCACGTTGATCTACCGTCATCGTATCGATGACCCTGGCGTCGGTGGTTTCGAGCGGCGTACGGCCGACCTTGGCCGTCAAAGTGCCGTCACCGTTGTTGCTCACACGGAAGGATGCGCCCATCGCCAGGCTGAACGCATCCGCCGCCTTTTCCCACTGGCCGACGGTCTGGCCGGTCAACGGTGTGACACGGCCAGACCAGGCCTCCGAGCTGCCAACCATCCGGCTCAGCGCCGGGTAAATCGGCCGGCCGCTCTTCTCATCCTTGATCGTCAGGCCGACGCGGCGGCAAACGTGGCGGAACAGTCGGCGCTGTTGCAGTTCCCAGAGGAAGCCGGAGCGCACGAGGTGCCCGACACCGAGGGAGCCGAAGCCCACCACCAGCAGGACGAGCATTCCGAGCGCTGCGGCACCGCTGGAGCCGTGCTGCAGGAGTACCGGCGCGGCGGCCAGTGTGGCGACCACGGCGAGGCCGAGCAGCAGCGCAACGAAGCGCCCACTCTGCCCTGACAGGTGATCGAAAGACCGGTCGGTATCCATGCCGGAACCCCTTGCGCCGCTTAGGACTTGGCCGCGACGGCTGCCGGGTGAACGGCGTCCGCGAAGTAGAACCACGAGAAGCCTGCGCGCTCGCGGTAGCCGTTGGCACCGACGCGGAGGTTGTCGAAGCTGACGACATCGCCACGGGCGAAGCGCTGTGACGGGTCGTCGTTGCTGGCGACGCTCACGAGGATGAAGTCACCCCGGTTGGTGTCGCGGTAGGTGACGTTCAGGCGCACCTGCCACTTGTTGACGCCATCGTTGTTCTTGTCCTGTGTGCGAGGCCGTCCAGCGTCGCGGTCTTCCTTGGTCTGGAAGGCCATCTTCGGCATGGCGCTATCGAAGGCCACATCGGCGAAGGACTGGGTACCGTCGCCAAGCGTGATGCTCTGCATTTCTGAATCCATTCTTGTTGTTCTCCTTGCAATGACAGATTGTCATTGCGGGCGGCTTAATTGGCCGCATTACCTTGTTTTCGCTGGTTCGCGGTACGCTGCACCCGGCTGGCGACGGGGTGTAGTTCCCTGAACTATATCTAACGTACCACGGAGAACACATTATGGTCAAGGGGGCAAGTAAATGGCATCACACGACGGTTATGCAGAAATTGAGAGATTCATGGATCTACTGATCGAGAGAATTGACGCAATGCGCGAGATTAACAGCAGTCCAGAAATCGAAGAGCGGTTTATCGGCCAAATGCTGATTAGCCGGTTGCACGAGATTTCGGAATTGTCGAAGAATGCCGCGATGCTTATTGCCATTGATGCAGTGCGTAAAAGCGATATCACGAAGCGCAATGCGGCCGACCGACTGCGGATTCATCCGCACACGCTCGACCGCGCCATTAGGCGATTTGAAGAGGAGTACGAAACGCGCCAGGGGCATCCCCTGGACATTGAGGTATTGAATAAAATGCCGTAACGTGTTATAACCAATATTGCGGACGCCGTAGCGTGCTATATATGACAATAAAGTCGCTACACGCGTCCGCACTAGTTATTATGGAAAGCTCTCCGAATTACGACGAAAATATCGACACCCTAGAACAGAAAATGGCGACCACTCGAACGCTCGCAGAAGCGCTGAGTGGCCGCCATGATCTCGCAGGCGTACTAATTGACCAATTGGTCGAAATCTCCGAAGAAGCCGAACGGTTCGCCGTAGATGCTGCCGTGTATGGCGTCCGGAATCACCTCATGAGTCGGCGCAATGCCGCCGACCGGCTCCGAATGCATAGCAACACCTTGCAGCGCGTCATTGATGAGCGCGCCGAGCATGACAGCCAAGAAACTGTCTGACATTCCTACTGCTCCACTTTGTGCGGTGGCCATGCCTAATTAGTTGGCACGACCGTTGACGCGTGGAACACCTGCTGGAGAGAGCTATCAGCATAGCGGACGCTGGCGAGTCTAGCTATCCCCAGGTCAGAGAGGGGTCATCGTATCGATGACGCCCGGCTACTTCGGCAACGGGACCGGTGAAAAGTCCGACTCCTGATCGTAGTCACGACAGGCTCCGATGGTCTTTTTACCGCAGGTGTGACAGTCCAGGCCGACTTGCATATAGCCTTTACGCGTAGGGTGCTGCATTGCCCGATATTCGCAATCATGACTGCCACAATGGGGGCAGGCGTCGCCGGTTTCTAAATGTTCGACTTTATATTCAACTTCTCCGGGCTTTAATTCCCACAGCATGACTATTTCCTCCGTTCGGCAATTAGCGTTGTAATAATCTCATCGCGCAATTCCTCATCTTCAAGGAGTTTCCGCACCAATGCGCGAATAACGTCAGGCTTGATCGACCGGCCGAGACGGTGCTTCCGGTTGGTGTCACGCGCCCAGGCATCGTATGAATCGAACAGGGGTGCAGCGAAGTCAACCGTCAGGCGAACAGGGGTAGTGTCCGCCTCCGGTGTCGGCACATTAGCCGGTGCAGCGTCCGGCGCGTCAGTCGTTGCCTTGGTGTCGTTGTGGCGCGCTGCCAGCCTTGCGGCCTTCTCTGCGGCTCGTTGTGCTGCGGTACTCATTTGATCAGTCCCCTGTGCTGTAGTTCGGCCACGGCGTCGCCGTAGGCGGTCGCGGTAGCGTTGGTGATGTTGTCGCCGTCTGCCTGGCTGAATATCTCTAGCCGGCCGACGGTGGAGCCGATGACCAGCAGGCCGTCATTGGTAATTTGATCGCGGTAGGTGCTGGTACTGATGGCGTTCGGAATAGTCCGGGTGAGCAGGACGGCCAACGGGGGCGGCTGGCCGTCCGCACGGAGGTCGGCCACATCGTTGACGGTCTCGACCGCCAGGGCGAGGCGCTTGTACTCGATGGGAGTCGGAGCGACTGGCACAACGGCCAGGGTCGCCACGCGGAGGGCTGACACAACCACGCCAGACTTCTGTTCGAGCGGTGGCGTATCGATGACCACGGCGTCATACCCGGCTGCGAAATCGCGCAGCTCGTTGTGCAGTGCCTTGGTCGGCAAGCCAATTACCGTGAACGGAAACGGCTGCGGCGCATCCTCATTCCACGACAGAGCCGACCCCTGGGGATCGGAGTCGACGTAGAGCACTCGCCTGCCCAGCTCATGCAGGACGTGCGCCGTGAACACAGCCGAAGTGGTCTTGGTTGTGCCGCCCTTGAAGTTGATGAAGGCGACTATGTCCTGTGCCATGAAGTCAGTATCTCATGAACTACTGACTTCATGCAATACTGTATTACTGAGTTACTGAACTACTGAACTCAGTATGTCGAAGGGTCATCGATACGATGACGCTAGGAGATACTGAACTACTGAACTCAGTAACTACTGAGTTACTTGACAGGCTGTACCGTCATCGATACGATGACGGTATGTATAGCAACGAAGCCCTCCGGGCACTTCAGCAGATCACGACCAGCGAGCAGCGCGAACAGGCCGAAGACAGCTTGGCCGTTGAAGTGATGACGTTGCTTATGGCCGTTGACGACCGCGCAGCGGACGGCGACATGGACGACAGCGAGCCGAGCGCAGCTTGGCCGATGCTGGACACCATGCGGCGACTGCTCGATGAGATCGAAGGCCGCATGATGGACAGCATGGCTGACGGCCGCAGCTTGCAGGAGGCAGCAGACCTGACGGACGGCCGGTACCCGACCAAGCAGTCGTTCCACCGCCGACGCAAGAGCCTGCACGACAGCAACCGGCGCACGACCACCGAGGACTACCGCCGAGGCGCAGCCATTGCGAAGCCCAAGGCCGAGCTGCCACCGGTAGAGAACGTGACGTTGCTTTGATACTGAACTACTGAACTACTGAATCACCCGATGACGACCGACCCCGGCACTTCTAGCTCATCGACGAGGTATTCGCCGGGGTAGAGCAGTTGCACCAGCTTGATGATGCCAAGGTCACCCTTGTTGGTGGCCGTCCAGAGCAGCAAGCCGCGATGCCCGGCCTTGGTCATGCGCCGGAACAGGGGAGCAGCCAGGAACACCCCGGTATCGCCGCCAGCTTCTTCCTCTGCCAGCTCATCATCGGTCTTGGCCGGTTCCATGCCGAGGAGCTTCCGCAGCCCCTTGGAGAAGCGCACAGCCGACTTGCCGGTGGTGGCCTGCTCGTACTCCTGCCAGAGCCGCCGGGCGGTCTCGTCCCGGTGATCGTCGGACAGCCGCAGCAGGAAGTCGAAAGGCACCGTGCCGCCCTCTTTGGCCGCCCGCGATTGTTTGAGGTCAGAGCGTGTCAGCTCGTAGCTGGCCTGCATCTTGGTGATGTACTTGCCGACGGCCTCGTTGGCGTCCGTCACCTGGTCGATGCGGAGGCCGACGTGCGCCTTGGACACCTTGCCCTGCTTACGCATCCACTGGCTGTAGACGGCGTGCATGGCCGCTTCGAGGTCGGCCACCTCGTCGGTCGACAGAGGCCGCTTGGTGAAGATCAGCAAGTGCCGGTGCGGATGCCATCCGGCCGTGACACCGTGCGTGATCTCTAGCGCCGTGATGTTGCCGAGGATGCCGTACCGCTTGCGGGCTGCCTTGTACGTCCGGCTGTTGGCAAGGTGCTGCCACCCCTTGCCAAGCAGCTCGAGCAGGAAGGCCAGCCGCTCGCCGTGGTTGTGCTGCACGGTCTGCGTCAGGAACAGGAAGCCGCCGCCGGTCGCTAGATGGAGCCGGAAGGCTTCCGTGACGTCAGAGGTACGGCCTGCCCTGATCTTCGGTGCACACACCGGGCAGCACCAGACGTTGGCGCAGGACTCGACGCCGACGAAGTGCGCGCCGGTCTTGTCTCCGTGATCGACGATGCCGACGTTGCCGTTGCCGATGGCGGTCTTGCACTGCCGGACCCGTTTCTTGGTGCTTGCCCAGCGCAGCGTGTCCAGGTTGTTGTACCGGATGGCCATGCGCTGCTGGCTGACCTCAACGGAAGGGCTGCTGAGCTGCCCTGACCCCTGTTGTGTTTCGTAACTTTGCGTCTTAACAAGCGCCGGGTCGGCTGCGCCGCCCCGGCGTGCCGCCTGACGAGCTCGGCGGACTTCCTCGCGCTCGACGACGCCGGAGAGGCCGGACAGGCCATCGCCGGGGAGGCGGTGGACGTCGGCCAGCTGCGGAACGATGAGCTGCTGTTGGCCGGTGGCGCGGACGCCGGCCTCACGGCGGGCGAGGTGTTCGCGGCGGCGCTC
>NZ_BPRG01000062.1:0-3199 GCF_036984265.1 Pseudonocardia sp. D17 | reverse complement strand
CACCGGCCCCACACCGCGCTCGGCGGCCACCCACCCGCCCACCGCGTCAACAACCTCTGCCGCGACGACAGCTAGCCGCCAGGCCGGCTACCTAAACGCCGTTTACCCTGGTGCGCCAGCGGGCCAACGCTGCGCGGGCGTGATCCCCGCTGACGTACTGCCCCCGCCGAGGGACTGCCGCCCGCCCCGCCCAGCCCGTAGGTACTGACCCGACTGGCCCACAACGCCCGGGGCCGAGGCCATCGGTGCGTGACTCGCATCGTGGGCAGCCACCGCCCCGCAGCCCCGCCGAGGCGCCCGCGCCTGACCACGAGCCGCTTTCGTCGTCGGGGTAAACGCCGTTTGCTCGACCCCGGGTCAGCTCTGCATTGTCCGGTCGTCGGATGGAGTCCGCCCGGCACGGGCTGCCTCATCCGACTCCGCCGACACCCGTCCCACATCGGGAGGTGTTCAGCCACGTGCGCCCTGGGCAGTCCACCCTCGTGGCGACCGAGCGACCTCAGAAAGTGCGTCTCGTCGAGGACCGACCTGGCGTCTGCTTCGGCGGCCGGCTCGTGCTCAACGGCGTTTATCGCGGAGGTGGAACCTGGCTCTGACGCCGATGTGCTCTGGAACGAACAGCCTCACCGGTAGCACCGTTCGCCGGCCTGTGGCGCGGTCTCGCCCGTCGGTGCTCGGCCCGCCCATGAGGGGCGACCCCGGGTGGGGACACAGGACCCGATGGCACCCTCACCGGTCCATGTCGGCGGGGCCAGATGACTGGCCGAGCCCAAGCGCCTTCCACGATGAATGTCCCCACGTCCGACTGAGGCCGACCGACCCGCAATCTGCGGGTCAGCAGCCACACGGCGGACCCGGCCCCGCCCCGCCGCGCCGACGTCGTCCTTATCTACGCCATCACCGGGAAACACCACCAAGCAGAGGTGGCGGTCAGATCGCCGCGACGGATGCCGGCCGGTGCACGTACCGAACGTCGCCGCAGTAAACGGCGTTTATCGACGCGGCGCGCGAACCTCCTTGTGCTAGTCCGAGCCCGTCCGGTACCGCCGCGGTTCGTCGAACGCGACCGGCCCTGGGTGCACGCCCCGACCGTAAAGGCCGGGCGCCGATAAACGCCGTTTACGGGCTGACTCGTTAGGGTTCGACGGCGACGGATTCGACGACGGAAAGGTGACGATCGGCGCGTCGCCACGTCGGCGCCGCATTCGCGCTCACTGCGCCAAGGTGGGCCCGGCCAGTCCTTTGATCTTCAATCAGATGCCGCGATTGGGTCGCCAGGAGGGGCGACACGTGGCGTCCTGCGACGAGAAGTACTCGACATCCCGTCGGAGCGTCGTCGCAGCACACGGAGACTGATCTGGCAAGATGCGCCTCGATCCGAAGTACCGCCCGCCGGGTGGGAAGCAAACGGAGGGGTTCTCTATGGCGCGGGTCCACGTCATCGCCAATCAGAAGGGCGGGGTCGGCAAGACCACCGTCACGGTCAACTTGGCGGCCGTGGTCGCCGATACGCTCGGGGGCAGCACCGACCAACCACGGGTACTCGGTGTCTCCACCGACCCGCAGGCATCAATGCTCGAGTGGGCAACTCGAGTGGGCGACGCGCTACCGTTCGATTTCGAGCAGTGCCACGATCGGCCCGAGGTCCTTGGGAAGCTTCGGGGCATCAAACAGTACGACCACATCTTCGTCGACACTCCGGGCAGTCTCGAGGACGAGTCGATTCTCCGCACCGTGCTTGCCCAGGCCGACGATGTGATCGTCCCGCTGGAGCCGGAGCCGATGTCATTCTCGCCGGCCGCACGATCGATCAGCCGAGTCGTCGAGCCCGCCGGTGTTCCGTGGCGGGTCCTGTTGAACAACTGGGATCCGCGCGACGGTGAGGGCGACCTGCAGCAGACGCGGGGGTTCGTCGCGGCGAAGGGTTGGCCGTCGTTCAACACGGTCATTCGGCACTACAAGCTGCACACCCGGGCGTCCGCGGAAGGCGTCACCGTCGTGCAGTACGCGAAGAACCGGGTTGCACTGGAGGCGCGCCAGGACTTTTTCAAGCTCGCGCTCGAGGTACTGGGGAGCAGCAACGGCGGAACTCCACGCCACTCCAACGGCCGGCCGAAGGAGAGTGCCGTAAACGCCGTTTACTCCGGGGTCGAGGGCTGATACATGGGGAAGCGCGTCGATCTCGCGGCTCTCGCGCAGGAGGAAGTACCCGACTTCGCTCCGACGACCCGTCAGCCCACCCCGCTGCAGGAAGTCCCGCCGCCCGCACCCGATGCACAGCCCGAGGTGGCCGACCTGGGCGAGTCCACGCTGCCGCTCGCGGACATCGCCCCCAATCCGCTGAACCGCCCCGGCGCCGAGGACGAGACCGATGATGACGAGTTCCGTGAACTCGTCGACACGATCCGTACGCACGGAGTGCTGCAACCCATCCTGGTCTGCTCCGCGGACGCGTTCACCAGCAGATATCCCGATCACGCGGGCGCGATCGACGGTGCGAGTTGGGTAGCGCTCATCGGGAACCGGCGGGTGCGGGCCGCCGCGGACGCCGGCCTCACCGAGGTGCCGGCTGTCGTGAACGACGACCGCATCACCTCCATGTACGAGGTGATGCTCGTCGAGAACGGGCATCGCAAGAACCTCTCGCCCCTCGACGAGGCCGAAGCCATGTCCCGGGTGCTGAAGGAAGAGCACATCACCCAGAAGGAACTCGCGCGCCGGGTCGGGCGTACCGCCATGTACGTCAGTCAGCGCCTCGCGTTGCTCAACCTCATCCCCGAGCTCCGCAACGCGTTTGCCGTCGGAATTCTCAAGCTCGAGGTGGCCCGCCAGATCGGGACGCTCCCCGAGGACGAGCAGCAGGCCATCGCGGATGCCGGTCAACCGTATCGGCTGCAGCCGGCGGGCGGGCCCAAGTCCGGTGTGTCCACACGACGCATCTCGGCCGGCACGCCCCAGCAGGCCGCGGAGTCCATTCGCAAGCTCTTCACTCCCGACGAGCTCGCCGAGTTGATCCGCCTGCTCGGCACCCGCAGCTAGAGTCGCCCGCTGCGTGGTGGCCAGCGTCGGTTGGCCACCACGCAGCGGCTCCGGGCCCAGCACGTGTAAACGGCGTTTACCGTCCTGCCCAGTGGGGTCCGCCAGGGTGGTGTGCGACCCGACCCTGGTGAGGGGCGTGGCGTAGACGTGTAGGGCGGCC
>NZ_BPRG01000061.1:0-587 GCF_036984265.1 Pseudonocardia sp. D17 | reverse complement strand
CACATGGACCGCTTCACCGAGGCCAAGACCGTCCTCGCCCGCGCCGCCGCCCTCTGCCGCCGCACCGGCGAGTTCCGCCCCCTGCTCCAGACCCTCTTCTTCACCGCACTCGCCCGCGGCGACTCCGGCGACTTCGCCGGCGCCCTCCGCGCCCTCGACAACGCCCGCCGCCTCATCGACGCCGAAAAAGTCGGCTTCTACCGCGCCGGCATCGAAACCGCCACCAGCTGGCTCTGGCAAGAACTCGGCCAGGTCCACCGCGCCCGCGACCACGCCGAACACGCCGTCGAACTCGCCCGCCGCGGCGGCGGCGCACTCGAACTCGAACAAGAACTCCACGCCCTGCTCGCCCTCGCCGACTGCGACCTGCTCCTGGGCCACGACGACGCCGCCGCCGACCTCGTCACCGCCGCCGCCCCCACCCTCGACCGCTCCCTGCCCTTCAAACCCCGCGCCGTCATGCGCTACCTCGAAATGCGCTCCCGCTGGGAACCCGAACACGCCGAAGCCCTGCTCGTCGAAGCCCGCCTCTACGCCTCACCCAAGTACGAAGCCCTCGCCCTCGCCGCACTCGACCGCCCCGACGA
>NZ_BPRG01000060.1:0-30141 GCF_036984265.1 Pseudonocardia sp. D17 | reverse complement strand
CGGCACCGCCGGCCGCGGCGCCGGCACCGCGGGCTCGTGCGCTGCGTGATCGCGCGCAGCCGGGTCGTCGGCGGCGGGGTCGTGGGCAAGGTCGTGGGCGGGGTCGTGGGCGGGGTCGTGGGCGGACCCGTCGCGCATTGCGGGGTCCTGCGCGGCGGCCTCGAGCGTGGCGCCCGGGTCCGGAGCCGTCGTCGGTTGGTGGGGGGCGACGGCAGCGCCCCGGGTGGCGCGGTCCTGATCGGCGTGTCGCGACGTCCGGCCGGGACGGTCGACCGTCCCGGGCGCGGGGTCGGGCGCGGGCGCGGGCGCGGCGGGAGGCCCCGCGACGGTGCCCGGTTCCCGACGCGGCTCCACCACAGCGGCCGAGGCCGAACCCGACGCCGGGCGAGCCGTCGGCGGCGGTGTCGCCGGCACATCTGGGCGCACCGCTTCCGCGGAGCCGACCGCCGCTGCACGCGCCGCGGCAGCCCGCTGCGCCACCAGCCAGGCGACGGTCCCCGCTGCGGGCGGGGGCGTGTCCGGGTTGTCGTACGTCGCGAGATCGACGTCGCCGCCCGCGAGCCCGGTCACGCGGCCGCCGCCGTCGACCGTCGGGAGCTCCAGCGGCGGGAGCTCGAAACCGGGCAGGCCGGTCGCAGGCTCCGCGAGCGCGGGGTCGGCGGTTCCGTCGGGCTCCCACAGTGGATCGACCGGCCCCCGCCCCATACACGGGATGCTAGGTCGAGGCGATCGTCCGGTCGATCCGTGGAAGCGGCGCGTCGCGCGCGTCAGCCGCCCGGCCGGCCCCCCTCGCCTCCGCCGTCGTCGGGCGGGGCCGGGGGCGTGGTCGTCTCGTCGCCAGGAGCCGGCGGCGCCTCGGGGACGGTGCCGCTGGAGATCTGCAGGATGATCGTCTCGCCGGGCAGCGCGGTACCGCGGGGGCTCTGCCCGACGACGGTGCCCCTGGGCGCGTTGTTGTCGACGGTCCGCACGGACACCCGCCAGTTGGCCCGCTGCAGGACCGAGGTCGCGTCGGCCTGCCCGCGCCCGATGACGTCGGGCACGCGGGTCTCGGCACCACCGGTGAGGAAGCGGTCGGCGGTGGGCGGCAGCGGCAGCACCGGCTGGCCCTCGAGGATCGGCGTCACCGCGCCGAACCACGTCTCGGCCGGCGTCTTGCCCCCGAAGATGTTGCCGCTGCGGCAGGCGAAGGGCGCGCCGGCACCGTCGCACAACGGCTTGGGCGCGTTGGAGTTGTCGAACGTGATGACCGCGCCGGCCAGCTGCGGGACCGCGCCGACGAACGCCGCGGACTTGTGCTGCTGCGTCGTCCCGGTCTTGCCGAGCATCGGGCGGTTCCAGCCGACCTGCCGCGCGGCACCGGCGGCGGTGCCGATCAGGTCGTCCTTGCTCAGGGCGTTGACCAGCGTGTTCGCCAGCTCGGGCTCGACGGCCTGCTCGCAGGGAGCCTCGATGACCGGCACGGGCCGGCCGGCGGCGTCGGTCACCGACTCGATCGGGGTGGGGGGGCACCACTTGCCGGCGCTGTAGAGCGTCGCGCCGACGTTGGCCAGCTCGAGCACGCTCGTCGGCGTGACACCGAGGGTGAACGACGCCAGCTTCTGCGCCTTGGTGACCTCCGCGATCGAGCGGTCGGTCCGGCGGCGCGTGTTGGGGTCGACGAAGGGCGTCGTGGCCAGCGACTTCATCCCCAGCCGCACCGACATGTCGACGACGTCGGGCACCCCGGTGAACTCCTCCAGCTTCACGAACGCGGTGTTCGGCGAGGTGGCCAGCGCGTCGGTCAGCGTCATGCGGTCGGGGTAGTTGCCGGCGTTGGCGACGGGGACCGGGCGGCCGTTGCCGTCGATGTAGATCGGGGAGGCGTACCCGCTCGGCGGCACGGCGAGCGTGTAGTTGATGCCGAGGCCCTTCTCCAGCGCCGTGGCCGCCGTGAAGATCTTGTACACCGAGCCCGCGCCGAGGTTGACCGGCTGGTACGGCAGGCCGTAGCTGGTCTGCTGCTTGCTGGCGTCGAGGCCGAACGTGCGGCTCGAGCCCATCGCGAGGACGCGGTGCTTGTCCTGGCCGGGCTGCACGAGCGACATCACGTTGGCGACGTTGGGCTGCGTCGGCGGGACCTCGGCGTCGAGCGAGGCCTTCATCTTCTGCAGCATCCCGCGGTCCAGCGTGGAGCGGATCGTGTAGCCGCCGCGGGTGAGCTGGTCGACCGGGAAGCCCGCCTCGCTGAGGTACTCGACCACGTACTTGCAGAAGTAGCCGGCGTCGCCCGCGCCGATACAGCCGTTGGGCTGCACGTTGAGCGGCGACACGACGCCGAGTGGGCTGGCCACCGCCTCGCGGGCCTGGGCGTCGTCGATCATGCCCTGTTCCCGCATCTGCGTGATCACCAGGTTGCGACGGTCGAGCGCCGCCTGCGGGTTGGCCACCGGGTCGAAGGCCGTGGTGCTGCGGACCATTCCCGCCAGCAGGGCGGCCTGCGCGACGGTGAGCTTGTCGGCCGTCGTGCCGAAGTACGTGCGCGCCGCCGACGCGATGCCGTAGGCCCCGTTGCCCCAGAACACGATGTTGAGGTAGCGGGTGAGGATGTCCTCCTTGGAGAGACTGCGCTCCATCTGCAGCGCGATCCGCGCCTCCTTGAGCTTGCGGGCGGGCGTCTGCTCGGTCGCCTTCAACCGCTCGCTGTCGGTCTTCGCCTCGACGTAGAGCATGTAGTTCTTGACGTACTGCTGGGTGAGCGTGGAGGCGCCCTGCACGACGTCGCCCGACGCCGAGTTGGCGATGACCGCACGCATCGTGCCCTGCCAGTCGACGCCCTGGTGCTGGTAGAAGCGCCGGTCCTCGATCGCGACGATCGCGGCCTTCATCGCCGGCGAGATCTGGTCGGCCGTGACGGCCTGCCGGTTCTGGTCGAACAGGTAGGCCACGGGCTCACCCGCGGAGTCGAGGATCGTCGTCCGCAGCGGGAGGGCGCCGTCGAGCAGGTCGGTCGAGGAGTTGTTGACGCCGTCGCCCGCGTCGTTCGACAGCAGGCCCACGCCCGCGGCGAACGGGAAGGCCATGCCTGCGGCGACGACACCGGCCAGCAGACACAGTCCGAGCAGCATGCCGATCGGCCGGCGGACGTGGGGAGGCAACCTCACGGGGCACCACAGTACGCGGACAGAGGTGACAGTCCCGTCAGGCGACGCAGGCGGGAAGTTGAGTAGAACTACTCTCTATACGGCGGAACCGAACCATCCGACGATTCGTCTCAGCGAGGTCGCGCAGGGCGCGCGGCGACGGACCGGACGGAAATCGGGGGCTCGGGGCCATGACCACGACGGCGCGCAGGACGAAGACCAGCACCTGGAACTGGCGGGTCGCCGCTCGCTGCCGCACCTCCGACGGCGACGGTCTCTTCGTCACCGGTGCCGCGCAGCGCGAGGCGCGCGGCTTCTGCTTCGCCTGCCCCGTGCGCACCGAGTGCCTCGCGCACGCGCTCGACGAGCGGATCGAGTTCGGTGTCTGGGGCGGGATGACCGAGCGGGAGCGACGGGCCCTGCTGCGCAGCCGGCCCGACGTCGCGTCGTGGGCCGAGCTGTTGGGGGAGGCGCGGACCGCGCACTACACGGCCGAGGTCACCGCCGCCCGAGCTGCCGCGGCGACCGCGATGGAGAAGTCGGCCTGAGACCCGCGCCGTCGCACAGTGGGGACGGCGGCGCGCCCGTACCGGCCCCGGCGTCCATCGGGGTGTGCCGTTCCTGGGGAGGGCGGCGCGTCGGACGTCGGGGTCGGTCGTGGGTGATCGGGCGGCGCTGCTCGGCGCGGTTGGCGTCCGTCATGTCCCGCCGACGGCGATCACCCCTCGCGAGCCGCGTGCGACGACCGCGTCCCGCTAACGGCGATCACCGCGGCGGACGGGCGGGGGACGCCGGTGTGTCGCTGCATGACGGCTGCCGTCCGGCGCCGGGCCCTCCGGCTGCATTCGTCGGTCATCGAAACGAGTCACAGGGAGCCATGTCTGACACCCTGGCGATGTGACACAGTCAGACGAAGCCAGCCCCAGTATCGAGGTGTCCGTCAACAATCAGGGGAGGGTGACGATTCCGGCGCAGGTGCGCAGGGCCGCGGGGATCGAGCCCGGCGACTCCGTTCTCATCCACGTCGAGGACGGACGGGTCGTGATCGAGACCCGCGCACAGCTGGCCGCGCGGATCCGTCGCGAGGTGGCGGCGGCCTGGGAGGGCACCGGCTCGGTGGTCGACGAGCTCGCGGCCGAGCGGCGGGCCGAGGCGCGGGCCGAGGCCGGCGGGATCACCGCAGCCGACGAGCAGCCCGACGCCGACGACGCGACCGGCGGTGCCGACGACGACCCGGACCCGGAGCGATGAGCGAACCTCCTGCCGACGCGCCGGCCGACCGCATGGTGCTCGACGCCTCGGCGCTGCTGGCATGGCTGCGCGCCGAACCGGGCGCCGACGTCGTCGAGCCCCACCTCGCCGGCGCGGCGATCAGCACGGTGAGCTGGTCGGAGGTCGGGCAGAAACTTGCCCAACACGGTGTCGACGCCGCACGCACCCTGCACCAGGTCCGGGTCCTCGGCGTGATCGTCGAGCCGTTCACCCTCGACGACGCGGCGACCGCGGCCGCGTTCTGGGAACCCGGCCGCGAGGCCGGCCTGTCGCTGGGCGACCGCTGCTGCCTCGCGCTGGCCGCGCGGCTCGACCGACCCGCGCTGACCGCGGACGCGGCATGGACCAGGATCGGCGACATCGCGGCGTTCGGCGTCCCGATCCACCTCATCCGGTAGCCGCCGGCGGGTCCGTGGCGATGGCCGAGACGGACTCGTCGGGACGCCGGGCCGGCTATTGCCGGCACCGGTCGCACCAGTCCCCGGCGCCAGCAGGACCGGGGTGGACCCAGCCGGATCCAGGTGCGGTTCTCGCGCGGGGAAGGTCCGGCGCCACTGCGCGGCCCGGCGTGCACAGGCCACAGCGGCAACCGGATGATCGCCAGGCACGGGCCATCACCGCAATGCACTGCGCTCATGTCCCGCAGTCCGCGATCACCACCCTCGCGCGATCCAGCCGCGGACGACCAGACGACCCAGAAGGCCCACCAGCGCGACTCGGAACGCGCACGTCCCGAGAGCCGGCGATCACCCGGGGCCTTGGCGACAGCGCGCCTGACGTCCACGAGGTCGTGGCCGGGTCGGGCGCGACGTCCCGGGAAGGTCGTCGGCGTCCGGATCGCCTCGCAGGGCGACGGTCGGCGACAGGGTGCCGCCATCGGTCCTGCTCCGAGCACGCATCGGCATCGCCGGCCACGACGACGTCAGGCCGAACCTTCGTGTGCGCGAGGTCGATTCGGCGGAGTCCGATCCGAGCCGGTCGTCGAACCCGTCCCTGGTCTCGAGCACGACGGTGTCGCCCGGATCGGTCGTGCCCGGCACCGGGATCGAGGGCGAGGTGCATGGCGCGATCGATCCCGATGTGGTGCGCGGGCCAGGTGCGAGGACTCCCCCTTCGGGCGGGACGTCTCGGGTCAGAGCACAGCGACGATGTCGACCGGGCGGATGTCGGGGTCGGTCGCGAGCAGGTCCGGCCCGACGTTGGCCAGAGCCTTCGGGATTTCGCCGTTGATGTGGGCCTGTCGGGCATCCTCGGTCTCGAACGTGTCGAAGATGCCGAAGGTGTTCTCGTCAATGCGGAAGGCGTACCAGGTGACGGTCCCTTCCTCGGCCTCTGCGATGGCTCGGCCGCTCTCCAGGAAGGCAGCGAGCTCATCCGCCTTGCCCGCCTTGGCCTCGAGACGAGCGAGCAGACCGATTCGGACGGTCATGGGTTCTCCTTGCGATAGGGGGATTGGGGAGCAGACCTGCGTGCTCCCGGTCCGTCACGGCGCTGTGAACGGCCCGGCGCAATCCGCGCGAAGCGGACGTGAGTCCATGGCCGAGCGGACGAGCCCCACCGGGTACCGGGTGAGGCAGCCAATTTCTAGCACCGCTCGTTCTGGAGCGCTAGCTCCAGAACGAGTGATCGTCTCGGTGAGCACTGGCCTGGCCGGATGCCGCTTCCGCTACGACACCTGGCCGGCGGGCTCCGCGCGCCTTCGACACGGACGCCGCCGGACCGGGAGTGGTGCGATCGGGTGTGATCCGACGGGACCTGCTCCGGCAGGGCACCACAGCCACTGATCACGAGACCGGGGCTTCGCCGCACCACTCGACGCCCATGGCGCGATTCCCGATCGGCTCCCGGATGCACGGCGCGACAGCACATGCACGCTCCGTGCCCGGGCTCGCCGGCCCAGGCCGACGTTCCGTCCGCACCGGGGTTCCGCCTCCCGGCCGACGGCTCCCGGCACCGGGCCGGGCTGCGGGTCAGCGGGCTTCGCGGAGCAGGGCGGGGACCACCGGCTCGTCCTCGACCGTCGCGAGGCGGGCGCCGATCTCGCGCAGGCCGTCGAGGTCGGAGACGTCGGCGCTGACGGCGGGGACCCGGGTCACGGCGACCGTCGGGTGCGCCCCGGCGAACCGGGCGAGCAGCCGGTCCTCGCGGTCGGCCAGGTCGACACGGTCGGCGTGCAGCCGCAGTACGGCGGCGGCGAGCCTGCCGCCCTGGCCGGTGGCCGACTCCGCGGCGGCGCGCGCCTTCGCGGCCGAGAGCGGCGCCAGGACGGGGTGGGTCCGGTTCAGGACCAGCCCGGCCAGGGGCATCTCCTCGGCGGAGAGCCGGTCGACGAAGTAGGCCGCCTCGCGCAGGGCGTCGGGCTCGGGCGTCGCGACGACGACGAACGCCGTACCGGGCGAACGCAGCAGCGCGTAGGTGGCGGTGGCCCGCTCGCGGAACCCGCCGAACATCGTGTCGAAGGCCTGCACGAACGCCGAGGCGTCGGCGAGGAGCTGGCCGCCGAGGATCGTCGAGACCGCCTTGGCGAAGAGCCCGAACCCCGCGCCGACGATCTTGCGGATGCCCCGGCCGCCCGCGCGCGCGGGCGAGGAGAGCAGCCGGATCATGCGACCGTCGAGGAAGTTCGACATCCGTTGCGGCGCATCGAGGAAGTCGAGCGCGGACCGCGACGGCGGGGTGTCGACCACGATGAGGTCCCACGTGTCGGTCGCGGCGAGCTGGCCGAGCTTCTCCATGGCCATGTACTCCTGCGTTCCGGAGAACGACGAGGAGACGGTCTGGTAGAAGGGGTTGGCGATGATCTTCTCGGCGCGGTCGGGGTCGGCGTGGGCGTGGACCATCTCGTCGAAGGTCCGGCGCATGTCCAGCATCATCGCGTGCAGCTCGCCCGCGTGCGGCCCGTCGACGGCGCCGACACGGCTCGGCTCGTTGGACAGCTCGGAGAGCCCGAGGGCCTGGGCCAGCCGTTTCGCGGGGTCGATCGTCAGCACGACGACGCTGCGGCCGCGCTCGGCGGCACGCAGCGCGAGCGCGGCGGAGGTCGTCGTCTTGCCGACGCCACCCGCGCCGCAGCACACGACGATGCGGGTGTCCCGGTCGTCGATCAGGGCGTCGACGTCGAGGGGGTCGGTGCGCCGCTCGCGGGGGGTCACGCGACGACCTCGTCGGCACGGCGGGCACCCACGCCCTGCTCGGCCAGCGCGTCGGCCAGGTCGTAGAGCGACCCGAGATCGATCCCGCCGAGCACCTGGGGCAGCTCCAGCCGGCCCAGCCGGGGGCCGGTGGCGGCGTCGAGGCGGGCCATCGCCGCGTTCTCCGCGGCGACGCGGACGGCGTGCTCCACGGTCTCGGCGACCAGCCCGTCGACCACGTCGGCGGGCAGGTCGAGGCCCGCGGCGACGAGACCGCTGCGGACGCGCCCGGCGTCGACGCGCCCGTCGGCGGCGGGGGCGACGGACCGGTCGGGCAACCACTGCTCCCGCACCTTGTTGACGATCACCGCACCGGTGCGCAGATCGGCGGCGGCGAGCTCGTCGGCCGCCTCGAGCGTCTCGGTCACCGGCAGCTCCTCGAGGAGGGTGACGAGGTGCACCGCGGTCTGCGGGGAGTGCAGCAACCGGACCACCCCCTCGGCCTGCTTGTGGATCGGCCCGGCCTTGGCCAGGTCGGCCATCGCCTTGGTGACGTCGAGGAAGTTGACCAGCCGCCCGGTGGGCGGGGCGTCGAGGACGACCGCGTCGTACACGCGCCGCCCGTCGCGCACGCGGGAGACGCACTCCTTGACCTTGCCGGTGAGCAGGACGTCGCGCAGGCCGGGGGCGAGGGTCGTCGCGAACTCGATGGCGCCCATGCGCCGCAACGTCCGCCCGGCGACGCCCAGCCGGTAGAACATCTCGAAGTACTCGAGCAGGGCGGCCTCGACGTCGACGGCGAGCGCCCGCACCTCGCCGCCACCGGGAGCGACGGCGATCTTGCGCTCCTCGTAGGGCAGCGGGGCGGTGTCGAAGACCTGGGCGATGCCCTGCCTGCCCTCGACCTCGATGAGCAAGGTGCGCCTGCCGCCCTCGGCCAGCGCGAGCGCCAGCGCGGCGGCGACGGTGGTCTTGCCGGTGCCGCCCTTGCCCGACACGACGTGCAGGCGCACGTCGGACATGGCGGCGGGCCAACCGGAAGTCATCACGCGGTCCAGGGTACGGAGCGTCCCCGGGCGTTCGCCTGGTGAGCGGCCCCACGTCCGTCCGGTCGAGCCGCCGTCGGACACGCGCAGTAGCGGAACTAGAGTCCCGGGCCATGAGTGCGCCCGGAACCACCCGGTGGGAGTACCTCACCGCTCCCCTCCTGATCCACAACACCAAGGCGATCCTCGACAACTTCGGCCGCGACGGCTGGGAGCTCGTCACGGTGACCGCGACGGGTCAGCCGGGCGCGGAGCAGCTGGTCGCCTACTTCAAGCGGCCGGCGCAGGGCTGAGCCGTGGCCCCCTCCGACACGTTGCGTGAGCTCGGGATCACGCTCCCCTCCGTGCCGAAGCCGGCCGGTTCCTACATCCCGGCGCGCCGGTCGGGGTCGCTGGTCTACACGGCCGGCCAGGTGCCGATCGTCGACGGCGCCGTCGTCGCCCAGGGCAAGGTGGGCGCCGAGGTGACCACCGAGCAGGCCTACGACCTGGCGAGGATCTGCGCGCTCAACGCCATCGCCGCGGTCGGCGGGCTCGTCGGGATCGACGCGATCACCGGCATCGTCAAGGTGGTCGGCTTCGTCGCCTCCGCGCCGGGCTACAACGACCAGCCGAAGGTCGTGAACGGCGCATCCGATCTGCTCGGACAGCTGTTCGGCGAGGCCGGGCTGCACGCCCGCTCCGCCGTCGGGGTGGCCGAGCTGCCGCTGAACGTGCCGGTCGAGGTCGAGCTCGTCGTCGAGGTGGCCTGACCGTGGCCCGGGCAGCCGTCGACGCCTGCCACGAGCTGCTGCTCCTGCTCGCCGGCCGGCTGCCCGACGACGTCGCCTGGCGGCTGCGCGACTGGCTCGCCGACGACACCGACGGTGGCCGGGCGGCCGTTGCCGCGACGTTGCCGCGGGCGCTGTTGCGCAACCGCGTCGGCATCACCGACCACGAGCGCTCGCTGTTGCTCACGACGATCGGCGACGACGGTGCCGTTCGGCGCACGGTCGGTGCGATCCTGCCGGTCGGCGCACCCGAGCGGCCCGCCTTCGAGTTCCGCGCGGCCCCCGACCGGTGGGACGCCGCGCAGCTCGCCGTGCTCGCCGTCGCTCGCGGGACGTCCGGCGTGCGCGAGGTCCTGCGCAGCGTGCGCAGCGGACCGTTCGGCGAGCGCACGGTGCACGTCGTCCTCGGGGGCGACCGTCCGTGGGCCCTGACGGGCACACTGCAACGGCTGTTGCGGGCCCATGGCGAGCGCACCCCGTGTGTCGAGGTGCTGCCCGTCGATCTCGACCCCCCGCCCTACCACAAAGCCGCGATCGTGGGCTCCGCTCCGGTGTGGTCGGCGACCGCCGTCCCGGCAGCCGCCGCCTCGTCCTGACGGGCCCGACGCCCAGCAGGCCCGACGACCCGCCCCGGAGCCCGGCGAGCGCGGCGAAGGAGGACACGTGGCGGAACTCTCGACCACGGCCCTGACCACACACGAGCTGCTGCTCGCCCTCGCCGGCAGGGTCGACGACGACCTCCTCGCCATCTGCCGCGAGCTCATCGCCGTCGGGGACGACGCCCCCGCGTTCGAGCTGCTCACCGCCGCCCTGGTCGCGGCGCACACGCAGGTACCGCCCCGCGTGCGCGAGACGCTCGTCGCCGCGGCCGCACGGCTGCGGATCGATCTCGACGCCGACCGCAGGCTGCCCGTCGCGGCCCCCGAGAACGGCACGCCGCACCGGTTCGCCGCCGACTCCGACGCCCCCGGCCTCGGCGCGCGCGTCGCGGAGGCCCTGGCCGCGCACCGGCCGGGCGGCGGGCACAGCTGGCTGACGTGGCGCACCACCCCGGCGGGCACCGCGCCCGGCCCGGTTCCGCACCCGGTGCTGCTCGTCGAGATCCCCGGGACGCCGGGCCCGGAGGACCACGCAGCGGACGTGCTCGCCTACCGGCTGTCGGCCACGTTGCAGCGGATCGGGCTCTCCGTCGGCGTCGAGGTGTTCGTCGCGGGCTCGGCGCTGCCCGCCTACCACGCGGAGGCGCTGAGCACGGCCCGTCCGGTGCCGTCGCCCGCGCCGGCGGCGCCGATCACCGACCAGCCGCCGATGCCGCCCGCGACCGGACGGCTCGCGTCGGTGCCGGTGGTGAGCGGCGCGTCGCGCCCGATGCGTCCGCTGCGGCCGGTGACCGAGAGCGCGGCGCTGCCGACCGTCCAGCAGCCGAGCACCCCGCCACCGAGCACCCCGCCACCGAATCCGACGAACGTCCCGCCACCGGGCAACCCGCCGTCGGATTCCGCCATCCGATTCCGTCCGCCCGCGGCGTCCGGCCCCCCACCGGCGCTGCCCACGACGGTCGATCCGGCCGCCCTGGCCCGCCCGACCTCGGCGCCGACGGGGCCGATCGAGACGTCCGGCGCGCGGCCCGCCGTCGAGCTGCCGACGACGACGTTCCCCGCCACCGAGCCCGCACCCGCCCCCCGGCGCCGACGCGCGGCGGAGCCGCCGGACGGCCCCCCGGCCCCCGCGCCGACCAATGGGGTCGGCCGGCACGGCGGAGGGGACCCGTCGGCCACCGGACCGCGACCCACCGGCCGGGCCGCGCACGCCCGTCCGACGCCCGAGGCCCCCACGCCGAACGGCGTCCCGTCGGCCGCGGCAGCCGGGTCCGAGACCGTCGGGCCGGCCCCGGCCGAGGCCGCGACCGAGCGACCGACCCCGCCGGAGGGCACCCAGAACAGCGGGTTCGCCCCGCCCGCGGCTGCCGCGCCCCGCCATCGGGAGCAGCCGGAATGGATCGGCTTCGCTCCCGACGGGCCGCCCGCCGGCGCCCGTCCGCTCGACCCGCGCGGCCGGGTCGCCCCGGCCGAGACCGGCGCGAACGGGCACCCGGTCCAGGGTGAGACGTCCGCGGGCCCGCGCCGACCACCCAACGGCGCCCCCGTGCCTGCCGCGACGGACGGCGGCGTCGACCCGCTCGCCGGGCCGTCGCAGCTGGTGACCGGCCCGGAGGAGGTCGCCCCGGACGGTCCCGGACGCACCCCGCCGGGCCGTCCCGAGGACGCACCGGCCGCGGAGGACGAGCCCCACAGCCGATCGGAGACGGACGCCCACGACGATCCGGCACTGCCGCCGGGCCCGCCGGACCCGGCGCCCGCTCCGCCGCGCACCGGCCCGTACTACGGGGCGCCCGCCCGCACCTCCCCGGACTCCGGGCCCGGCGGCGCCGACGCCTGCACGACCGACCGCACCGGGGACGACCCGCTCGGCGGGAACGGCGGCAGCGGGGACGAGGGCAGCAGGCCGGACCGGGTGCTGCGTGTCGTCAGGCCCGCGCCGGTCGGCGACGGCGCCGCAGCGCCGTTCGTCGGAATCCCGGCCCGCGGCAACGACGAGGACCGCGACAGGCCCCAGGAGAGGCCCGAGGACGGGACCGCTCCCGACGACGGCGATCCGCCGCTGCTGGCCGAGATGAACGACCCGCTGCTGGGCCCGCTGCGACAGCCGCTGCTCGACCCCCTGCTGGAGCCCACCGGCAGTTTCCGGGCGATCACCGGCGAGCGCGCCGACGTCGCCGGACCCGACGACACCACCGGCGACACCACCGGCGACACGGCCCGCACCACACGGACCGGTGCCCCGACCCCACCGAGCGGCTTGTTCGCCTCGCCGACGGCCGGGACGGGGCTGCCGCGCCGGTCGTCGCACGCGGCGCAGTTCGCCCGCCCGTTCGCCACCGACGGCGAGACGGCGGCGGTGTCCGGTGACGACCTGTTCGCCGAGTCGGCACCCCGGCCGGCGACCGCCGCGCCCCACGACGAGCGGCCGGTCGACCTCGACCCCGCCGATCCGCTGGGTGTCGGGGGCATCGTGCCGACGACCGAGGGCCCGGACGGCGGCGCGACGCACGCGTCGACGGATGCGCCGGCGGCCGCCGCGACGGAGACGCCGTTCGTCGAACCCGCGCCGCGGCCGGCACCCCGGCCCGCGCGGCGCCGGGCCCACGTCTCCCCGCCCGCCGCGGAGACGTCCACGGCACCGGACGAGGAGCAGGACGACGGCGTCGTCGACCCCATGTCGACGCTCACCGCGACCGAGCGCGACCTGCTGCGCCTGCTCCAGGTCGAGCTCGCCGCGCGCGAGGGGACCGGGGCTCCGAGCGAGAACGGCGCAGGGAAGGCCGACCCACCCGACCTGGCCGGCTGAGCCGAGCGGCGGACGGTCCCGCCGGTCAGCCGGCGAGGGCCGAGACCTGCTCGGTGATCCGCTGCAGGTGCAGGCCCCGGGCGGCGGAGCAGGGGCCGTCGGTCCGCCCGGCGGCGACGTCGGCGACGAACTCGTCGAGCAGCGTCGAGTAGGGGACGGTGGCGTCCTCGGGCCGGCTGGTCAGCAGGTACCGGCCGGCGCCGCCGAACATGGCGACCTCGAACTCGGTCGGGTCCGTCGCGACGCGCAGCGACATCGACACGCTGCTGCGCGCCCCGCCCTGGTGTGCGAGGCCGAACGCCCAGAGCCCGTCGTCGTACCGGTGCGCCCAGTCGACGCCCTGGACCCGGCCGAGCGCGAGGTCGAGCAGGTCGATCACGTGCGGTCCCACGTCGAGCAGCGCACCGTGCGTGACGCGCCATGCCGACGCGGCGAACGGGCCTCCCAGCAGCGCCCCGGAGAACCAGCGGCCGACGCCGACGGTGTCCGGCCCCGCCGGGCCGGTCGGCAGTGCGGCGATCCAGGCGCGGACCGCCGCGTCGTAGCGCAGCGTGAGGACCACCGTCGACACGACGCCGGCGTCCGCGACCGCGCGCTCGAGTCCCTCGGCGGCCGCGAGATCGGCGGCCAACGGCTTCTCCAGCACGACGTGGCGCCCCGCGGCGACGGCCCGCGGAGCGAGCTCGCCCTGGACGGCCGGAGGCACGGCGAACGCGACGGCGTCGACGTCGGCGACCAGCTCGTCGAACGTCGCGTGCACCCGCGCACCCGTGCCGTCGGCGACGGCCGCAGCGGCCTCGGACCGACGGGCCCACACCCCGGCGAGCTCTGCGACGGGATGCGCGGCGATGGCCGCCGCGTGCACCGTCGACGCCCAGGGGCCGGCTCCGACGAGGCCCATCCGCAGTCGTTGCATACCCTCATCCTGCCCGGTGACGTGGGCCCGCTCACGCTGCACCGCGCCGTGGATCGGCTAACGTCGCGACGGTGAGTGCCGGCGCGGAACGCCCCGCGGAACCCGTGGTCGCCCGCCCCGCGTCGACGGTCCTGCTCCTGCGCGACGGGCCCGACGGGCGCCTCCAGATCTTCCTGCAGCGCAGGGTGACGGGCATGGCGTTCGGCGGCGGGATGACCGTCTTCCCGGGCGGCGGCGTCGACCGGACCGACCTCGACGATCCCGCTCCCTGGTCGGGTCCCGCACCGCGCTGGTGGGCCGACCGGCTCGGCACCGAGCCGACGGTCGCGGCCGGGTTCGTGCGTGCGGCGGTGCGCGAGACGTTCGAGGAGTCCGGGGTGCTGCTGGCCTCCCGCCCCGACGGCACCCCCGTCGACCAGGGCGTCCTCGGCGAGGCCCGGGCCGACGTCGTCGCCAGGACCCGCACGTTCGGCGACGTGCTGGCCGAGGCCGGCCTGGTGCTGCGCGCCGACCTGCTGCGCCTGTGGGCGCGGTGGATCACGCCGGTCGTGCAGCCCCGGCGCTACGACACGGTGTTCTTCACCGCGCTCGTCCCCGACGGGCAGGAGGCCGACGCCCACACGACCGAGGCCGTCGAGGCGTCGTGGTGGTCGCCGTCCGACGCCCTAGCCGCCCACCGCGACAAGGAGATCGGCCTGATGCGCCCGACGCTCGCGATCCTCACCGACATCGCCCGCCATCCCGACGCGGCGTCGCTGCGCGCGGCCGGGCCCGACGGGCCGATCCGCCCGATCCTGCCCATGGTCGTCGGGCCGGGACCGCGGGTGCTGCTGCCCGGCGACCCCGGTTACGACCCGGACGTCGCGGCAGGGGTCGTGCGGACGGGAGGCGCCCGATGAGCGCGCACCCGTCCTACGGCGAGCTGCGTCCGGTGACGGCGCTGGCGTCGGTGCTGCTGGCGCACAACCCCTCGCCGATGACGTTGGAGGGCACCAACACCTGGGTGCTGCGCGCGCCGGGCGAGGAGCGCTGCGTCGTCGTCGATCCGGGCGAGCACGACGAGGAGCACCTCGCCCGGGTGGCCGCGCAGGGGCCCGTCGAGCTGGTGATCCTCACCCACCACCACCACGACCACGCGGGCGGCGCCCGCCGGTTCGCCGAGCTGACGGGCGCGCCGGTGCGGGCCCTGGACCCGTCGCTCGTGCTGGGTTCCGAGGCGCTGGCCCACGGCGACGTCGTCGCGGCCGCCGGGGTCGAGCTGCGCATCCTGTCGACGCCCGGGCACACCGCCGACTCGATCTCCCTGGTGCTCGACGGGCCCGGCGACCCGGGCCCCGCGGTCCTCACCGGCGACACGATCCTCGGCCGGGGCACGACCGTCATCGCCGAGCCGGACGGCTCTCTGGGCCCGTACCTGGACTCGCTGCGGCTGCTGCGCGAGCTGCCCGACGGCACCGACGTCCTGCCGGGGCACGGCCCCGAGCTCGCCGACGCGCCCGCGGCCGCCCGCGCCTATCTCGCGCACCGCGAGGAGCGGCTCGACCAGGTGCGCCGGGCGCTGGACACACTCGGCCCCGACGCGACGCCGCGCCAGGTCGTGGAGATCGTGTACGCCGACGTCGACCCCGTGCTGTGGAAGGCCGCGGACAGCTCGGTGAAGGCGCAACTGGAGTACCTGCGCGCGGCCCGCTGACCCGGCTGGGTCAGGCGGGCACGGCCTCGGGGGTCGCGGCGGACTCGACGGAAGCACGCCGCAGCCACAGCACGGCGGCGACGACGAGTCCGCCCACGCCGCCGACCAGGAACGCCGCGTGCGGCCCGATCGCCTCGACGACGACACCTGCCCCGGACTGCCCCGCGGCGATGCCCACCGTCGCGGCCGTGACGACCCACCCGAACGCCTCCGTGCCCGACCCCTCCGCGACGACGACGTCGATCGCGACGGAGTGGGCCGTCGTCTGCGGGGTGATCAGGGCCCCGGCCACGAGCATGACCAGTGCCGTCGCGACGACCGAGCCCGTCGCCGCGGCGAGGGTCATGGCGGCAACCGCGACCGCGAAGCCGACCAGCAGGACCGGGAGCCGCAGGTGCAGCGGGCGCGGCCACGGCCGGGCCGCGTAGCCCAGCCCGCCCAGTACCGACGTCACCGACCAGGCCGAGAGCAGGACACCGCCGAGGGCGGCGGACCCGGCCGCCGACGTCACCGCGGGCACCCCGACCTCGACCGTTCCGACGACGACACCGAACCCCAGCGACGCGAGCGCGACGGTGCGCATCCCGGGACTCGCGAGCGCACCGAGCACCGAACGACCGGTCCGGCGCGGGACGCCGCGCACCGCGCGGACGGCCCGGCTGCACGCGAACACCACGGTCCCGACGACCATCGCGGACGCCGCCACCAGCGCGCCGGTGCCGGGCCACGGCGCGGCGACGAGGAACGCCGCAACGGCCGGACCGAGGATGAAGAACACCTCGAGGCTGATCGCCTCGTAGCCGTAGCCGGCGTCGCGTCGCGGGCCGGGCGGCAGCAGCGCCGTCCACAGTGAGCGCGAGGCTCCGGGCAGCGCCGGCATCGTCGCGCCCGCGAGCACCGCGGCGGCCACCAGCGCGCCGAGCGGCCGTCCGGTCGCGACGAGCACGAGCAGCAGGGCCGACGCCCCGGCGAACAGCGCGGCGACGACGAGCAGCACCCGGGCGGGACCGCGGCGGTCCATGATCCGGCCCTGCGCCACCGCGCCGACCGACATCCCGACCAGGATGCCGGCCGAGACGAGACCCGCGGACGCGAACGACCCGGTCGTGCGCTGCACGTGGAGCAGGACGGCGAGGCCGTACATCGCGATCGGCAGCCGGCCCAGCGCCGAGCCGAGCACGGGGACCGCCGCGCCGGGGGTACGGACCGCGGCGCGGTAGTCGGAGAGCGAAACGGACACGCCTCCGACATTCACATGTCGGGTGCGGTCGGTGCCAGTGGGTTACGCGGCGGCTAACGGGCGCGGCGCGCGAGCCGCTCGGGCTCCAGGATCAGCACGCTCTTGCCCTCGAGCCGCAGCCAGCCGCGGTGCGCGAAGTCGGCGAGCGCCTTGTTGACGGTCTCGCGCGACGCGCCGACGAGCTGCGCGATCTCCTCCTGCGTCAGGTCGTGGGTGACCCGCAGCAGACCCGACTCCTGCGACCCGAACTGGCGCGCGAGCTGCAGCAGCGACTTGGCGACCCGACCGGGGACGTCGGTGAAGATCAGGTCGGCCAGCATGTTGTTGGTGCGGCGCAGGCGACGGGCGAGCACGCGCAGCAGCTGCTCCGCGATCTCGGGGCGCTTGCCGATCCACTCGCGCAGCGCGCCGCGGTCCATCGTGTACGCGCGGACCTCGGTGACCGCCGTGGCCGACGACGTGCGCGGCCCCGGGTCGAAGATCGACAGCTCGCCGAACATGTCCGACGGCCCGGCGACCATGAGCAGGTTCTCGCGACCGTCCGGCGACTTCCGGCCGATCTTCACCTTGCCGCTGCCGATGATGTAGAGACGGTCGCCGGGCTCACCCTCGGAGAAGATGACGTGCCCGCGCGGGAACTCGGCGGACTCCAGCGCCTGCGCGAGCACCTCCGCCGCATGTGGTTCCACGCCCTGGAAGATCCCGGCGCGGATCAGAACCTCGTCCACAGTCCCGCTCCTCATGTCATCCGTCGCCGGTCGGCGCGGATCATCGGCGCGTCAGTCTAGGGGGTAAGTGCCCGAACTGCGACGAGCGGTCACCCCGACATCCACCCGTCCGAGGGGTGGACCCGTACCCACCGGCCTCACGCGTCAAGAGGCGATCTTGCTCTCGGACGCGGGCTTGCGCTTGCCGGGGCGCCGGTTGCGCAGCCGGAAGAGCTCCAGAGCCCGGGCGGTCCCCTGCCGGAACATCGCCCTGACCTCCTCCGGGCGCGGCCGCTCGAGCATCTCGTCGAGCTCGTCCTGGGGCATGGTGGCGTCGCGCAGCCGGGACTCGACGCGCTCCATGCCGAGCGCGAAGAACATCACCAGCAGCGGTACGAGGACGGAAAGCCATGCAGTCATGTCACGGGGGATGATTCCGCACCCGGGACGGTCGGCGCGCACCGGGGGCGGCGAACCGCTGCGGCCGATACTCATTCGTGACCTACTCGGCGAACGGCCACGGCGCGGACACCGGTCGGGGCGTGTCGGTCCGCGCACGTAGTCTCGGGGTCGTGAGCACCCCTGCCCGGACGCTGCCGGATCGGCGCAGCGCGGCACGGCTCGCGGCCCGTGTCGCCGCGGGCGAGAGCTCGATCGGCCGGGCCCGGCGCGTCGGCCGGATCCTGCGCGCGCTGGCCGCCGCCTATCCCGACGCGCACTGCGAGCTCGACTTCACCACGCCCCTCGAGCTGGCCGTCGCCACGGTGCTGTCGGCGCAGACCACCGACGTGCGGGTCAACGAGGTCACGCCGGCCCTGTTCGCGCGCTACCGCACGGCGCTCGACTACGCGCAGGCCGACCGCACGGAGCTGGAGGAGCTGATCCGGCCGACCGGCTTCTACCGCAACAAGACGTCGTCGCTCATCGGGCTCGGGCAGGCGGTCGTCGACAGGTTCGACGGCGAGCTCCCTGCCCGCCTCGAGGACCTGGTCACGTTGCCGGGGATCGGCCGCAAGACGGCCAACGTCGTGCTCGGCAACGCCTTCGGCGTCCCCGGGATCACGGTCGACACGCACTTCGGCCGCCTCGTCCGGCGCTGGGGCTGGACCGACGAGGAGGACCCGGTCAAGGTCGAGCACGCGGTCGGCGCGCTGGTCGCCAAGCGCGACTGGACGATCGTGTCGCACCAGGTGATCTTCCACGGCCGCCGCGTCTGCCACGCGCGCAAACCCGCGTGCGGGGTGTGCACGCTGGCCGTCGACTGTCCGGCGTTCGGCGCGGGACCGACCGATCCCGAGAAGGCCGCGCCGCTGGTCAAGGGCCCGGAGCGCGACCATCTGCTGGCGCTGGCCGGCCTCGGTCCCACCGTGCCCGCGTCGCCGGACGCCTCCGCGTGACCGGCCCGATCCGCAGGCGGGGGCGATGAACCGAGCCGCGCTGCGCGGGCGGCGGGCGGAGATCGTCACGACGGTCGTCGTCGTGGTGCTCGTCGCGCTCGGCGTCGTCGCGCTCTGGCCGGGCGGTTCCTCCGACGGGTCGGCGGGCGGGTCGGGCGCAACGGGCACGGCCGCCACGTCCGACGCCGACGTCACCGCCCTGCAGGCGCGCGCCGCCCTGCCGCCCTGCCCCGCACCGTCCGGGGCCCCGGCCGCGGGGCCGCTGGCCGGGGTGTCCGTGCCCTGTCTCGGCACGGGCGGGACCGTCGACCTCGGCGCAGCCCTCGCGGGCAGGCGCGCGTTGCTCAACGTGTGGGCGTCGTGGTGCGCGCCCTGCCGGGCGGAGCTGCCGGCGCTGGCCGAGTACGCGGCGCGCCCCGGGGCGGTACCGGTGATCGGCATCGACGTCCGCGACCAGCCGGGCCCCGCGCTCACGCTGCTCGCCGACCTGGGGATCAAGCTGCCCTCGGTCGCCGATCCCGACGGGACGCTCGCCGCCGCGCTCTCGCTGCCGCCCGCGGTGCCCGTGAGCTACCTCGTCGACGCCGACGGCACGGTCACCCCCATCCTGCCGCCGGTCCCGTTCACCTCGGCCGACGACGTCGCCGCCGCGGTCGCCCGGCACGGAGCGAAACCGTGAGCGAGGAGCTCTTCCCGGGCCAGGCCCCGGACTGGTTGGCCCCGCTGGTCGAACGCACCCGCGACTTCGACCCCGCCCAGATCGCCGCCCGGCGCGTCCCGCCCGTCGAGGGCGGCCGCCGCGCCGCGGTGCTCGTCCTGTTCGGCGAGGGCCCCGACGGTCCCGACATCCTGCTCGCCGAGCGGTCCGCCCGGCTGCGCAACCACGCCGGCCAGGTGGCGTTCCCGGGCGGGGGCATCGACCCCGGCGACTCCGGGCCCGTGGGCGCCGCGCTGCGCGAGGCCGAGGAGGAGACAGGGCTCGCGGCGTCCGGCGTCGTACCGCTCTCGACGCTGTCGGACCTGTTCGTCCCGCCGTCGGGATTCGTCGTGACGCCGGTACTCGCGCACTGGGCGCGACCGGTCGCGGTGCGGGCCGTCGATCCCGGTGAGACGGCTCGCGTGGCGCGCGTCCCGCTCGCGCAGCTCGCCGATCCCGCCAACCGGATCAGCGTCCGGCATCCCTCGGGCGGGACGGGCCCGGCGTTCCTGGTGCCGGGGCTGTTCGTATGGGGTTTCACCGGGGGCTTATTGTCCGCGCTGTTGCATGCAGGGGGTTGGGAAAGGCCGTGGACCCCGTCGCGCACGCTGAGTCTCGCCGAAGCGCTGGATGCCCGCGGCGACGGATCGACTGGGCGGGAGGTCGCCGGGGGATGACCGGGGTCCTCGCGTGAGCGAGCGTGCGAGCGAACCGTCGACACAGCAGCAGTGCGAAGCGTCGGACCGAGCGGAGCGAGGTACGGCGTGAGCATCAGCTGGGTCGACATCGTCGTCGTGCTGTTGGCGATCGTCGCCGGTGTCTCGGGATGGCGCCACGGGATGGCCGTGGCGTTCCTGTCGTTCGTCGGCGTCCTCGGCGGCGCCATCCTCGGCGTGCGGTTGGCCCCGCTCATCGTCTCCGGGATCACCTCGCAGCACACGCGGGTGATCGTGAGCATCGTCGTCGTCGTGCTGCTCGTGGCGCTCGGGGAGACGACGGGTGTCTTCTTCGGGAGGCGCATCCGCGACCGGATCACCGGCGAGCGCACGCTCAAGGTCGACTCCGCGCTCGGCTCGCTGCTGCAGGCGTTCACCGTCGTCGTGGCGGCGTGGCTGGTCGCGCTCCCGCTGGCGTCGGCGAGCTTCCCCGGGCTGGCGGCGAGTGTACGCAGCTCCGAGGTCTTGCAGTCGGTCGACTCCGTGATGCCCTCCGGCGCCCGCAAGCTCCCCGCCGAGCTGCGCCAGCTGCTCGACGACTCGGGGTTCCCCGACGTCCTCAGCCCCTTCGCGCCGACGCCGATCACCGCCGTCGGCCCGCCCGACTCCGCGCTCGCCCGCAGCCAGGTCGTTCGCGACGTCGCCGGCAGCGTCCTCAAGGTCCGGGGCCGCGCGCCCTCGTGCCAGCGGCAGCTGGAGGGCACGGGCTTCGTCGTCGGCCCGCAGCGGGTCATGACGAACGCGCACGTCGTCGCGGGGACGAACCAGACCTCGGTCGAGGTCCCGTCCCGGGGCGGCCGCACCCGCACTCTCGCCGCGACCGTCGTCTACTACGACCCCGAGGTCGACGTCGCCATCCTGTCCGTGCCCGACCTCGACGCCGATCCGCTGACCTTCACCCCCGACGCGGGTCGGGCCGGCGACGACGCGATCGTGCTCGGCTACCCGCTCGACGGCCCCTACACCGCGACCGCGGCCAAGGTGCGTGACCGCATCCAGCTGCGCGGACCCGACATCTACGACAACGGCACCGTCACCCGAGACGTCTACACGATCCGCGCCGTCGTCCGGTCCGGCAACTCGGGCGGTCCGATGATCACCCCCGGCGGGCAGGTGCTGGGTGTCGTGTTCGGGGCGGCGCTCGACGACTCCGAGACCGGCTTCGTCCTCACCGCCGACCAGGTGTCGGCCGCCCTCAACGCCGCCGACAACCTGACCCGGCGCGCCGACACCGGCACCTGCGCCGCCTGACCGACTCCCCGCGGATCGGCGGGCGGCGTACTGCCGCACGCGTTCGGCAGGGTGATCGCGGTTCGCGGGACGCGAGCGTTGTCCGACGTGCGCGTTCAGACCGGCGTGATCACCAATTGCGGGACATGAGCGCCATTCCCCGGCACGCATGTCCCGCAGGCGACGATCACCCCCGGCCGACCGCCCGGAGCGGCCCCGCGGGGTGATCCCCACTCACGGGACATGAACGCCACATCCAGCGCGCATGTCCCGCAGACGACGATCACCGCCAGGTCGAACGCAGCCCTCCGCGCGCCCCCGACCGACGGACGTGCCCACTGCGGCCCTGACCGCCGGACGCACCCCGGTCAGGACCGCACCCCGCGCGCAACCTCACGGTCGGATTCCCGGCCCAGAACAGCAGTGAGGTTGCGCCCGGAAGTGCGGCCGACGCGGCTCGGCCACGACCCATGCGCGGGCGGCTCACCTGCGTGACGGCTCACCGACCCGGGCGGCTCACCCGCGCGGACCGCTCACCTTTACGGACACAGCGCGGAGGGCTCAGACGTCGCGGGTGATCGTCTCGTCGCGGCCGGGGCCGACGCCGATGGCGCTGACCGGGGCGCCGGTGAGCTCCTCGATGCGACGCACGTAGGCGCGGGCGTTGGCGGGCAGCTCGTCGAAGGTGCGGCAGGCGGAGATGTCCTCGAACCAGCCCGGCAGCTCCTCGTAGATCGGAAGGGCGTGGTGGACGTCGGTCTGGGTCATGGGCATGTCGTCGACCCGCTTGCCGTCGACCTCGTAGGCCACGCAGATCGGCACGGTCTCCAGACCCGACAGGACGTCGAGCTTGGTGAGGAAGTAGTCGGTGATGCCGTTGACCCGCACCGCGTACCGGCCGATGACGGCGTCGAACCAGCCGCAGCGGCGGGGCCGCCCGGTGGTCACGCCCACCTCGCCGCCGACCTTGCGCAGCCGCTCGCCCCACTCGTCGTGCAGCTCGGTCGGGAACGGGCCGGAGCCGACGCGTGTGGTGTAGGCCTTGAGGATCCCGATGACCCGGTCGATCTTGTTCGGCCCGATGCCGGAGCCGACGGCGGCACCGGCCGCGGTCGGGTTCGAGCTGGTGACGAAGGGGTAGGTGCCGTGGTCGACGTCGAGCAGGGTGCCCTGCGAGCCTTCCAGCAGGATCGTCTCGCCCGCCTCGAGCGCCTTGTTCAGCAGCAGGCGCGTGTCGGCGATGCGGTGGCTGAAGCGCTCCCCGCAGCCGAGCACCGTGTCGACGACCTCGTCGACGTCGAGGGCGCGGCGGTTGTAGACCTTGACGAGGATCTGGTTCTTCAGCTCCAGCGCGGCCTCGACCTTCTGCCGCAGGATCTTCTCGTCGAGCACGTCGGCCGCGCGGACGCCGACGCGGGCGACCTTGTCCTGGTAGGCGGGGCCGATGCCGCGGCCCGTCGTACCGATCTTGGCCTTGCCGAGGAAGCGCTCGGTGACTTTGTCGATCGCGATGTGGTACGGCATGATCAGGTGCGCGTCGGCGCTGATCATGAGCCCGCTGGTGTCGACGCCGCGGCCCTCCAGGCCGCTGAGCTCCTCGAGCAGTACCCCGGGGTCGACCACCACCCCGTTGCCGATGACGTTGCGCACCCCCGGCGTCAGGATGCCGGAGGGGATCAGGTGCAGCGCGAAATCCTGCCCGTCGGGCAGGACGACGGTGTGGCCTGCGTTGTTGCCGCCCTGGTAGCGCACCACCCACTGGACCTGGCCGCCGAGGATGTCGGTGGCCTTGCCCTTGCCCTCGTCGCCCCACTGGGCTCCGATCAGCACGATCGCCGGCATGTGAAACTCCAAGTCCTGGACGCGCGGAGCGACCGCGGCGCGCTTTCGCGCCGCGGCGGGGAGGGTAACCGATCAGAGTGAGCACGATCGATTCCTCGGTGATGCTGCTGACCGTCGGGGACGAGGCCACGGGCCGGCGGCTTCCGTTCCACGGTAGTCGCCCGGGCGCACGTCTCGCCCGGGTGCCCGCGGCACTGGCCGCGGTTCCGGCGGTCCGGCTGCCCTCGCGGCCCGGCCGCACCGACCTCGACCCGGTGCTCGACGAGCAGCGCCCGGGGCGGGTCGTCGTCTCCGGGACCGACGCCGACCTCGCGGCGGTGCTGGTGCGCCTGCTGCGCAGGGAGCTGCTCGGGGCGGTCGAGGTCGCGTTCGTGCCGACGACGCGCCGCTCGGCCGCGGCCGCGGCCTGGGGGCTGCCGCGCGACCGGGCGGCGGCCGCGGCGCTGGCCCTCGACGGAACGGCGTCGCCGGTGCCGCTGATCCGCGACGACGCGGGGGGCGTGCTCGTCGGCCGCGGCGAGGTGCGCAACCTGCGCGGCGAGGCCTACTGCGACAACACGCTCGTCGTCAGGGGGTCGGTGCGCAGGCTGCTGGCCGCGCCCGGTCCGCAGGGCGTGTCGTCGCTGGCGGGGCGCGGGGTCCGGGCGGCGACGGGCCGCGCGCTGCAGATCGGCTGCGTGGGGGCGCGGGTCGTCGTGAACGGGGTGGAGCATCCGCGCGAGGTGCCGCGCTGGACGTGGTACCGGCACACCGAGGACTGGTTGCTCGTCCGCCCGTGACGCCGCGACCCGTTGCAGCGCATGGCGAAACACGTTCGGAACATGCGAGTAACACCCCGAACGTAGAACTGTCCGCATGCACCTGAGCCCCCAGGAGCGGGACAAGCTGCTCGTCCACGTCGCCGCCGACGTCGCACGCACCCGCCGAGCCCGTGGCCTCCGGATGAACCATCCCGAGGCCATCGCGTTGATCACCGACCACGTGCTGGAGGGCGCCCGCGACGGCCGGACCGTCAGCGAGCTGATGGCCAGCGGCCGCGAGGTCCTCGGCCGCGCCGACGTGCTGGACGGGGTCGGCGAGATGATCGACTCGGTCCAGGTCGAGGCCACGTTCCCGGACGGCACGAAGCTCGTCACCGTGCACAGCCCGATCGTCTGATGGCGGGCGGAGGCGCCGCCGCGGGCGGCTGGGCCCCGGGACAGGTCATTCCCGGTGACGAGCCCGTGGAGCTCAATCCGGGCCGGGAACGCACGACGCTCGTCGTCACCAACACCGGTGACCGGCCCGTGCAGGTCGGCTCCCACTTCCACTTCGCGGCCGTCAACCCCGGGCTGGCGTTCGACCGTGCGGCCGCCTGGGGCACCCGGCTCGACGTGCCTGCGGGCACGTCGGTGCGGTTCGAGCCGGGCGTCGAGAAGGAGGTCGTCCTGGTGCCGCTGGCCGGCGCCCGCCGGGTGTCCGGGCTGCGCGCCGAGTACGCCGGAGCCCTGGACGAGCGCACCGCGGAGCCCACCGAGAGGAACTACGGCGCATGACGGCCATCGACCGGGCCCGCTATGCAGACCTGTTCGGCCCGACGACGGGCGACCGCATCCGGCTGGCCGACACGAACCTGCTGATCGAGGTGACCGAGGACCGCAGCCGTGGGCCGGCCTCGGGCGACGAGGTGATCTTCGGCGGCGGCAAGGTCATCCGCGAGTCCATGGGTCAGTCCACGGTGACCTCGGCCGAGGGCGCCCCCGACCTGGTCATCACCGGCGCGGTGGTCCTGGACCACTGGGGCGTCGTCAAGGCGGACGTCGGCATCACCGACGGGCGCATCACCGGGATCGGCAAGGCGGGCAACCCGGACACCATGGACGGCGTGGACTTCCCCATCGGGCCGTCCACGGAGATCATCGCCGGGAACGGCAAGATCCTCACCGCGGGTGGGATCGACGTCCACGTCCACTTCATCACTCCGGGGCTCGTCGACACCGCGCTCGCCGCGGGGCTCACGACGCTGGGCGGCGGCGGCACCGGGCCCGCCGAGGGCACGAAGGCCACGACCGTCACGCCCGGGCCGCGCAACCTCGCGCGGATGTTCCAGGCGCTCGACCACCTGCCGGTCAACGTCCTGCTGATGGGCAAGGGCAACACGACCAGCACCGACGCGCTCTGGGAGCAGCTGCGGGCGGGCGCGGGCGGGTTCAAGCTGCACGAGGACTGGGGGACGACCCCGGCGGCGATCGACGCGTGCCTGCGCGTCGCGGACGCGTCCGGCGTACAGGTCGCCATCCACACCGACACCCTCAACGAGGCCGGTTTCCTGGAGTCGACGGTCGAGGCGATCGCCGGCCGCTCGATCAACGCGTTCCACACCGAGGGCGCCGGCGGCGGGCACGCGCCGGACATCATCGAGGTCGTCGGGACGGGGAACATCCTGCCCAGCTCGACGAACCCGACCCGGCCGCACACCGTCAACACGCTCGACGAGCACCTCGACATGCTGATGGTCTGCCACCACCTCAACCCGTCGGTACCCGAGGACCTGGCGTTCGCCGAGAGCCGCATCAGGCCGACGACGATCGCCGCCGAGGACGTGCTGCACGACATCGGCGCGATCTCGATGATGAGCTCGGACTCGCAGGCCATGGGCCGCATCGGCGAGGTCGTCATCCGCACCTGGCAGACCGCGCACGTCATGAAGGCGGCCCGCGGCGCGCTGCCCGGCGACGGGCAGGCCGACAACCTGCGGGCGCGGCGCTACGTCGCGAAGTACACGATCAACCCGGCGATCGCGCACGGCATGGGCGAGGAGATCGGGTCGGTCGAGGTCGGCAAGCTCGCCGACCTCGTGCTGTGGGACCCGAAGTTCTTCGGCATCCGCCCCGACCTCGTGCTCAAGGGCGGGTTCATCGCGTGGGCCGCGATGGGCGACGCCAACGCGTCGATCCCGACCCCGCAGCCGGTGCTGGCCCGGCCGATGTTCGGCGCGGCACCGGCGGTCGCGGCGGCGACGAGCCTGAACTTCGTCGCCCCCGCGGCGCTGGAGGCGCAGTCGCTGGAGTCGCTCGGCCTCGCGAAGCCGGCCGCGCCGGTCGCGGACACCCGGTCGGTGACCAAGGCCCACATGCTGCTCAACGACGCGACCCCCTCGGTGAAGGTCGATCCCGACTCCTTCGAGGTGCGGATCGACGGCGACGTCGTCGAGCCCGCCCCGGTGTCCGAGCTGCCGATGGCCCAGCGCTACTTCCTGTTCTGATGCCCACCCTCACCACGCTCGTCCTGTCCGACGCCCGGTTCCCCGGCGGCGGCCACGTGCACTCCGGCGGCCTGGAGGAGGCCGTGGCCCGCGCGCTGGTCACCGGGGTCGGCGATCTCGGCACGTTCCTGCACGGGAGGCTGCGCACCGCGGGTCTCGTCGCCGCCTCCTTCGCCGCGGCGGCGGCGGTCGCCGCGGGCTCCGCGGAGCCGTGCTGGGCGGCGCTGGACGCCGAGCTCGACGCGCGCACCCCGTCGGCGGCGCAACGCGACGCGTCGCGCGCGCAGGGTCGCGGCACGCTGCGCGCCGCCCGCGCGTCGTGGCCGTCCCCGGTCCTCGACGCGCTGGTGGCGGCGCATCCGCGGCCGCACCATCCGCTGCTCGTCGGGGCGGTCGTCGGGATCGCGGGCGGCGACCCCGTCGAGGCCGCGCAGTGCGTCGCGTACCTGGCCGTGAGCGGACCGGCCTCGGCCGCCGTCCGGCTGCTCGGCCTCGACCCGATCGCCGTCAACGCCGCGATCGTCGCGATGGCGCCGACCGTCGACGAGGTGGTCGCGCTCGCCGTCGCGGCGGCGGACCGGGCGCCCGCCGACCTCCCCGCACCCGGGGCCCCGATGCTCGACCTCCTGGCCCAGTCCCACGTCCGCCACCACCGAGAGCAGGTGCGTCTCTTTGCGTCCTGAGGACCACGTCGGCCACGGCCACGGTCACCTGGTGACCTACGACCCGACCGAGACCGAGCCCGACCACCACGACACCCCGCCCACCCACGGCCGGGCGGTCCGGATCGGGATCGGCGGACCGGTCGGCAGCGGCAAGACCGCGCTGGTCGCGGCGTTGGCGCGCAGCCTGGCCGACCGGGTCCGGCTCGCCGTCGTCACCAACGACATCTACACGACCGAGGACGCCGACTTCCTGCGCCGCAACGCCGTGCTGCCGCCCGACCGCGTCGAGGCCGTCCAGACCGGCTGCTGCCCGCACACCGCCATCCGCGACGACATCACCGCGAACCTCGACGCCGTCGAGAAGCTCGAGGAGCGGTTCGGCGACCTCGACCTCGTGCTCGTCGAGTCCGGCGGCGACAACCTCACCGCCGTGTTCAGCCGGGGTCTGGTCGACCGGCAGATCTTCGTCGTCGACGTCGCGGGCGGCGACAAGGTGCCGCGCAAGGGCGGGCCGGGCGTCACGACCGCCGACCTGCTCGTCATCAACAAGATCGACCTGGCACCGCTCGTCGGCGCGGACCTCGGCGTCATGACCTCGGATGCGCACCGGATGCGCGGCGAGCTGCCGGTCATCGCCCAGTCGCTCGTTCACGACCCGGGGGCCACCGACGTCGGCGAGTGGGTGCTCGCGCAGGTCGGCGCCGTCCGCGCGGCGGCCTGAGGTGCGCGCCCGCGCCGTGCTCGCGGTCGAGCGGGACACCGGTGGCCGGTGCGTGGTGCGCGAGCTGCGGTCGGAGTCGCCGCTGTCGCTGGTGCCGCGCCGCGGCGTCGCCGGCGCCCTCGACACCGGGGTGACCGTCCACCTCGTCGGGTCCGCGACCACCCCGCTCGCGGGCGACGACGTGGAGCTCGACGTCCGCGTCGGGCCCGGGGCGGCGCTGGTGCTCACCGGCGTCGCCGCGGCCGTCGCGCTGCCCGGGGCCGGCCGGGCGAGCACCCTGACCGTCCGCGTCGAGCTCGACGACGGGGCCTGCCTGCAGTACCTGCCGGAGCCGACGGTCGTGACCTCCCGCGCCGACCACCGCACGCTGCTGCACGCGACGCTGCACCCGACGGCACGGCTGCGCGCCAGGGAGGTGCTCGTCGGGGGGCGCAGCGGCGAGCCGTCGGGACGCTACGCCGGGACGACGCGGGTGGTCGAACGTGCGCGTCCGGCTCCGGGCACGACGTCGGACCGGGTGCTGCTGCACCAGACGCAGGAGCTCGGCGACGCCGGGCTCACCGCCTCGTCCGCGTACCTCGGCGGACGTCGCGTGCTGGCGACCGAGGTGCTCGTGTGGGGCGACGACTCGGCGGACGGCGCCGTCGGCGACGACTGGTCCCTGACGTCGCTACGGGGCCGCGGCAGCCTCGCCACGGCCGTCGGGCACGACGCCGTCGGCGCGCAGCGGGCGCTCGCCGAGGCGGTCGCGGCCCACCCGGGCTGGACGTCGACGGTGCTGGCCGGCGCCGAGCGGGCACGCCCGGCCCCACCGCCTCACGCGGCGGCGGACGAGTCCGGGCGGCGGTGGTAGGAGTCGACGTACTCCTGGCCGGTGAGCTGGGCGATCGCGTCCATCACCTCGTCGGTCACGGCGCGCCGGATGGCCGGCGAGTTCTCGAGACCCTCGTAGCGCGAGAAGTCGAGAGGCGTGCCGAACCGGACGGTGACGGGCTTGATGCGCGGCACCTTCGCCCCGACGGGCTGCACCTTCTCGGTGCCCACCAGGCCGACCGGGACGACCACCGCGCCGGTGGTGAGCGCGAGCGTCGCGACGCCGGTGTGCCCGCGGTGCAGGCGGCCGTCGAGCGAGCGCGTGCCCTCCGGGTAGATGCCGAACGCGCCGCCCGCCTCGAGGACGGTGCGGCCCGCGTCGAGCGCGGCGAGCCCGGCCTTGGCGTTGCCGCGGTCGACCGGGACGTAGCCCAGCGCCGAGAGGAACCGCGCGCCGACGCGGCTCTTGAGACTGCGACCGGTGAAGTACTCGGCCTTGGCCAGGAACGCGACCGGGCGCGGCGTGACCAGCGGGATCACGGCTGTGTCGACGGCGGCGCGGTGATTGGACGCGAAGATCACCGGGCCGGTCGTCGGGACGCCGTCGGCGCCCTCGACACGCGGCCTCCAGAGCAGTAGAGCGAGCGGACGAATGACCCACCTGACTAGGAACTGCACTGCTGCTCGACCTCTCCCCAAGAGTCGACCGTTCCGGCGCCCCCCGCCGCCCATCATTCTCTCCCACCCATTGTGACCGCCAGGTCACCGGAGTGGAACGGCGCCGCGACGCCGCGAGGACGTTCCGACGCGGAACGCCCGTCCGGGGTGTCCCGGTTCCCGCGCCGGGCCACCCGGCCGACGGCACGGCCCCGACCGGGGGCGGCCCGCCTGCCTCCGACGCTCAGGAGAGGCCGAGCTCGCCCGGGGCGGCCGGGTCGGAGTCGGCCAGGAACGTGCGGCAGCGCTCGACCTCGTCGGTCTCACCGATCGCCTCGGCCGCCCGCAGCAGCGCGGCCAGGGCCCGCAGGAACCCGCGGTTGGGCTCGTGCGACCACGGGATCGGACCGAAACCCTTCCAGCCGTTGCGCCGCAGCTGGTCGAGGCCGCGGTGGTAGCCGGTGCGGGCGTAGGCGTAGGCCGTGACCGGCTCGCCGGACGCGAGCGCGTCCTCGGCCAGCGTCGCCCACGCGATCATGGACGCGGGATGCGCGGCGGCGACCGCCTTGGCATCCGTACCGCCCGCCAGCTCCGCCGCAGCCGGGTCGACGGGCAGCCGCGTGGGCTCGGGGCCGAGCAGGTTCCCGTGCAGACTCATCGCACGCCCTCGCCGGGACTCGGGCGGCGCTGCGCGCACGCGCTGTGCCGATGATTCGCTCGCTGACGCTCACTCATGGCGCCAATCCTGCCCCGAGCCCGCAGGCGGCCCTCAGCGCAGGGTGCGCCCGGCGGACTTCAGCGTCTGGCAGGCCTCGACGACGCGGTCGGTCATCGACTGCTCGGCCTTCTTCAGG